>NZ_JAVRBY020000156.1:0-525 GCF_034531035.1 Nostoc sp. DedQUE02 | reverse complement strand
CATGTTTATCGTGTAGTTGCTTGGCGCGCGGCGCGGCTACACCGCGCCATTGCTTGTGACAGTTGCGTAAGTCCTGGTTAAGACAGTTAAGACAGGCTTTTAGCTATTTACCTATTTTGTGACAAGATTTTGTTAATTGGACAAATAATTAGTTAATGTACAGCAACTTCTCAAAAAACCACTGAAAAATCAACTTTTCTCTTCTTTACTAACTTTACGCGATCGCATCTAAGAAATATTTGATCAACTTACATTTGATCAGGTAATTTGTGTCTCTTCTGATAACTCTTTGTTTACCGTTTTCTCTAATCTCAGTAGAATCACCACACTATAGACAATACATAGTAGAACACCTCAATTCATCCCTCTATTAGGCAACGCCATTAGAATTAATCAAAAACCCCCTAGCTATTATAAAAGGTAGAGGGTTTTAAGTTAAAAAATGAAACCTGGCATCGAGCTATTTTTGCGTAGGGCAACCCCTAAACTATCGTGGCCGCAGCAGCGTTTCACCTCTGAGTTCGG
>NZ_JAVRBY020000155.1:0-534 GCF_034531035.1 Nostoc sp. DedQUE02 | reverse complement strand
AATACCCATTAGAAATATAGAGGTATAATAAACGGAGTTAAACTTCTGCTCAAACAGTCAATTACAACAGTTTTACTCTGAATTTCCAGAGCAAACGCATCTAAATTACTCTTGACCACGGCCAAGATTAAGAATCAACCCTGATAATCAGTATTTATCGCTTTGTTTAGTTTACAGAACTCAAAGTGATGCCTACAAGAGTTTGTTACCCTCATACCTTTTAGCGTGTCGCAGACAAAACTTACTAACGGTAATGGCGAAACCTTTGGCAATAAGTATAAGTTAATGAGATTAATTTCGACTCTATTGAGAATATATTGCTTTTATTGACATAATGCGATCGCTATGTTCTAATCTCAAATTGATTTGAATCTTTCCTCTATGATGACGATAGAAAAACGATAGATTTTCAAAACTTATTTCAGATAATATTAAAATATTCTTTGATTAATTTGTGTAAAATGCAGCAAAAGTTATGAAAAAACGTGAAGGTATCATCCACCAATTTTCAAGTTTTCTCAGCTTCAAAAATGA
>NZ_JAVRBY020000154.1:0-621 GCF_034531035.1 Nostoc sp. DedQUE02 | reverse complement strand
TAACACCAACGATGCGCCAATTGTAGCTTCGCCCATCACTGCTCAACAAGCAACAGAAGACGCAGTTTTCAATTTCACAATCCCCGCAAACACCTTCCAAGATCCAGATATCGGAGACACTCTCACCTACAGTGCCACTCTTGAAAACGGCAACCCACTACCGAGTTGGTTAAGTTTCAATGCTACTACCAAAACCTTCAGTGGTACTCCCTTAAATGAAAACGTTGGTAGCTTAAACATCAAAGTTATCGCCAAGGATATTGCTCAAGCTCAAGCGAGTAATGTCTTTACACTCACTGTTATTAACACCAACGATGCGCCAATTGTAGCTTCGCCCATCACTGCTCAACAAGCAACAGAAGACGCAGTTTTCAATTTCACAATCCCCGCAAACACCTTCCAAGATCCAGATATCGGAGACACTCTCACCTACAGTGCCACTCTTGAAAACGGCAACCCACTACCGAGTTGGTTAAGTTTCAATGCTACTACCAAAACCTTCAGTGGTACTCCCTTAAATGAAAACGTTGGTAGCTTAAACATTAAAGTTATCGCCAAGGATATTGCTCAAGCTCAAGCGAGTAATGTCTTTACACTCACTGTTATTAACACCAACGATGC
>NZ_JAVRBY020000153.1:0-791 GCF_034531035.1 Nostoc sp. DedQUE02 | reverse complement strand
TAAAAGAAGCCCGGTAAATGTCGTTGTTTGCTTCATCTTGTAATACAAATTCTCCCTTAGGTACATCTTTAAGTTGATAGGGTACAAACACCCAAAAGGTGGGATTTGCTTCAACAACTAAGCTTACTGTTTTTTCAGGTATTAAGGCTACAATTGGTACTTCCACAGATGGACAATTACCACGGCTACCTGCTCCTCCCCGTTGAGTAGGTCTACCTCTACTCGATCCGTCTTGTGGTGGTTGATTACCACTGCTAGTTGGCTGTTGAGACTTTGCTATCAATATTAAAGGAGAACTAGTACAGCTAAACAGTGTCAAAAGTAGAGCGATCGCAAATTTACTTTGAGTTAGAGAAAATATTTCTTGTATATTTTTTAGTTTCATAGTCAGATATAAATACTCAATATCCTCAAATTATTGACAATCTTACCATTGGTGTCAAGCTCAGAAAAATAGAATCTTGTTAAACGGAAATTTAGATGAGTATTTTTTACTTCTATATCTTAAATAGGTATAACAGAAATCAAATTATGCATCGGTGAATTCTGTTCGATAATTATTAAAACAGAGAGCGTGGCAGATGATAAATCAGTAAATGCGTTCGTTTTTACCTATCCTGTCTGTTACAACTTGGTAGCAAACCGGGATGCGACCATTTAAAATCACATAGATAGTTTATGCAATTTTTATTTGAAAACTGCATAAATTGATTTATTTAATACCCATTAGAAATATAGAGGTATAATAAACGGAGTTAAACTTCTGCTCAAACAGTCAATTACAACAGTTT
>NZ_JAVRBY020000152.1:0-798 GCF_034531035.1 Nostoc sp. DedQUE02 | reverse complement strand
ATGTTTATCGTGTAGTTGCTTGGCGCGCGGCGCGGCTACACCGCGCCATTGCTTGTGACAGTTGCGTAAGTCCTGTAGGTATAACAGAAATCAAATTATGCATCGGTGAACTCTGTTCGATAATTGATAAATCAGTAAATGCGCTCGTTTTTACCTATTCTGTGTAATAGTTACAACTTGGCAGCAAACCAGGATACGACCATTTAAAATCATATAGATAGTTTATGCAATTTTTATTTGAAAACTGCATAAATTGATTGATTTAATACCCATTAGAAATATAGAGGTATAATAAACGGAGTTAAACTTCTGCTCAAACAGTCAATTACAACAGTTTTACTTTGAATTTCCAGAGCAAACGCATCTAAATTACTCTTGACCACAGCCAAGATTAAGAATCAACCCTGATAATCAGTATTTATCGCTTTGTTTAGTTTACAGAACTCAAAGTGATGGCTACAACAGCTTGTTACCCTCATACCTCTTAGCGTGTCGCAGACAAAACTTACTAACGGTGATGGCAAAACCTTTGGCAATAAGTATAAGTTAATGAGATTCATTTCGACTCTATTGAGAATATATTGCTTTTATTGACATAATGCGATCGCCATGCTCTAATTTCAAATTGATTTTAATCTTTCCTCTATGATGACGATAGAAAAACGATAGATTTTCAAAACTTATTTCAGATAATATTAAAATATTTTTTAATTAATTTATATAAAATGCAGCAAAAGTTATGAAAAAACGTGAAGGTATCATCCACCAATTTTCAAGTTTTCTCAGCTTCAAAAATGA
>NZ_JAVRBY020000151.1:0-805 GCF_034531035.1 Nostoc sp. DedQUE02 | reverse complement strand
ATCGCCATTGGTTTCATCCCAGTAAGAATCGTAACTAGGGTGCAGGGGGGAAGGGGGAGCCGTTGCAACTGACTCCACCGCGAACAATGTCAGCTGCCTGGGGGCCGCTCCGTTGTCGGATTCCGTCATAATTAGGTTAGTGTTAATCCACGCCACAGTGCTTGCTTACAGCACTGTGGCGAATTTTTAGATTTTAGATTTCGGAGTTAGGCGATCGCTTTGGTGGGCCAAAGTCGTTCGGTAATTCATCTATGCGATCTATGTTTAGTTCGCGGCACAAATTTTTGAGTTGAGACATGGTGAGCCTCGCTTCAGTTTTACCCGATATCCAGCGCTGATAAGTCGCTCGTGGAATACCGCAACGCATTGCCAGCTCATCCTGAGTTAGTTTGGTTCGTTCTATCCTCAGAGTGTCCAAAGGTGAATCACTCTCCTGCTTTTGCTTTCGATTTCTTGATTCCATTGTAACCTTATATATCTCATTTTGATGCCTCTAATTGACATAAACAATTTGAGGTCTCATAATGAGACTTGAAAGACAACACGAAACCAGTCCGATGTAACTGACTCGGTAAGGGACAGGTATTTTGGCTGGTTTCACCTAAAGTGTCTCATCTCAGTAGCAAAAGCCAAATCCGGGAAAATTAGCACTTTGTGTAATAGCCGTTGAAAGCTGATGAAGAGTGTTTCAGGCTACCAGTGTCCCGTAAGTGGTGAAGTCAGTGATTTGACACCTGAAGTGTTTGTCTATACAAGTCGCGGCTTGGATAAAAGCTGGTGACGTGCAATTGTATGGGGGCCCCAA
>NZ_JAVRBY020000150.1:0-817 GCF_034531035.1 Nostoc sp. DedQUE02 | reverse complement strand
CCAATGCCCAATGCCCAATAAAAAGCGATCGCTTGCCTTCTTGAGTGCGATCGCCATTGTTGCATCCGTGAGCGTGATGAATAATGAGCTTATCCGCTCCACTGCGGTTTGTCACAGGTTTGGATAAACTCGGTCAACTTCCTCCCATGCCTGGTTACTCAGATTTTCTAGTGCCATAGCCAAGTGCAAGGGATGATCGTATTCCCCTTGTTGGAGGCGCTCAAAGAATATTTCGATTTGGAGGAATAGGAGGTTGGGGTTCATAGAGTTGCGATCGCGCCCTCGACTTCATCCATCTCAATTTCATAGTAAGGATCTAGTCCCCTGTCGCTTCGGTGTCCGGTGATTTGGCGAATGATTGCTTTATCGGTTCCGTTCCTTCGGAGTTTGTTTACTACAGTCCGGCGGGTGGTGTGAGTAGAGATCCCCTTTGCAGTCATTCCCGCCCTTTCAGTGGCTCTTTGAAGTATGCCGTATGCATTGCGCCAGGTGATAGGCTTAGTTCCGCACCTTGAAGGGAAAAGCCACAAGCTATTGCCGCAGCATTCAAACGCCTCAAGAGATGCTTTCAAATTTTCGTGAACGGGGATAATCACATTATCAGCTGTACCATCGGGGCGATGTTTTCTGATCAAAGCTTGAAAAATTAGTTTCTTTTTTACTTGTCCGTTGGGTAAGTAAACGTCACTTACCTTAAGTTGCACCAGAGCGCCCCATCTTTCCCCGGTGTACCATGCCAAATCCCAAAGTAATTTATACCTATCAGTTCTAATCTTTTTTCTGATTTTGGCATAGTCATCATTAGAAATAACCGCAG
>NZ_JAVRBY020000149.1:0-1311 GCF_034531035.1 Nostoc sp. DedQUE02 | reverse complement strand
TGTTTATCGTGTAGTTGCTTGGCGCGCGGCGCGGCTACACCGCGCCATTGCTTGTGACAGTTGCGTAAGTCCTGACTAAATTTGATGGGGTGCGGTGCGAATACGTTTATATGCGCCAGCCCACAACAGATAACCCTGACCCGCACCGCAAACCAGATAATCGCCAGGAAGTATTTGCAGATGGCGAATTTGGCGATTTCATCAAGCCAATCTTCGACACCCTCGACCTGTACCATAACCAAGGTGTTGATCCCAGAGCGATCGCTATTTCCTTTAAGCAGCTAGCCGAAAATCACCCAGAAGCAGATTTGCGGATTGTGGGAATGGAAGTGCGAGGCGAAGATAAGTTCTTGCTTCGTGCAAAAACAGCAGCGATGGCTGATAAGTCTGAACTGAGCGCAGAATATTTTGACACTTATAATCAGATAAAAGGTTTGCCGGAGCGAGAGATTAAATTACTGCTAGCAGAAAAAGATAATCAAATCCGTAGATTAGAAAATATGGTGATGACGGCGTTAGAGCGTCCCAGCTTTTATTCAAACGTTGAGCAGGTAGGTTTTATGACTAACAATCCCGGTGGCTTTACAGTTGGTGGTTCAGTTGATGGCGATATTAATAATGTTCAAGGAGAAAATAACCAACAAAGGGTAAGTAATAAAAGTTCTAGTTTTAACTTACAAGGCGCTCAATTCGGTGGTGGTCTAGTAAACGCTGACACCGTAAACGCGCACCAAATCGGCGGCAACATCACCAACTACAACCCTGAGCAAAAGCAGAATCTTGCAGAAGCCGCAGCAGAAATTCAACAGCTTCTCAACCAACTGAGCCAGTCATACCCCACTACTACCACATCGGAGAAGATGACGGTTGTGGCTAGGGCTGTGAATGAGATTGAGAAAAACCCCACTTTGAAAGCACGAGTAATAGGTGCATTGAAGTCTGGAGGAACAGAGGCATTTAAGGAGCTAATCGACCATCCTTTAGTGAATATACTGCTGGCATCAATTGATGGATGGCAAGATGCGGAGTAGTTTGTTGGCTACAGGTGAGCAGAGGAGGTAGCTGATGATGGTGAATGAGAAGCATGTGGCGATATTGAGGCAAGGGGTACAGGTTTGGAATCAGTGGAGAGCGAAAAATTTTTCTGAAAAAGTTAATTTGGCTGGCATCACCTTTAGAGATACTGATCTTAGAGATGTGAATCTCGTAGGAGCTAGCGTGTGATTATGGCGTACGTATCTTGCAGAAGAAGGGTCTCAACGCCAGTTAGAGCAAAGATTTAAGGTCAGCTTATCATTTGTGCGAAACCTA
>NZ_JAVRBY020000148.1:0-1361 GCF_034531035.1 Nostoc sp. DedQUE02 | reverse complement strand
CTTTCAAGGGTAGGGAATTAAGAAAGGGGCAATATAGCCAGTAAAATACAGAACTGAAGTCAGACCGCAAAAATAACTAAGGCAGAAGCGGCGAAGAATGTCAGGGTGTGGGAGGGAAAATGCAATTAGGAAAGAATGAGGAATTAAGACAATGGACGAGGACAGTCATAGAAAAGATGCCGCATCTGTCCAAGTCACAAGCAGTAGTACTAGCAATGTGGAGTTTTGGGATAGTCATGACCCAATCAAGCGGGCTGACAACAGTTTCGGTGTTTTTAGCAGAGCTACTGGGAAAAAAGGAAAATACAGTCCGTCAGCAGTTACGGGAATGGTTGAGAGACGCAGAAGATAAAACAAAAACAAAACATGGGCCGGCTTCATTGGAGGTAAAATCTTGTTTTAGTCCGTTATTGTCGTGGATTTTAAGCCGATGGCCAGAATCAGAAAAACGGCTAGCATTGGCAGCAGATGGTTCCACATTGAGCGATAGATTCACTGTATTAGCAATTAGTGTTGTCTAGCGAGGTTGCGGAATCCCGATTGCTTGGAAAATAGTCGAAGCAACCAAACCAGGAAGTTGGAAACCTCATTGGCAAGAGTTATTTCGCCATATCAGTCAAACAGTTCCAGCAGATTGGTTTGTCATCGTCACCACAGACAGAGGACTTTATGCAGAATGGTTGTACCAACAAATCAAAAGTATTGGTTGGCATCCGTTCATGCGGATTAACCTTCAAGGACTGTTTCAAATTCACGGTGAGAACTCTTGGCGACCACTAAATAGTCTTGTGCCAGAAGTCGGTCGCTCATTCCAGGCTTGGGTAACTTGTTTTAAAACTAACTCGATTGACTGTACCTTGTTAGCTCGTCATGATCCGGGTTATGCCGACCCTTGGGTAATTATCACCGATTTGCCTCCAGAAATTGCCGATGCTTGCTGGTATTCGATGCGTTCTTGGATTGAGTGTCTGTTTAAAGACGGTAAACGCGGTGGCTTTGCTTGGCATCGGACTAAAATTACACGTCCTCAACGTGCCGAAAGGCATTGGTTAGCTATTGCTGTTGCTACTTTGTGGCAAGTCAGTGTTGGCAAAGAAGTTGATGCAAATTTACCCATTAGTAGTTTAGATGAGCTACCACCGACCCATGTTGCTCGACGCAATTTTAAACATAGTTTCCTCCATCGTTGTCTGTCGTGTTTTTGTCGTGGGTTTTTAGTGATTAAGGCTGCCGTTCTCAATCGAGAGCCATTACCAATCGGTGGTTTTTTCCCTGAACCTTGGCCAACCTTGACTCCACAAATGAATGTCTTTCAAATCACCCTCTCTACTGCCTGATTTTTAATTCCCTACCCTTGAAAG
>NZ_JAVRBY020000147.1:0-1391 GCF_034531035.1 Nostoc sp. DedQUE02 | reverse complement strand
TTGGTCTGGGAAAAGGTTAAAGGGTAAGGGGGAAAGGTGAATTAAAACCTTTCCCTTTCCCCTTTCCCCCAAAACCCAAAAAGTATTGGGTTCACTCCAAGCACAAAACCCTGATTCATCCATATACTTTAAATCGATTTCTCCAGCCGCCGCAGACAATTCCAACATCTCTAAGTCTGCCTGTTTGATTTGCTGCAATACTTGGTCTTGTTTTCCTTTGTGGCAATTTCAAAGTTCGCTTCCAAAGCTCAAGGCTAATGATTTACTTAAAAGTGATAAAAATATAAAAGAGTAATTATCTCTATCAGCCTAAGCTAGAGGTGTGAGACAGATGTCGATAATACCGAACTCTCTGTCCATCCTCCGTCATCTTGTTCAACCAGTTCCAGGGTTAGGCTCATCGCATAAGTGTTTTGTATGTGCAGCCTGAACGAGAGCTAGAAAAAGTCTTTGATTATTGGGATTGATAATTGAAAGCTCAGGATGCCATTGCACACCAATTGCCCAAGGATGGTGTTCATGCTCCACAGCTTCAATGACTCCATCATCCGAAGCATAAGCAACAACCCGCCAACCAGGTGGTACTTTATCTATCGCTTGATGATGCCAAGAAACTACAGATATGTGAGAATTCTGTAAACAGTTAGCTAAAAGACTTTCTACATCTATCTTGACAAGATGTTCTGTAGGTAAACGTCGTCCAGGCTCAGGCTCTAGACGATGTAATGCAGATGTACCGTAAACATCTGGAATGTGAGGAATTAGAGTACCCCCACAGGCGACGATGAGAATTTGTAAACCCCGGCAAATACCCAATATCGGCAGATGACGTTCAAGAGCAAACTTGCCAAGCTGCAATTCAAAAGCATCACGTTCGCGATCAACAGAATAAATACTAGGATGATCAAAACCATTGTAGCAAGCAGGGTCAATATCTCCACCACCAGAGATGATTAAACCATCCAAAGAGTCAAGAACTAAGTCAGAGTCAATTTCTCCTGGTGGTAATAATATGGGAATACCACCTGAAGCACGGACTGCATCTATATATTCGCTTGGCAGAGAAAATGGTAATGCTGCAAGGCGACCGTAAGTTGTAATGCCAATCAATGGTTTTCGAGATTTTCTACTCATCTTAATGCTATATCAGTATTTCGCTGTCAGCACGAACTAGACGTACTAGACTGCTCACCCCAGTAGTAAGTTTCTTCAGTTCTTCAGTTGTCACCAATTCTCCATCAAATAGTTAAAGCAGAGAATAGACCTCTTGCAAAAGTCACTCAGGAAGATTTGATTTTGGAGAGAAAAAGCTCGTAATTGTAGAGAGCAGCAATTAGATTAAACCGCAAACTAAATCTTTTTCGGCGATTTCTATAAGTAAGAGACAAAAT
>NZ_JAVRBY020000146.1:0-1414 GCF_034531035.1 Nostoc sp. DedQUE02 | reverse complement strand
CGGGACTTAAACAAAACAGGAAATTAAAAAAGACTATAATGCTTAAATAGCAAAGCTTTCACGTGAAAGTAAGCTGATGAAAGAAACGACTCCCGCAGCCATGCCGCCATGCTTTGAAAAATGGTGTCAAAGATTTGATGATGTATTTACTCATAAAGCTCAAAAAAGAGAGTTTAGACACTATTTAGGGGGATTACTAGGTGAAAGTGAGAGAAAAAACTTGTTTCAAATGGCCTCTAATGCTGTAGGAGTGACTTAGCACCGATTACACCACTGTCTTGATGCAGTCGCTCATGGGGGAAACCCCCAAGACCGCGCTGCATCGCTTTTTAACTGAAGCGCCTTGGTGTAGCGATCGGGTGAATGAGCGTAGGTTAGAGATCATGAACAAGTGTAGCCAGACAAGAATTAGTAGAGGCTTTAGCTTGATAATAGATGATTCGGGACATAGAAAAAGTGGAAATTTTACCGAGGGGATAGGAAGACAATATATCGGAGAAATCGGCAAGACAGACAACGGAATAGTAGTAGTAACAACGCATTTATATGATGGAAGAAAAAGCTTACCGTTAGATATAGAGTTATATCGGCACGCCAGTAGTTTAGCTCAAGGGAAACAAGACCCTGAATTTCAAAAAAAAACTGAATTAGCAATCAAATTAATAGACACAACGATCGCAAGAAAGTATCAACCAGGGATTGTAATTGTAGATGCAGGATATGGCAACAATACGTCGTTCTTATTAGAGTTGGAAAAACGGAAATTAAAGTATTTGGGAGGGCTAGCCAAAAATCGAAAAGTGGCAGTCACTCATGAAAATAATATTCAACAAACAATTAGATTAGATGAATTAGCACAAAGCTTACCCCAAAAAGCTTTTACGAAAATTCAACTAAACTTAGAACAAGCTAAAACCCTATGGGGGGTAACTCTAGAAGTAGAGATATCATCCTTAAGCGAAAAGCGCAATATTGCTATCGTCATGAACGCTGCGACTTTCTCGGAAGCTACTGATATAGACTATTTTATTACCAATGTTGACTCATCAATTGTGACTCCACAATGGATAGTTGACACATACTCCCAAAGAAATTGGGTTGAAGTTTTCTATCGGGAAGCCAAAGGATGGTTAGGACTTAAAGAATATCAAGTCCGAGATAAAACAAGCCTACTTCGACATTTTATTTTAGTTTTTTGTGCCTACACTTTTATTCTTTGGCATCAACTCACTGGTGGCTTAAGACGCAGGTGGGCCAACAAACCTTTGAACACTTTTACTGAAGCTTTAGAGGCTTTCAGAACAGCTATGTCTTTCAGATTTTTTGATTGGTTGGCTCTTAATCGTAACCTGTTTGCTTCTTATAAAGCTAGTTTAGGCTATATTTGGGCTTGATTTTTGTTTAAGTCCCACTA
>NZ_JAVRBY020000145.1:0-1444 GCF_034531035.1 Nostoc sp. DedQUE02 | reverse complement strand
TGGAGTCAGTTGCAACGGCTCCCCCTTCCCCCCTGCACCCTAGTTACGATTCTTACTGGGATGAAACCAATGGCGATCGCAAATCAACCCGTGTTCTGGAACAGGACACAGACTCAAGCCAATTAATCAGTAATCACTCGCAAAAAACCGGGGGCGATCGCCGCAAGAGTGTTCTGGAACGTGATACCAAAAATCCTGTTCCAGAACAAAAAACCCCAGGATTGGGAGACTATACCGATGTTCCAGAACACATTTTAGCCGTTCCAGAACATCTTCACTGGGTAGAAAAGTACTGCCCTTCTAACCGCAAAGATCATCTGTACTATCGCTATTGCTGGAAGGCCCAGGGGAAGATTAAGCATCGGCATATCACCGGGGGGAATGTGCGATCGCAGTTGGCGCAGCACAGGAAGGGGGAGGTTGAGATTGCGATCGCAGATGGATTAACCCCGGTGGAGATTGAAAAATTAATCCGCTCCTGGCGCTCCTAATTCCTAACTCCCTATGCTGCTCCGAACAAAAAAACCGGACTGGACACTTTTTGAGAACGATTTTGCGCCATTGTAGGGATTATGTTCATGCAGTGAACATTTTAAAATGCGATCGCAATCTGTGAGGGATTGCGATCGCATTTTTTTGGGGACTTATCGCCAATAGGCAAGTCCAACAATAGCCACATTTTGGCTTTTGTTCGCTGTGAGTGGATTAGAAGCGTTCCACATCATGAGAAAAACCTATCATGCTGCTACCACGCTCGTCAACTCAGTAGTGTCAGGCATTCTCAATAATGATTTTCGCCGTGCGGGCCTCTCAAGGGTGCGAGCGCGCCGGGGCTGCTTGAAGCTCCCTCGAAAGCTGAAATCATTGATTTATCTAGGTTTTTCTGGATAGGATAGAAATTATTTTTGAAGGTGATGAGTGAAAATTGTAAAAATCATGGATGAGCTAATGAAACTGAGTTTCATTAAGCAGTGTAAGAGAGCCACCAAGTGAGATCGAAAAGTTGATTCACTCCTGGCGTCCCCATTCCCCATTCCCCATTTTCCAATGCCCAATGCCCAATGCCCAATGACGAATGACGAATAACTAAGTTTATCGCCGCCCGTCATCGTCATCATCGTTCACGTCAGAGATGACGATATTCACCGCGTCAGACCCAGCCTCGAACGCAACAATGGTAAATGTCTCACCATAGCCATCAGTCAGGCAAATAGGTGCATCACTGGGAAAGTTTTGTAATTCTTGAATCAGGTCTTGAACCGTGGTGGTTTCTTTGGTTGCAGTGGTCATATTTTCTCCAATAAAGCAGGCGATCGCCAAACTAAGGCCAGCGATCGCAATTTGTACTGATATCTATTAGCTTCACTACCTTATCCCATCGGCGGCTATTGGTTGTGCAGAAGTGCGATCGCAGTCCGTCTCATCCCCAGTCGCCAATGCCCAA
>NZ_JAVRBY020000144.1:0-1525 GCF_034531035.1 Nostoc sp. DedQUE02 | reverse complement strand
AATGATTTCGACAATAGTGAAACTTTTGATTTCAACCTACAACTCACGAATTTTACACGCGATGGATTGCTTTCTTTTTTAACAGAACTCCACGGCTCCATTACCAATTTCACCAACATTACACCGCCCGATGAGGCTAGCTGACACACTAGCCGAAACGGTGGCATCGTTGCCACCGTCGCGGATTGTGTCCAAAGCATCCGCAAGTTAATTAGTATTGTGCAGCGTTTAGACTGAATTGCGCCCCTAAAGTGAGGCGTTCCTAACTTCTTGCGCGACACTTTTCTAATTAATTCCCCGAATGCGTTTACTCCTGAATCGCGCCCCTTATATGTGGGGCGTTAGGGTGATTCGTGCGCTCACTAGTTCGGGTCAATCAAAGGACTGGCATCCTTGAAAACCACCATAAGCAACGCAGAACCATGAAAACAGAATCAACTATTGTGGGAATTGATGTTAGTAAATCGAGCGTAACTTGCCATATTTTAACACAATATCCTAAGGGCGGATTACAGGGATACTGGAATAAAACCAGAAATAAAGCATCTACTTTATATCCGGCTTTTTACTCCAATCCTGATGTTAAAAAGAAGCAAAAATCAGCGTTTGACTTTGCTGATTACCTAGCAGAAATCAAGCCGGATTATGCCATTCTTGAACCAACAGGAAACCACTATTCAAGACTGTGGGCATCCATCCTCAATAAGCTAGAAATTAAAATATTGTGGGTTGGTCACGTCGAACTCAGGCGCTACCGAGGTGGTAAAAATTTACCAAATAAAAGTGACCCCGCCGACGCTCTAGCAATGGCTGCTTATGGACATGATCCAGACCACCGTCTAGAAACTGGGGAACTAAACATGAGATACTTTCTCATGCACCGCCCAGAACCAATTGACGAGCTGCGCGACCTCTGCCAACAACTCGAACACCTTAACCGCGTGCAATCGCCAATTGTCAATTATGCCCGTCAACTGTTGGCGTGGCAATTCCCAGAAGTCGCGCACACCAAGAGTGCATCTACCAAGGCAGGATTTGTACCACCACTCTGGGGATGGTTGGCCGGTAGTCCCGAAATTTCTCCCGCCGGGAAAACCCGAATGGACAATCGCTACAAAATTTCCATTGCCCAAGACTATGGAATTAAGATTGACCCCATTCTAGAACTGCACGCTGACTGGATGTGCGATATCTCACTTTATGAGCAGCGCTTAGAAGCAAAAATTAGTGAAATGCTGTCTCTGACAGAATTCAAGTCTTACATGACCGTGTTTGATAAGTTTGGGTTTGGCCTAAGAGTGCGATCGCGACTGCTTACCAGGATTTATCCTTTTGAGTCATTTCTGGGTATCAATGGCAAACCCGTAATTGAATATGAAGTTAGGGAAGTGAAGCGAACCGAACGCGATCGCAAAAACGGAGAAACCACCGTCAGACGTTTAGCCGGCGATACCAAACGCATTAAACGCAACCGCAGCCGCGACACTTTCAAAATGCGTTTGGGTATGGGTACTGTGCTGGAGCA
>NZ_JAVRBY020000143.1:0-1561 GCF_034531035.1 Nostoc sp. DedQUE02 | reverse complement strand
TGACACCTGAAGTGTTTGTCTATACAAGTCGCGGCTTGGATAAAAGCTGGTGACGTGCAATTGTATGGGGGCCCCAAGAGGATTACAAAACGAAAATCTGATGTGGTTCTTTCCAATAACTTTCTGTTATATCTGGTAGTCGCTTATGCACTTGTCACTGACGAATTAGCAAAACACACTGGACAACCTGCAATTGTTCACCGAATAGGATATGTCGACCAAGGTAAACAAAAGTTTCATCAATTTTCTGATGAGGAATTAGAGCAATTCCTTAACGAATACTACCCAACATAATTAACAACAGCATTTACCTATGACTTATCGACAACAGCTTTTTGATTGGATCGTTGTCAAACAAGTTTCCCCATGCAACTGGGTTATCTTGTCCCAATTTAGAAGACGCAACGATGCCGATGGTTACTGCCAAATGATGAAACAACTTTCCCATGTAAATGTTGAAGTAATTTTCCGTGACCGGATTACAGAGTTTGGGTTGTAGGTCTAATTCAAAAGCGATCGCAGTCTGGTTGAGGAGTGCGATCGCTCATGAATTCATCTACCCAAACACTTCAAACGTGTACAAGTAAAAAATATCACATTTTCAGCAAATGCAAGTAACAACCATCACTTACCAAAGAGTTCTAAATCTCGACGATTACAATTCGTGCAGATTAGAGAAAACTGCTCTACTACCTGAAGACTATCAAGACCATGAAATTGCAACACAGGCACTTATAGAAAGTGTTGAGCGCCAAATTCATGAGGAGCATATACACAACCAACTTGATAAAGAAATCAGAGACAGAAAGAAAGAATTAGCGGCGCTCAACGTAGAGGTTGAGAATTTAAAAAATGAACTTCAAAGACTCCAAAAAGTCAAGGATCAGCCAGACCCAGATGATATCCCTGATGGATTTTAGCTGAAGTTTTTTTTAGGCGATGGCTACGCCAACGCCAAGGGCGAACGCCTCCCTACCAAAGAATGCGATCGCCCTAGATCGATACCAAAGTTAGTTTACCAAAATGCACACCATAATCAACACACCATCTGTGTTTACCTGCAAAACTCCAACAGAAGGATGGATCAACCTAGCCCAAGTCAGACAACTTCAGCATGAGGAATACCCAAACAATGTTGTAGTTCTCACTTGGCACAACGGCGATAGACAAGCTTTCACTGGTGTTAATGCCACAGCAATTTTGCAAGCTTGGCAACAGGCAACAGACTTATTAGAGCAGCGCTGCAATTGTAATCATCGCTTGAAAAATCGGAGGTCAGGATGAGCGATCACAGCGATCAATTTTTAAGTGTTAGAAAAATTCGTGAAACTCATAATGCCGCAACTATTTACGGCATGAATGATGACGGAACTGAAGCATCAAGACCAATTGCAGAATTTTCGCGTCCTCAAGATTGGGGAGATAAAAAACGCTGGCATTATGAATTCTTCCGTTTGTCATGGGTGAGTGATGGCAATGAATATATTAACAATTGCCATTGTTACACCGATATAAAAAACCCCGAATGTGGCTATCCTGTTTTATTTGCGGGGTGTGTAGC
>NZ_JAVRBY020000142.1:0-1605 GCF_034531035.1 Nostoc sp. DedQUE02 | reverse complement strand
TGGAGTCAGTTGCAACGGCTCCCCCTTCCCCCCTGCACCCTAGTTACGATTCTTACTGGGATGAAACCAATGGCGATGGCGATCGTTGGAACCCGGCCGACTTTGGAGAAGTGCCCCATAAAAGCGACAACGGACAACTGACAATTTTTTACGATGACATCGAGGAGCCACCAGATCCAGACGACTTTTTAAATCTGACCGAATTTGAGCAAGCCTGGAGTGATTGGGAGTCAGGCCGTGTTCTGGAACAGGACACAGACTCAAGCCAATTAATCAGTAATCACTCGCACAAAACCGGGGGCGATCGCCCGTCTCTTGTTCTGGAACGTAATACACAAAATCCTGTTCCAGAACAAAAAACCCCAGGATTGGGGGACTATACCGATGTTCCAGAACACATTAAAGCTGTTCCAGAACATCTTCACTGGGTAGAAAAGTACTGTCCTTCTAAACGCAAAGACAACCATTATTACCGCTATTGCTGGAAGACCGGGAGGAAGATTAAGCATCGGCATATCGCCGGGGGGAATGTGCGATCGCAGTTGGCGCAGCACAGGAAGGGGGAGGTTGAGCTTGCGATCGCAGATGGATTAGCCCCGGTGGAGATTGAGAGTTTGATTAAATCATGGAGAAAATAAATGTCTGAACCAAAAAATTTGTTTCATTTGGGCTTAAAGGATCAGGAGAGTATTGTCGAGCTGACTATTCGCGCTTGTTCCCCAGAAATGGCAGTGAAAATCTACGAATCGTTGGAACTATGGTTGATCGAACTGCAACGGATTGATCTAGAAAATGATTGGCAGCAAGACGATAACCCAGACGGAAACCAAGGTTAATGGTTAATTGACTAATAGTGTCAAGCATTCTCAATAATGATTTGCCCTGTTGTGGGCCACTCCTGGCGCGATCGCGCCGGGGCTGCTTGAAGCTCCCTCGAAAGCTGAAATCATTGATTTATCTAGGTTTTTCTGGATAGAATAGAAATTATTTTTGAAGGTGATGAGTGAAAATTGTAAAAATCATGCATGAGCTAATGAAACTGAGTTTCATTAAGTAGTGTAAGAGAGCCACCAAGTGAGATCGAAAAGTTTTCACTCCTGGCGTCCCCATTCCCCATTACCCCCTTCGGTCCCACCTTCCCCAATGCCCAATGACGAATGACGAATGACGAATGACGAATGACTAATGACGAATAACTAAGTTTATCGCCGCCCGTCATCGTCATCATCGTTCACGTTAGAGATGACGATATTCACCCCGTCAGACCCAGCCTCGAACGCAACAATGGTAAATGTCTCACCATAGCCATCAGTCAGGCAAATGTGTGCATCACTGGGAAAGTTTTGTAATTCTTGAATCAGGTCTTGAACCGTGGTGTTTTCTTTGGTTGCAGTGGTCATATTTTCTCCTTTAAAAAGGCGATCGCAATTTGTACTGATATCTATTAGCTTCACCACCTTATCCCATCGGCGGCTATTGGTTGTGCAGAAGTGCGATCGCAGTCCGTCTCATCCCCAGTCGCCAATGCCCAATGCCCAATGCCCAATAAAAAGCGATCGCTTGCCTTCTTGAGTGCGATCGCCATTGTTGCATCCGTGAGCGTGA
>NZ_JAVRBY020000141.1:0-1698 GCF_034531035.1 Nostoc sp. DedQUE02 | reverse complement strand
CCTAGATTCCGCAGGTGCGCTCGTAAATGCTGTATTTTAAAAATGACCTAAATGCTGCATTTTAGAAGCATGACAGCATCACCATCAGATATCAGGGTACAAGATATTGACCACTGCGGCATAGTCGCAGGCATCTGTGATGAGATGAATCTAGTAGAAGAAATTAACCGACTGCTGGGAAGTCACTCTCAAGAAATCATCAGTGCAGGTCAAGTTGTAAAAGCAATGATTTTAAACGGATTAGGGTTCGTGAGTGCGCCATTATATTTGTTTGAAAAGTTTTTTGTTGGTAAAGCGGAGCGAGCATCTGTTAGGAGAAGGAATACGTCCAGAACACTTAAACGATGACCGTTTGGGTCGAGTATTGGACAAATTATATGAGGCTGGACTCACTGAAGTATTTGTGACAGTTGCGCTTTGTGCAGCACGTAAATTCGGGGTAAAAATGGACAGCTTGCACCTCGATTCAAGTTCATTTCACGTTGATGGTGATTACATCAACAAGGCAACACAAGAGGAGGCGGAACCAGGAGGAATCGAAATTACCTATGGCTATTCGAGAGACCACCGCCCAGACCTGAAACAATTTATCATAGACTTGATGTGCAGTGGGGATGGAGATATTCCCTTGTACTTAAGAGTCGCAAACGGTAATGAATCGGACTCGGCAATGTTTGCGACCATAATTGCGGACTTCAAACGGCAATGGCAAATAGATGCTTTATTTGTTGCAGATGCCGCACTTTACACCGAAGAAAATTTGCAACAAATGAAACATTTGCGCTGGGTATCGAGAGTACCAATTACCCTGACTGCGGCAAAAATGCTGTTAGATAATATGCCTCAAGAAGCATTTAATCCTAGTGTAATATCTGGGTATCGGATTGCGCCAACTTGTAGTGAGTACGGAGGTGTACAACAGCGTTGGTTCGTCGTTGAAAGCCAAGCAAGAAAAGATGCTGACCTCAAACAGTTGGAAAAACGTTTGACTAAACAGTTATTAAAAGCCCAATCTGAACTTCGGCAGTTGTTAAACCAAGAATTTGCCTGTTCAAAAGATGCTCTGATTGCTGCACAACGGCTCAGTTCTAAGTTGCCCTTACACCAACTAACTAATATCGACGTTAAGGAAATCAAGAAACATACTGGACGTGGTAGACCAAGTAAAGATTCTTCCCCCACTTTTTACTACCAAGTTGATGCAACACTAGAACCCAAAGAAATAGCGATCGCCATTGAAACTAAACGAGCTGGAAGATTTATTTTAGCGACCAATGTCCTCGATGCCGAAGAACTCAGCGATGAAGATGTTTTACGTGAATACAAGGCACAGCAATCTACTGAGCGCGGTTTTCGGTTTCTCAAAGACCCTTTATTTTTTACTTCAAGTGTTTTCCTCAACTCGACACAAAGAGTCGCTGCTCTAGCAATGGTTATGGGTTTGTGCCTGCTTGTTTATAGTCTTGGTCAAAGGGCTTTACGTCAAGCTTTGGAACGGGCAAAAAAAACTATTGATAATCAGTTGGGTAAACCAACTTCTACTCCCACCTTACGTTGGGTGTTCCAATGTTTTATGTCAATTCATTTGGTTACTGTCGCCCAAATAAAGCAAATTGCCAACTTAACCCATGAAAGGCAATGGATTCTCCAGTTTTTTGGTGCTCCTTGTCGAAAATATTATCTTCTTTCTTAACTAAC
>NZ_JAVRBY020000140.1:0-2196 GCF_034531035.1 Nostoc sp. DedQUE02 | reverse complement strand
GCCCCATGCCCATTTATGATTAACTTTCCAAATTTGGGCGTACTTTTGCCCGAATTAGTATACCAGTAATGTTGTCATGACCGTTGTGTTCATTGGCCAACTCAATTAAATCTGTAACGCCCTGTTCTAAGTTAGCCTTAGAACTAAGTAAGGGTTCTAAGTGAGTCTGCCAATGAGTTTCTAGTAAATTATTATCAGATAAACCGTCCGATGCCAACAGCAAAAGAGTATCTTCATTGATCTCGAAAAAGCCGACATCGGGATTAATCGAGTTTTCATCACGAGGCCCCAAGGCTTGGGTGAGTTGGTAGGCATCTGGACGGGCGTAAGCTATGCTTGCTTCCACTCCTCGATTAATTTCTCGTTGCCCTACTTCGTGATCTACTGTCACTTGTTCTAGCCCTTGCTTGCGCGTCAGGCGATAGAGACGGCTATCTCCCACATGAGCAACTGCTGCTTGAGTATCTTGAATTAACAGCATTACCAGAGTTGTACCCATACGCCCCACTCCAGAACGGGCATCTTGTTGGTTCAGCTTGTAAATTGCCTCGTTCGCTAAATACACTGCCTCACGAATGCTATCTTCTGTTGGCAGCTGGTTGGCAATCCAGTGTTCTTGAAAGTATTGCCGTAGGGTGTTGACTGCTAACTCACTGGCTATTTCGCCGCCAGCGTGTCCACCCATACCATCACAGAGAATATACAAACCACGCCCTTCCAAGACTCGACTTTTGGGAAACTCCAGTTTATGACTTGTGGTTTCGATACCAAAGTAGTCTTCGTTATGATGACGTTGACGCCCCACATCTGTGCGTCCTGCATCTTCTAAGCTACTTAACTGCATCGCTAACACAACAGTTGCCATATCATCAGTTTTGCTAATGATATCTTCTGGCTCATCTGATTGCGGGATAGTGGACACAGCAGTATTTTTCTCCTTTATTGGGGGCAAAGTTGCGCTTGGTAGTGCTTCCAGTTCAATAGAGATTTCCTCCAAACGCGATCGCAATTGTGCCATCGTCTCAATCTTACCTACCTCTAAATCCCCCAACATCTGGACTACAGAGCCAAATTGAGTCCGTTGAGACTGCCTAAATAGCGCTTGCCAAACCCGTCCCAAAGCTTGGATAGTTAATGGCTCTTCTGAAATGGCAGATGTTTGGGCTTGGGCATCTTCTGGCGACTCAGTTACAAGCAAAGAATTTGATGATTCCACATACAACCTTTGTAACGCCAGCGTTTGGTCTTCATCCAATCGCAAATTCGACAAATCTAAAAGGCTTTGGCGACAATTTACTGGTTCTAATGTTGCCCAAAGTTGGGTCATTTCATAACACCAGTGTAAAATTTTGAACGAACTTGTTGTTTCTTGTTGCCAGAGGTCAAGTAAATACTGCCAATTCGAGCGATCTTCGATTATTACTACCTGTATATCACCCTGCTGCCATGCATCGTGAATCGGCGGTATCCCCCGCTCACCTTGGGATTGTAAAGCAATATAAAGTTTAGCAAGGCTAGGAATTCCAGTTGTTTCCACTGATGGGGTTAGCAAATCGGATTCCTGACTTGCTAGCATTGCCTCGATTGGTGATATTTGATACGGTTGACAGTCTAAAACTCTGACACTTACATCAGTAATGGTGGCAGTTTCAGTTTGGGCAGGTAGCGGATCTAACAATTGATAGCGCTCTTGGGAGTCTAAATAGGAGCCTAATGCAATCTGAGAACTAGGGAATAGAGGAGATGAGGAAGATATTACTCCTTCATTTCCCTCATCTCCCACATCCTCCTCTACTCCCAAAGCTTCGCCAGTAGTTTCCTTAGCAATAATTGCCCAAAACACTGTTCCACATTCCGTGTCACAGTTATGACAACGTAGTGCATTCACAGGTACATCATCAGTACTGCATTCAGGACAGACCTTGTGAGTCAGGGACGTGCCACAGTTTTGACAGAATTTGTTGCTATTGGGGTTTTCAAATTTACACTGAGGGCAAATCAGCATAGTGGAAGTTCCTTTATTCCCGTTCGTTCCAAGGTGCTTCTAGCCACTAAGATCCAAGGTGCCACAATTGGCTGTCCCTGACTACAGTAGACCTACAAGAGATTGTAGTTTATCAATGAATTTTGGTGGCAGTATTAATTGTGACGCATATTAGATAAATATTTCATATATTGGCAGGCAATTGCTTATAA
>NZ_JAVRBY020000139.1:0-2396 GCF_034531035.1 Nostoc sp. DedQUE02 | reverse complement strand
AAATCTCCCCCCCTGCTCCCGAAGCACCCCCTGCCTCCCCTGCCTGCCTAAATTCATCCCTCTGTTCTGCAACGCCTTATTTGGCAATCGACAGATAATACTCAAATCGCTCCCGGAGTTTCTCAATCGTCAAATTTTGAGTCCAGTACTCCACTAGGGCATGACCAAATGCCCAAGCGTTGCGATCGGGTGAAGCGGAGTTTTCTAGCAGTAGCGGCCAAAGCGATCGCAATTCAAAGTTGAGCGCGTTAGGGTTAGCTGTATTCAAGAGCGAGAAAAGCTCATATCCCATTTGAAGTTTGCCAATCACAATCGGCAACTGTTCCACGGGAATTTGCTCTGCCAGCATATATGCTAAGGCTGGAGATCCGGTTGAGAACGTAGATATAAACTGGAGGACGGGACTTTTGAGTAATGACGTTAGTCCCTGTGTTGTTGCCATTTGGAAGGTGTAGTGGTCGATGATTTTGGCGGCGGCGACGGTGCGCGCTTCGAGATTACGCAAAAAACGGGCGAGACGCAGTTGCTTACTAGGTGCGATCGCATCGACTAATCCCAACGATAGCGCCTCCATTCCCCAAGCAACTCGATTTGTTTTGCTCTCACCTGTAACCACGGGTAGAACTAAATTACAGAAGTTTCCTAGCAGTTTGGCGCGATACTCAGTGGCTTCGCGAATGGCAATTTCCTTGGCGCGATCGCCCCATTCCCAATCATAAGGCGGTTGCCATTCGCGGATGGGACGCAAACGATCTACCTGAGTCACGATCGCGATTGCAGGTAAATCTGTAACTTCTGCTTTGATGTCTTCCAAAAAATCCACATCCATTTGCAGGGCGGGATCGAGGGCAGGGGTGACTAACAGTAGCAAATCTGCGTTAATGGCATAATCAAGCACCAAATTTCGGAGATCGGTACGGTTGACTTGTTCATATCCTGGTGTGTCCCAAAGCGTTAGGGTTTCTCCACTTTCAGTCTGCCATTGATAATTCTGAATGCGGTCGGTGCTGGGTAAAACATCAACGGCTGCGAGATCCGCCTGAAATAGCGTGTTAATCAGACTACTTTTTCCCGATCCCGTGCGCCCTACCAGCAGAATATTTACAGGTTTTTGCTCAACCGCCTCGGCTGGTTCAGCTTGAGTCAGGATTTCTCGAAGGGTTTGAGTTCTTGTGGGTATAGTTGGCGTAGATACTACGGTTGCTGAAACTGGTAATGTGGTGCGTCCGTAGAGGGCGATCGCTTGCCGACATAAGTTTCTCAGGGCAGCTTCTCGAAATAACTGGCTCAAATTCCCCAACAATTGCTGAGTTGCCTGGTTACTAGAACCCTTACTGACTTGTTTGGCTACTGCCGCCACCGGATTTAAGATCCACTGTGCCCAGTTCCAAGCTTTCCAGAATTTCCGAGCCGATGGTTCTAACTTCCGATAGACCTCGTATCCTTGGTATGCTTGCCCAACGGTCACTTGATTGAGGACGGGGGATAACTTTTGCATCCACCGATCCATATCATCCACTGTTCCGCGAATCAGCCCGTAAGCTTGGGGGACGTAAATATTCAGCAGGGGATATTGAATTTGAGG
The DNA here is from genome assembly GCF_034531035.1 of Nostoc sp. DedQUE02. Taxonomy (NCBI): domain Bacteria; kingdom Bacillati; phylum Cyanobacteriota; class Cyanophyceae; order Nostocales; family Nostocaceae; genus Nostoc; species Nostoc sp. DedQUE02. The sequence continues at coordinate 811 of NZ_JAVRBY020000139.1, read as the reverse complement.
ATTGTAAATATGAGCAATCGCTACCACTAAATCTTGGCATCGCGTCCAAAAAGTTTGCCAGTCTTCCCAAATCGGGCGATCGCTTTGTGCTGTTTGCAGAATTTCTTGGAGGGCGGTTTCTGCAAGCTTTGTGGTGTCACTTCCCACTGGTTGCCCTGCTGTATCTTCTGCCGTCGATTCCAATTCTTCTTGAACTTGGGCTAATACAGCTTCCACTTGGTTAACAGCTGGTTGAGTCCATTTAACCAATAGCCAACGCCAACCCACGAATAAAAGGGTGAACACACCCCAAATCCAATTAATGCCCCACGCATGAATTTGCAAACCGGCGGATACCAGCAAGAAAATGATGATAAACGCGATCGGGATTGCTAAGACGACCCACTGCCACGGTTTTAATTGCACCATTGCCCCATACCTGCTTTGAAATGTTGGGAAATTCGAGTTTTTGCAAAAATTACTCTATAAAAAGTCTATCGTCTCCAATCTAGTACTCTGCCAACCCAAAAATGTGCTTGTGAAGGCTCTTGATTGGGGAAAGGGACTCATGGTAAGGGATTAAAACCTTTACCCTTTACCCCGCTTGCGTTCCCTTGGCGAACTACTAGTACTCTCAAAACTAGCTTGACAAGCCTTACAAAGAAATGGTGTTATATCATGTCCGCTTGATTGCTTATTAAACCTGAAGAACCCCATCCCGCCAAAGCTGTGCTTTGTCTTTCCTCCCGAAGAGCGGCTACGGTGTACACACAAGTCCTAAAAACCTAGCTTGATTGGGCTTAACTCATTCTCATACAAAGTATCGGAACGA
>NZ_JAVRBY020000138.1:0-2533 GCF_034531035.1 Nostoc sp. DedQUE02 | reverse complement strand
GCATTGAGAGCGCTAGATTCAGAAGTGACGGGGTTTAAGGTAAAAACCCCAGCCGGAGATGTTGGCTTCTCCACAGAAAAAGAGAAATTCTCCCTAGCACTGGGAATTGGTGAAATCACAACCAAGACGAAAAGTGACCCTCAACTGCGGGAGAAGCTTAACCAATACCTGGGGCCACAGAAGACCAGACTGCTGGAGGCGATTAATCGAGAACTCCTAGAGCCAGCGATCGCTAAACTAAAGCAGCAGGGTAAAAAAGGATTGGTGGTGATAGTCGATAACCTCGACCGCATAGATAACCGGATTAAGGCGTGGGGTCGTCCGCAGCAAGAATATCTGTTTGTGGATCAGGGGGAGTTTTTGACAAAGCTGAACTGCCATTTAATTTTCACAATGCCGCTATCGTTGAAATTCTCTAATGACTATGGAACGTTGACCCAGCGTTTCCCAGAAGACCCGAAGGTACTGCCGATGGTTCCAGTGCAATGGCCAGACGGCAGTGTGCATCAGCAAGGGATGGCGCTGATAAAGCAGATGGTACTGGCAAGGGCATTTCCCGATTTGCAACCAGAGGAGCGTTTAGACCAGATTAGTGAAATCTTCGACAGTGCAGAAACGCTCTTGCGGCTATGCAGTTTGAGCGGTGGTCATGTGCGAGACTTGCTCAGGTTGCTCAATACTTGGATTCAGGAGGAAATGAGGTTTCCCCTCTCGCGTAAGACATTAGAGCAGGTGATTCGCGCACGTCGCAATGAGATGGCAATGCCGATTTCAGATTCGGAGTGGGAATTGCTGCGTTATGTTAAGCAAAGGAAGAAAGTCAGCGATGACCAAGGATACCAAAAGCTAATCCGTAGTAGATTTGTGTTTGAATATCGAGATGGGGGTGAATCTTGGTTTGATGTCAATCCGATTTTGGCAGAGGCAAGCGAGTTAAGTAATTAAGGGAGCAGTTCACTAGAGAAGGGGAAAGGGTAATATCAATTCGCTTTTACCGTCTTGTAAATAGAAGAATCAGCATATAACTACCTGAAACCCCTGTTTTTTAATTAACTGGTTTCCTTTCCCTTTCCTCTTTCCCCATCTTTTTGATTGAAACTGTATGAGTACACAGCATCCAGTAAATGAACCACAGGATTATGAGCGATCGCTCCAACAGCTAGCTTGGACGCTTCAGGCTTCGGTGGGACAATTTAAGCTGATTTGGGCGCGGTGCAATTACAGCGATTTACGGACTCGCTTGATAGAAAGGTTAAGCGAAATCTCTAAAATTAAGATTCAGGTATTGCAGATCAAAGAATCGGAAAGAACGCTTTTTACTGCAATCCGTGAAAAATTACAGCCAGATACCCAAGCACTGATGATTGTGAGCTGGGAATCACTGCATGATTTACCGCAGATGTTGACAAGTGCTAATCAGGTACGCGAAGAATTTCGCAAAAACTTGTCTATTCCCGTAGTCGTGTGGATTAGCGAAGAAATCCACCACACGATCATGGAGATTGCTCCTGACTTGGAAAGCTGGGGAACTAGCAGAAGTTTTGCGATCGCGCAGCCTGATTTAACCCAATTCATTAAACAACTGGCTGATAAATATTTTAGTAATACTTTAAATTTGAATTTAAATGATTCACTGTTACTTGAATCAGAATTAGCAGCAGCGCAAAGAGAGTTACAAACGGATGATCTTGAGATTGAAGCTAATTTAGCATCATTGCTTGGGTTAGTAAAACAACTGAATAATCAGCTAGATGCTGCTTTAGAATTTTATCAACAAGCTAAAATTATTTGGGAACAGCTACATAATCTAGTTAAACAGAACAAGATTTTAAGTGAAATTGCTTTTTGCCATTATCTCAAAGCTTTAAAAAAATCAGATATTAATCATTCAGATTGGCAAGCTACTCGGCAATCTGCTGAAGAATATATTAACTTTCTCAACGAAGCTCAAAAACCAGATTTTGTAGCCAGTTCTTTCGTGAAATTTGGGAATATTCTACGGGATTTGAAAGAGTGGGATAAGTTAGAGTCATTAGCACAGCAGGATTTAGAGATACATCAAGCTATAAATCAGCCCATCGAATTAGCTAAGGATTATAGTTTTTTAGCACAAGTAGCACTGGCACGAGCGCACTGGCGTGAGGCCAAGCTGTATGCACAGCAGGCTCTAACTGTCTTGTCAGCAATTCCTAATCGTGAATTAATAAATATGGACGGAGTAGGATCACAACTTCCACAAGAGTCTGTGATTGTACATGATTCTAGTCTTTACAAGTATATTTTGGCGCAGGCTGAATATCAATTAGGCGAAATTTCTTCAGCAATTGCAAATTTAGAAGTTGCAAGAGATGGTGTTAGTCCCCTATTGGATTTAAGACAACACCTGAATATTCTCAGTTACTTGCAACGGCTTTACTTTGAGCAAAAGGAATATCTCAAAGCATATAACATCAAACAACACCAGCAGTCTGTTGAACAGCAGTTTGGTTTACGGGCGTTTATTGGTGCTGGTAGATTACAGTCAACTAAGCTT
>NZ_JAVRBY020000137.1:0-2701 GCF_034531035.1 Nostoc sp. DedQUE02 | reverse complement strand
GGAAGTGACTTCCTGGAGAATTGTCCCTGTTTGTGAAAGCAAAATTAGTCTGAGATTAGGTATTAAGTAAGGTTCTCCATTTGCTGGATGTAACTGTACACGCAGACCGATTTTGCCATCAACCTCTGTTTTAAGTCCAATTAACAACACAACTGCACTACCCGCAACTTCCATCCCTAAATCAATTAACTTAGCTCGTTTAACATATCCCTCATTCAACCCCAAATCGCTTCTGAATTGCACAGCTAAAGTTTTTTGTTGTGGTGATAACAAAGTATCCAAATTTTGCCAACCCACACTAAAGATATTTTGAAACCATGAACTCAAGTTACTAACCACATAGCTAGCTTCAACTTGACTATTGTTTTGCTTTTTCAATCTTCTCTGATAAAGATGCTGCCGAAATTCATCCACCGCCAAAAATGCCCCCCACACATCAAAGGGGACATTAAATCTCGGCGAAGAAAAACTCCATTTACTCAATTGTTCTAGTAATTGCTCTGCTTGTGCTTTTGACAAAGTTACTAAAGATTTCATCTCTGGAATCTTGGGAGGACAAAGTTCTTGTGCTACCCACATCACATTTAAGTCTGCAATCAAATACTCTGCATCTAAACAATAAGTTCGATCCATTGGATCGTAAATAGCTTGCTTCCGAATTTGTTGATAGTTAGTATAACCTGATATCCGCAGCCAACCTTCTTCTAAATTTAACTGCACTGCTAGATAGTAATGGGCTGACCAACTAGGAATATCAATCCATTCTTGGGGAATCCGAAACTCTGGAAAGGAACTTTTATCACTAGGAATTAACGCTAATCGAGTTTCACCCAGAGTTAACACCGAGCCATTTACTAATTCCCAAATACTCGGTAATTCAGCTTTTGGAAAGCATAATCTAGGCATTATTTGCAAATCTGGGTCTTCTTGCAGCCAATTGAAAAAAGCATTTAAAGACAAATGATTTAGGTAGGCATTCCAACGAGCAGCTTTGTTTGAGTAAGACTCTTGCATTGTTTCTTGCCATGCAGTTTCTTGCTCTTTGTTTGATATATCTAAACATAAATGTTCTGGATAGATTAAAGTCAAATCATTTAAGCCAATTGTCATAATATTAATTCCTAGTCCTAATAAAAAAATTATCTTTTAGCCATTCATCTACAAAATTAGCTAGTTTATTGCTGACTACTACTAAAGAATTTTTAGGTAAAGCCATATCTATTTCTAGTTGGTGCATAAAAGTTTCTCTCAAATTTCCATTTATTTCATTTTTACTAACAAATTCCTTCAAAGTTGAATTTACCAACTTCTTATCTATTTTTTCTGGGTCTGTCAAGCCCAATTTTAAAACACTTGTTTTATCTTCAATTTGCCATTCTTGAGCAATTTTATCTAAAGCAGATTTACAGATTTTTTGACAGTGTAACTGTAGGCATTCATCCAATGATTCTTTGATAATTTCGATATCTTTTTCGTCATTCAGATAAATTTCAGGATAAACTTTCTGAGATTCTTTAATAAAGTCTTTTAAGAGTATTTTGTTATATCTTGCTAACTGTCTAGCTATTTGATATTGTTTCTGCAGTTCCGGATATTTATTTTTTAAAACTACTGCCATCTCACTTTGAGTTAAATTTAATCCCAGCCACAGTATTAACATTATTTGGCTAGTCTCTGAGATAGTTGAAAATAAGTTTGAAACAAGTAATCTTACTTGCTGTAATTCTTCTTCTTGAACAAGATTATCTAAGGCAGTATACCGACTATCAGTTAAGTTTTCGTAGTTTTCTATAGGCAGAAAAGATTTTGTTCGGTAATCACGAGCAGCCTGGATACAAATTTCTAATATTTCTTGAATTCTATCCTTTGAAACTTGTGCCTCTATAAATCCTAATTGATTACACCGTTCATTATATAATGATGCAATTGCTTGAAAACATTCGACGCTAGGTGTTTCTAAACTACGACTTCCTTGCCTTTGGTTCGGTTGATAAATTTCATCTAAGCATTGCCAAACTAAACAGTATGAGTTAACACGGTCTTGATTTATTCCTTTGCTCGTTAAAGCTTCCTGCATTTCTTTTGTAGTCAAATCTTTTAAAAGACCGTAGTTAGAAAACTTTTCTCTTTTAGCTTCTAAATCTTTCTGATAGATGGTATTACTAATAAAACGGATAATAGCTGTTTTAGCATAACCTTCTATATTGCTTTGAGAACGCTCAAAATCAAAACTTTTGAGAAGTTTGGCTGGAGGGAAGATAGCTGAGTTAGCTATTTGAAAGTATTCTTCTAATGGATATTTATGCTGGATAAATTTAAATCTTTGATAGCTTTTTATAGCTGCCCAAAGACAAGCTTCCTGTAAGTATGCAGACAAATGTTTCTCTGCTCTGCAAGAAGGCTTTGATATTTTTTTTGCCGATGATGTAGAAACACGAAACTTTTGTTTACTCTCCGTTTGAGAAGAAATTTGAAATAACTCTTGCGGTGATACCTCTCTAAGGATTTTTAGAAAATAACGTGCCCAATATTCTTCTTTAGCATCTGGCTCTAACTGCGTCAAAGAAATTATATTCCGTTTTAGGTCTACATCAACTTGCCAAACAAAATTAAAATTTTTGTGGTCATTTTTGAAGCTGAGAAAACTTGAAAATTGGTGGATGATACCTTCACGTTTTTTCATAACTTTTGCTGCATTTTA
>NZ_JAVRBY020000136.1:0-2792 GCF_034531035.1 Nostoc sp. DedQUE02 | reverse complement strand
ACAATTTTGGTTTTCTAGAAAGATGTGTGTACACCGTAGCCCGAAGAGCGGGGAGGGGTTGGGGGTGGGGTTCTTTTATTATGGGTAATTTGGCGGACATGATATCAGTTATAAAATTCGCACGGGGGCTGACAAAGCTAATAAGCGTGTAGTATGTATACAAACTATATATCTCAAGCAATATGAGCGTAGAGTTATTAGCTATTGTCGGCCCAGTAGTAAAAGCAGTAGCTCCAGAAATTGTTAAGAAAATCAATAGGGAATTAAATCCTACAGACTTAGAAAAAGCTTTGAAAGCAGGTGTACAATCGGCCCAAGAGTGGGATTATAGTCAAGTTTATGATAAGCATTTATTTTTTCATTGTACGCCAAAGGATGCGAGAGAACTTTTAGAGAGGTTTTTCAAAGATACAGGAACTCAAGAAGAATTACAGAAGCCTTTTACAGAGAAAACAACCCCAAATCTAGAAGTTTTAATTCAAATATTCCACAAAATCAAATCAGATAAACCAAACTTAAAGTTTCCCAAAGAGAGTATTGAACATTGGCTGAAAAACTTTGTAGATGCTTATTTTGAACACACTAATACATATTTAAAGTTTCAAATTGCTAAAACAGATTATCTCAAACAACTGTCACATTATTTTGATGGTGTTGAATTTGTCGGCATAAAGGTAAAAACAAAAGAAGAAGAAAAATTTGCAAAACTACCACAAATTTTTGTGATGCCTAATGTAGTTGAGCAGGTGGAAGCTAGAGCAAGCACAGGTTTAAATTTAAATCTAGATTTGGCTTTAGAAGAGACAGCCAACCAACAACACCAGCAAAATTTACTTTGGGAACAACAAACTAGTGCCAAGAAATTCTCAGCCCAAGAACTGCTGAAAGAAAGTACACGCAATAAATTTGTTGTATTGGGAGAACCAGGAATTGGTAAAACAACTTTGATGAGTTACTTTGCTTTGGTACTGGCTCAACAGCAGATTGAAAAACTCGGTTTATCAGCAGACTTAGAGTTACTGCCAATTTTGATTAGAATTAGAGACTTAGGCAAAGCTTCAACAAAGAATCTTTTAGAATATGTACGCAATTTTGCCAATAGTATTCATGTTAAAGAATTGCCCAAAGGTTTCTTTGAACATTGGTTAGAAGATGGGAGAGCGTTAATTTTACTTGATGGCTTAGATGAAATCGCTAAACCAAGCGATCGCTATGAATTTGTAAAGATAATTCACAGCTTTCTCGGACAATATTCTCAAAATCGGGCAATTATAACTTCGCGTCCAGCAGGTTATAGTCGAGAGTTTTTTGGTACAGATGAATTTCCTCATTATCATCTGGAAAAGTTTAATGATAATCAAATTGATTTATTTATTCAGCAATGGTATAACAGCAGACTGCCAAACAACCCAGAAAAAGCACAAGAGCGCCAAGAAAGCTTAAAAAAAGCATTAGCAGCACAAAAACGCATCAAATTATTAGCACGGAATCCTTTACTACTGACAATCATTGCCTTGATTCATCGCTATGACGCACATTTGCCCAGACAGCGACATAAACTCTATGAACAGGCAGTTGATACGCTATTGATTAACTGGGATGTAAACAAGGGGATTGAGTCTTGGAATCTGGAGTATATTAAATTAGACGATATCAAAATATTGATGCAACACCTCGCTTACTGGATTCATTCTCAAGGGGAAACTGGCGATAAAGAAGGTGGTACGCTAATTGATAGAGATGAGTTAATTACGCAATTAAGCGAATATATTCGTGAATGTAGTTATAAAGTTCAGAAACATCAAGCTGAAGCCGAAGCCAAACGCTTAGTTGACCATATTACAGAACGCTGTGGTTTATTAAACGAACAAGGTCAAGATAGATATGCCTTTGTGCATAAGATATTTCAGGAATATTTGGCAGGTGAAGAAATACGCGATTTCCAATCAGAAAACTTTAACAAAGTACTAAATCACATTGAAAATTATCTACACAATTCCCACTGGCGAGAGGTGTTGTTGCTGTTAATAGCTCAACAAAATCAAAATAACTCGAAAAGAATAATTGATGAAATTCTGCAACAAGAGACTCCTTATGAAGAATGGCTGCACCGCAATCTTTTATTTGCAGGGACTTGTTTAGCTGAAGATTTAAAATTATCTGATGGTAAATTGATTACAGATATTTTGCGGCGATTAATTGAGCTTGAAGTTAGCGATTCTCAAGGAGTAGGTGAGAAAGTTAAATCACAAGTTTTTCAAATTATTTGCAATTTAAATGAAACCCAGTTTCAAGCTCAAGCACTACAACTGTTGAAAGCATCAGCAGATTTGATAAATAAAGGGCGACTGCGAGAATATCGGGCAGCTTTAGGTGAACAACAGGAAGTATTGGCAGAACTGCTGGGTTTACTCAAAGATGAGAGTGTGCGTGACTCTGCTGCTTTTGCATTGGGTAAGTTGGGCAACGCCTCACCACAGGTAGTTGAAGCACTGCTGGGTTTACTCAAAGATAAGAGTCAGATTGTGCGTTACTCTGCTGCTTTTGCATTGGGCAAGTTGGGCAATGCCTCGCCACGGGTAGTTGAAACACTGCTGGGTTTACTTAAAGATGAGACTAAGAGTGTGCGTTACTCTGCTGCTGAAGCATTGGGCAAGTTGGGCAACGCCTCGCCACAGGTAGTTGAAGCACTGCTGGGTTTACTCAAAGATAAGAATGCGCGTCTGAACTCCTGTCAACTGGAGCGATTTCGAATGAAGGCTTCGGCCTGTAAAAAAGAAGTTGCGGCGGGG
>NZ_JAVRBY020000135.1:0-2813 GCF_034531035.1 Nostoc sp. DedQUE02 | reverse complement strand
AGGCAGTTGTTGACTCGTGTTCGAGAAGTCGCTTTCGGAGCATACACTCATCAAGATTTGCCTTTTGAAATGTTGGTGGAAGCATTGCAGCCAGAACGCGACCTCAGCCATACACCACTGTTTCAAGTGATGTTTGTCCTCCAGAATGCACCTATATCTGAATTAGAGCTTGCTGGCTTAAATATCAGTTTATCGAATACCCAAAGCACAACTGCTAAGTTTGATTTAACTTTATCAATGCAGAACACTCCTAGTGGACTAGTAGGTGCATGGGGATATAACACTGATTTGTTTGATGAGCGCACAATTGAGCGCATGAATGGGCATTTTGTCACGTTACTGGAAAGTATTGTGGCTAAACCAGAGGAGAGAATTTACCAATTGCCTCTACTGACACCAAGGGAGCAACAACAGTTATTATTTGACTGGAACGATACCAAATCCACGTATCCCCAGGATAAATGTATTCATCAGTTGTTTGAAGAACAAGTAGAGCGTACCCCAAATGCTGTAGCTGTGGTATTCGACAATCAACAACTAACTTACTACCAATTGAACTGTCGTGCGAACCAATTGGCACACTACCTACAAACTTTGGGTGTAAAACCAGATGTGCTAGTCGGTATTTGTGTAGAACGTTCTTTAGAAATGGTGGTGGGACTATTAGGGATTCTCAAAGCTGGTGGGGCTTATGTGCCACTTGACCCAGATTATCCCCAAGACCGCTTGAGCTTCATATTAGATGATGCGGCACTACCAGTGTTATTAACTCAGAAATCATTGTTAGAATCTTTGCCTAAGCATACTGCACAAGTAGTATGTTTAGATAGCGATCGCCAATTCATTGCTCAACACAGTCCAGAAAATCTACACAGTGTCAGCAAACCAGAAAACTTAGCTTATGTAATTTATACTTCAGGCTCCACAGGCAGGCCAAAAGGCGTTGAAGTTAACCACAACGGTGTAGTTAACTTTTTAGCCTCCATGAGTCATAGTCTAGGATTAACTGCCTGTGATACGTTCTGTGCCGTTACTACCATATCCTTTGACATTGCAGCTTTAGAATTGTATCTGCCATTGATGGTAGGAGCGAAGGTCTTAGTAGTTTCGCGTGAAGTTACCAGTGATGGCACTAGGCTTTTACTAGAGTTACAGCATTCAGGCGCAACCGTAATGCAAGCGACTCCTGCCACTTGGCAAATGCTGCTGGCTTCTGGTTTTTCTACACAACAGTTAAAAATGAAAATACTGTGTGGGGGAGAAGCCTTAAGCACTCCATTAGCTCATCAATTATTAGAAACTGGTAACGAAGTATGGAATCTCTACGGGCCGACAGAAACTACAATTTGGTCGAGTATTTACCAACTTAAAAATGAGTCAACGCAAATAGAAGCTAGAAGTGCTACCACACCCATTGGTCGTCCTATCGCTAACACGCAAATTTACATTTTAGATACACAATTACAACCAGTGCCTGTGGGTGTGCCAGGAGAATTGTACATTGGTGGTGCAGGATTAGCAAAAGGCTACCTCAACCGAAGCGAGTTAACACAAGAAAAATTCATCCCCAATCCGTTTGAGGAGACAGGAGCAAGTAGATTATATAAAACTGGGGATTTAGCACGGTATTTGCCAGATGGTAACATAGAATACTTAGGACGCATCGACAATCAAGTTAAAATACGCGGTTTTCGCATTGAGTTAGGCGAAATCGAAACAGTATTGAGCCAATATCCCCATGTACAAGCCAATTGTGTTATTGCCCGCGAAGACAATCCAGGTGATAAACGCTTAGTTGCCTACGTGGTGCCGCATCAGCACTCTACACCCACAATCAATGAACTGCGGCAATTCCTGAAAGCAAAGCTACCAGACTACATGGTGCCAACTGCTTTTGCGATCTTGGAGTCCCTACCACTAACTCCCAACGGCAAGATAGACCGTCGCGCTTTGCCAGCACCAGATTTCAAGAGCCAACGAATAGACAAATATCTTGCTCCACGTAACCCAATTGAAGAACTATTAGCACAAATTTGGGCGCAAGTGCTGAAACTAGAGCTTGTAGACATTAATGATAATTTCTTTGAACTGGGAGGACACTCGCTACTAGCAACGCAGGTGGTTTCACGTATTCGCAGCATTTTTAAAGTGGAACTACCATTGCGTGAGTTGTTTGCAAGAACAACAGTTGCCGAATTGGCGCCAGCGATTGGGCAATTGCAGCAACAAGACTTAGAACTTCTTTCCTCACCAATCTTACCAAGAGCAGAGAATGCTCAATTACCACTGTCTTATGCTCAACAGCGTTTGTGGTTTTTAGACCAGTTAGAGCCGAACAGTGCTGTATACAACATACCCATAGCTTTGCGTCTAGTCGGAACTCTCAACCAAGTTGCCCTAGAACAAAGTTTGCATAACATCATTGCTCGCCACGAAGCCTTACGCACCAACTTCGTCATACTTGATGGAAAACCTTCTCAAATTATTCAAACACAAACGAATTGGACAGTCTGTGTTGTTGACTGGCGAGATGTACCAAAAACCGAACAAGAAATTGCCACGCAGCAATTAGCTCAACAACAAGCTATTCAACCGTTTGACCTGGCAAGGGAACCATTAGTCAGGGCAACATTAGTAATGCTGTCTTTGACAGAACATATTTTGTTAGTTTGTATGCATCATGTTGTCAGTGATGCCTGGTCAATAGGTGTGTTTGTTGAAGAACTAGCAACGCTGTACAACGCTTATTCAATAGGTCAGCCGTCACCTTTAGTGCCGTTGCCGATTCAGTATGCAGATTTTGCAATTTGGCA
>NZ_JAVRBY020000134.1:0-2871 GCF_034531035.1 Nostoc sp. DedQUE02 | reverse complement strand
TGACACCTGAAGTGTTTGTCTATACAAGTCGCGGCTTGGATAAAAGCTGGTGACGTGCAATTGTATGGGGGCCCCAATCTGTAAACGACCTTAGTAGGGTATTCCACATTTTCCAGGGGCTATATGCTGACGTGGTGACACGGTGGGCTGTGGAAATTAAGACCTGGGTGAAAATCCCGTAGAGGCTGGCGTGTAGGTAATGGCTCACGCACAGATGCACGATCGCGAAATTGCAAATCACCGTGTGGTTATGCAACGGATCACAGTTCTTAGAAAAACGCGCAAACCCTTGCGACCGGTCGCATTTTTTCACATGACACAAACCAAAGGAAAGTATGTAACACGAAAAAAACGGATACGCCAACTAGAAAAAGAGATTGAGCAATTGAAATGTCAGGTTAAAACCCTCACTCAACTGCTTGACGATGCCCACGGGATAATTTATCGTTCCCGTCCTGGCTTGGCGCGTGCCGTCGAGCGAGATTTCCATGAGGAGTTACTGCCATCAGAATTACCGCCCGCAGCGCTGGTTGCGATCGCTAAAAAAAGGGTACAGCGCAAAATCCGCAATTTGTCAATTGCACCCCGCGCCGACTTGGTGATGGAACGCGATTCTAATGGGCGTTTAGTTGCTAAACCCAAGTAAAAATGCAAAAAACCGTAGGACTTTATGACCGTACAACAATGTAAACCAGATGTGAGCAAAGACCTGCAATCCTTGATCGATAAGATACAGCACCTTATCGATTCGCCGGAGTACGCCAAGATCGAAAATCATTACTACACAGTTTGCTACAGACTTTCTGAAGCACTCGACGCTGCGAACCGAGCAGTTGACGATCTCGCGCGGTGAATCGCAATGGAGAACAAATAAATTAAGGGCACGGCTAACTCTTCATCACCACCGCGCCCTCAAGCTTGACTATTTTTACAGGAGGAATATGCCTATGAAATAACTTTCATTTATATAAGCCAAAAGCAAAATGTTCCATTTTAAACCAGTCAATTGCTGATGGTTGACTGGTTTTACTTGTCATCAAAATTAGGCAATTATGAGGATTACAAAACGAAAATCTGATGTGCTTTTTTCCAATAACTTTCTGTTATATCTGGTAGTCGCTTATGCACTTGTCACTGACGAATTAGCAAAACATACTGAAGTTCCCGCAATTGAACACCGAGTCAAATATTTAAACCTTGGTCAACAAAAGTTTCATCAGTTTTCAGATGAGGAATTAGAGCAATTCCTTAACGAATACTACCCAACATAATTTAACAACAGCATTTACCTATGACTTATCGACAACAGCTTTTTGATTGGATTGTTCTCAAAGAAGTCTCGCCGTGCAAGTGGGTTATTTTGTCCCAATTTAGAAAACGCAGCGATGCTGATAGTTACCATCAAATGATGAAAAAATTTTCCCCAAACCCGATTGAAGTGGTTTTCCGTGACCGCCTTACAGAGTTTGGGTTGTAGTCCTAATTCAATTGCGATCGCGCACCAGGAGGGAATGCGATCGCAATTTGATTATCTAATTCAAACACTTCAAACTTGTACAAGTAAAAAATAGCACATTTTGAGCAAATCAAAAATGTATGAGGTCTTAAACATTAATGATTTTCGTCACATTTTATATATCATCAGGGATAACCATAAAAAGCATGACTCTTTAACTCACAAGCAAGTGCGGGTTTATTTGAATTGTATGCGCGACTTGTGGTCATCAGAAGAAATGTCATACATCCCTGATTCCTACTACCTGCCATCTATCAAGTTCCACTTTTTTGCAATGTCGTGCAGGATTTCGCATGAAAAGCGGGCGTTTCTTGCAAGTCAATTACTCGATTTGCTCAACTTGCTAGAACACCCCAACAAATCAAAACAACAAGACATTCTTGTTCAGCTCGAAGCTGACCAAGAGTTAATAAAACAACAAGATAATCTGATCCAGGAGGAACCCGATCCAGACGATATCCCTTTTGAAACTGGGGATACGCCCAAGACTAGCGGTGATATCCCCAACGGATTTTAATTGAAAATTTTTTAGGCGATCGCCTCCCTTGCAAAGAATGCGATCACCACTGATCGATACCAAAGTTAGTTTACCAAAATGCACACCATCATTAATACCCCCGTAGTGTTTAGTTGTAAAACCCCAACAGAGGGCTGGATTAACCTAGCCCAAATCAGACAAATTCAGCATGAGGAATACCCCGGCATAACTGTTGTGATTACTTGGCACAACGGCGATAGACAAGCTTTCACAGGTGTTAATGCCACAGCTATTCTGCAAGCTTGGCAACAGGCAGCAGACTTATTAGAGCAGCGCTGCAATTGTAATCATCGCTTGAAAAATCGGAGGTCAGAATGAGCGATCACAGCGATCAATTTTTAATTTCCAAAGAAGATTACATGGTTAATTCTTTGGGTTTAGGGCTTGCAGTGCAATACCTTAGTGATTTATCAGATGAATCCCTAAGCTATTGGACTAAAAAAATTAGTGAAGAAGCGAATTCTAAATACGACCGATTAACCCCTGAACAAATTGATAAAAGTATCCAAGATTTTCTGAATAACAAAGATGCTGGTCATGATTCAGTTACAACAAATTTAGGTCGTGTTAGAGAAATTCGTGAAACTCATAATGCCGTGACTATTTACGGTATGAATGATGACGGAACTGAAGCATCAAAACCAATTGCAGAATTTTCGCGTCCTCAAGATTGGGGAGATAAAGAACGCTGGCATTATGAATTCTTCCGCTTGGAGTGGGTGAGTGATGGCAATAAATACATTAACAATTGCCATTGTTACACCGATATAAAAAACCCCGAATGTGGCTATCCTGTTTTATTTGCGGGGTGTGTAGC
>NZ_JAVRBY020000133.1:0-2990 GCF_034531035.1 Nostoc sp. DedQUE02 | reverse complement strand
TACTTAGTTGACTTTTAAGATGTGTTTGGTAAAATTTAGGTAACATTATCAATAGATAGGTCTTATTGACAAAAGCAAACCTATCTTTTTCTACCATAAATTGCTGTATTCTTTAAATTGTAAGCTTTTTAGCTTATTTCGTCGCCCCGTCAGAGAATGATCAGTTTTGGTTTATTAAAAGTATTTAGAAATCAAGAGTCAGAATTCAGCATGGATTCTGACTCCTGAATTCTGAATTCTTCTTCAATCAATGATTTGAATTTATGCCAATTACCCCTATAATTACTAAGGCGATCGATACAAGTTTGATTAATGTGGCAGATTCACGAAACCAGACAATACCAATAAGAGCAATTAAAATAGTTCCCAATCCAGCCCAGACAGAATAAGCCACGCTTAATTCCATTTTCTTGAGAGCAAGAGTTAAAAAAGTAAAACAAAGTCCATAGAAGACAAATATTAATACTGAAGGAACTATTTTCGTAAATCCCTGCGATAACTTCATGCAAGTTGTGCCTGAAACCTCAAACAGGATCGCCATTAGAAGGTAAATCCAACTTGTTGACATATTTTTTGTAAGTGGTTTGTTAAGAGCAACTAACGAGCGGCGCACCACGCGCTAGAAATCAATACGGTTCAGTTAGGAAATTTATTCGTTGAGACAGGCAGGGGGAGCAGCACTTCGGCTCATTTCGGCTACGCTCAATGACCAACGCTCAGTGACCGGAAGCAGGGGAAGCAGGGGAGGAGAAAAAAGTTTATCTGAACCATATTGCCCTAGAAATAGAATAAACAGTCCTGAAGTAACTCCTTAACAAATACATTTAGAAGTGTAAATTTCCCGACAGTTAAAAGCAAACGTCCAATAGTTATTTTAGCTTGATTCTAGAGCTTTATAGCTATAAGATTGGTCAAATATTTTTGGGTTTTAGATTTTAGATTGATCCCAGCAATCAAGGCAGAGGCTCTATCAATTAATTTTGGATTTTAGATTATTCTCGCATTTAAATTTAGAGGCAACTCTTAAAGACCTTGTATTTCGACTCTGCTCAACCCACAGTAGATTTCAAGGAAAGTGAGGTACACAAGCTCGCGTCTGTTACCCAGGTAGAAAGCGTGTTTTACTCCTGAATTCTAAATTCTGAATTCTGAATTCTGAATTCTGAATTCTTATTTAAATTTTTAATTTTGAATCTTCAATTCTAAAATCCAAAATTCAGTTAAGCATTGGGGCAACACCTGCTGTAGTATTATTGTGATTTTGTCCTACTAATGGTATAAGAAATGACGGCTCAATTTGAATACAGCACTCTTGCCCATCCACAGGATATTCGGCAGCTTGGGCACATCTTTGAGCAGTGTTTTATCAGCGCACTTGGTGGTGAGGAAGTTTACATCAACCAGATTGGCGTAAAAAATTTTCGCATTATTCGTGAGTCAGAGCAATTAATTGGTGGATTGGCAACTCTGGATATGGGTCAGTGGTGGGGTGGTGAGCGTGTACCAATGACAGGAATTGCTGTAGTGGGTATTGCTCCAGAGTATCGTGGTTCAGGAGCTGCGATCGCTCTCATGGAACATACCCTCAAGGAACTTTATGCTAGGGGTATACCGCTCTCCGCTCTTTATCCAGCAGTTCAAGGCTTGTACCGAAAAGTCGGGTATGAGCAAGGGGGTAGCTGGTGTAATTGGGAAGTTCCTACCAAAACTATCCAAGTACGGGAGCAACCCCTACCTTTGCAACCAATAGTGAATATCAATCATCAAGTCTTTCACGAACTATATCAGCAACAGGCCAGACTAACGCATGGATATTTAGATCGACACCCAGCAATCTGGGAGCGCTTAATCCAGCCAGATGATAAAGAAATATTTTACGCATATTTTATCGGTACAAAAGAGAAACCCCAAGGCTACATCCTCTTTAGCCAACACTCAACAGAGGATGGCGCAATCCTGCGAGTCAAGGATTGGGTAATTCTCACAGTTGCGGCCGCACAAACATTCTGGTCTTTTCTTGCCAGTCATCGCTCCCAAATTGAGCAGGTGCGATGGAGGAGTTCTGTAACTGATTCCTTGACATTGCTGCTACCAGAGCAAACTGCCAAGCTCAAACATACGATGCGTTGGTTGCTGCGGATAGTAGATGTAGTCAAGGCGCTAGAGATGCGGGGTTATCCATCAGGAATTGAAACTGAATTGCACCTAGACATTCAAGATAATTTGTTAGATGCAAACAATGGTAAATTCATCCTTTCTGTTGCCAATGGACGCGGTAAAGTTACAAAAGGTGGAAAAGGTGAGTTACAGCTAAATGTCCGAGAACTAGCACCACTATATACAAGTTTGTTCTCTCCCTACCATTTGCAAATAGCTGGAAAACTGCATGGAACAGAAACAGCTATTTCAGCAGCTACGCAAATATTTGCAGGTGCTTCGCCTTGGGTGGCTGATTTCTTTTAAGGGAAGTGTATAAATATAAGGGACTTCCAAATAAAAAAACATCTAACCTTGTCTTGTGGGGTGGGCAAGATGCCATTAGTGTCAAGTTAAGAAAAATAGAAACTTGTCAAGTGGGTAAAACTTAATGATTAAATTCAACTATTAGAGCTGATTCCTTGGTTAGTCGAACATCAGGGTTCTATGGCACTAGTAGTCTGCCAACCCAAAAATGCGCTTTTGGAGGTTGGGTAAAGGGTAAAGGGAAAAGGGTAAGGGATAAAAAACATAAGTCCCTTTCACCCTGCCCTTTATCCCCAGAGGGGCCCCATCTTCCCCTTGACCCCGCTTGCGTTGCCTTGGCGTACTACTAGTCAAGGCAGTGCGTCGGTGTCGTTGACGCACTGCTGCTATATCATTTGACATTTGGGCATCTGCTTTAACTTGACACCAATGGCATCTTGTCCGCCCATATTATCAGGACTTACGCAACTGTCACAAGCAATGGCGCGGTGTAGCCGCGCCGCGCGCCAAGCAACTACACGATAAAC
>NZ_JAVRBY020000132.1:0-3929 GCF_034531035.1 Nostoc sp. DedQUE02 | reverse complement strand
TACTTAAGCTAAAAGTCTCTTTAATGATGTTCAAAGACTCATTAATGAAGCTCAAAGACTCATTAATGCAGTTCAAAGACTCATTAATGAAGCTAAAAGACTCTTTAATGAAGCTAAAAGACTCATTCATGAAGTTCAAAGACTTATTGTTGCATTCTAAAATATATCTCCCCAATCCCCAATCCCCAATGCCCAAAATCCGGGTACTAATTGTTGATGATGCCGTAGTAGTACGGAGTCGAGTAAGTAAAATTTTGTCTAGCGATCCAGAACTAGAGGTAGTAGGAGTTGCGGCTAACGGTCGCATTGCCCTTGCCAAGATTTCCCATGTTAATCCCGATGTGATCATCCTGGATCTTGAGATGCCAGAGATGGATGGTTTGCAAACGCTGGCTGCTATCCGACAAAAGTATCCACGCTTACCTGTCATTATGTATAGTACTTTCACACACAGTGGAGCGATCGCAACCCTAGAAGCTCTTTCTTTAGGTGCTTCAGACTATGCCACAAAACCTAGTAATTTAGGAAGTGTAGAAGCAACAACCCAACATATTCGGGATGATTTAATTCCTAAAATAAAGGTATTTGGTACATTTTTCACAGTCAGTGCAATTACCCATCCGGTTATTTTTCCCGTTCAGAGCGATATACAGCAGGTGGAGGTTGTGGCAATTGGGGTTTCTACCGGCGGCCCAAATGCTTTAGCTGTAGTGCTTAAAGAGTTTCCAGCAGATTTATCAGTACCAATTTTGATTGTGCAACACATGCCGCCAATGTTTACGAAACTACTAGCTAAACAATTAGCTTCCAAGTGTCAAATCCCAGTAAATGAAGCGGTTTCTGGACAGATACTAAAACCGGGACATGCTTGGATTGCCCCAGGAGATTTTCATCTAATCGTGCAACGCGATAAAACTGGAGTTCGACTTGTTACCCATCAAGCATCCCCCGAAAATTCTTGTCGTCCTTCAGTCGATGTGCTGTTGCGATCGGTTGCACAAGTTTATGGAGGTGGGGCGATCGCAGTTATCCTCACAGGTATGGGGCAAGATGGGTTGCATGGCTGTCAGTGCATACGCGAGGCGGGTGGACAGGTAATTGCACAAGATAAAGCTACTAGCGTCGTGTGGGGAATGCCTAGTTTTGTCGTTAATGCCGGACTTGCTAATAAAATTCTTCCACTTAATGAGATCGCAAATGAAATTATGCACAGAATTGGTTTCAATCAAGTTCCTCCTTCAGACCTGTAATTAAACAGATTATGGGTGTAAGCACCACTGATTTTGAGTATCTTCGTCAATTAGTTCAGCATCATTCAGCCGTTGTGTTGTTTGGTGATAAAGCTTATTTAGCAGAGTTACATTTGCAGCCAATTGTCGAATCGGCAGGATTCGCTTCGATCGCTGATTTGATTACTTACTTGCGAACTCAGCCGTTTAATAGTCTTCATACCCAGACAATCGAGGCGCTAGTCACCAATGAAACCTCATTCTTCCGTGATAACCACCCTTTTGAAGCACTGAAAAAATACGTGCTACCAGAGTTAATTAAACAACGAGAAATTGAGCGATCGCTCAATATTTGGTGTGCTGCCTGCTCTAATGGACAAGAACCTTATAGCATCGCCATACTCATTAATGAACATTTCCCCATGCTTCTTAATTGGTCTGTAAAATTAATTGCGACTGATTTTTCTACTAAGGTTTTAGCGCGGGCCCGCGAGGGGCATTATAACCAGCTTGAAATGAATCGTGGACTCTCTAAAAATATTCGCGATCGCTACTTTCAAAAGCTAGATACTGACTGGCAAATAAAAGAACAAATCCGCCAGATGGTTGATTTTCGTCAGTTGAATCTTTTACAATCTTGGTCATCTCTGCCGCAATTTGACGTTATCTTTTTACGGAATGTTTTAATCTACTTTGATGTTGTTACCAAGAAAGCTTTGCTAAAAAAGATCAAGCAACAATTAAGGCCAGATGGCTACTTGTTTCTGGGTAGTGGTGAAACGACTATCAGCCTAGATGAATCGTTCAAGCGGGTTTTATTTGACAAGGCTATCTGCTATCGATTGGACAATCCTGAAGTTAAAATTGCCAATTGAGGTAAAAATCAGCAAGCTGCTGTTTGCAACCGCTAGGTACTTTACTTGAGTGGGTCGTGTCCCCAATTCTTCAAAGAGTAGCACCAGCGTGTGTGTTCTAAGTCGCCCGATGGCTGTTGCGCCAGATGACGGTGGACGTAACTAATAACTTTCTTCATGTGCGAAAGCTCATCATCGGTATAGTCATCTTTTTTCTGCAATAGCTGAATGATACGCCGCCCAGATTTATGACCGATTGACTCATCGTCGCCATCTTTTTGCCCCACAGTTTGCGACTCATCCGTATCTAGCCAAGACTCTAGTTCTTTGGGTGTCATATTGACAACTTCATGAAACTCGTCAATCACTGATTTAACATCTTTACTCATGACTAAACATTACTCCTCTACTTTCTTCAGAGCATCAGGCTTGTGAGCAGCTTGTTTTCCTGTCTTATCACTTTCAACTAAGTACTCAGGGTTATCTTCACTTGCTGCAATATGGTGTTCTTTAATATCTGTAGGTGAAGTGAGTTTCTTTACTACCTTGCCAGTTGTCTTACCTTGTGAAGTGTTCCATTCAACCCGATCGCCCTTTTTGAATTGTTCCGCCACATCCATCTCCTATTTGATGTTTTATACCTACTATAGGAATAATATTTGATTTCTGAAAAAATTCAGTACAACTCAAAGAGACTTCTTCCCTATTGCCTATTGCGTATTGCCTCTTCCCTATTGCCTATTGCCTATTGCCTATTGCCTATTGCCTCTTCCCTATCTACGCAAATAAATTTAGAAATCAAATCGGATTGCTATAATGTCACATTATGTCTGCGACTGGAAAAGCAGCCATCATTCTAGTGATAGAGAAAACCTTGATACAAAAGCTGTGGGTAGGCGTAGTCCGCACTTCGGCAAGCTCAGTGACCATCGTAGAGATTGCCTCATAATGAAGAAAGATTAACTAGATTTTCAAAAAACTTTCAATGAGCCAAACTAGCTTAAATTTAGTTGCAATATCAATCTTTCTCATGACTCTATCGGTACTGCTGGGGCCATTTTTAAACTTATCACCAGCAGTACCAGCGATCGTTACCTTCACCATCTTAGGCATAGCGACATTAGATAGTTTCAGCTTGCAAGGTAAGGGTGGTACTATCTTTTTAGATTGGATTGCTGGTTTTTCTAAAGAACACCGCGCTCGCATCGTTCACCACGAAGCAGGGCATTTCTTGGTTGCTTACCTATTAGGTATTCCCGTTACTGGCTACACACTCAGCGCTTGGGAAGCCTGGAAACAGGGACAACTTGGACAAGGCGGCGTTAGTTTTGATGATGGCGAATTAGCATCTCAACTAGAAGTAGGTAAAATCAGCGCCCAAATGCTAGACCGCTACTGCACTGTTTGGATGGCGGGTATTGCTGCTGAAACCCTAGTTTTTAATAATGCTGAAGGTGGAACTGATGATAAAAGCAAACTGATAGGAGTATTGACAATTTTAGGCTTTTCTGAATCAGTTTATCAGCAGAAATTGCGGTTTCATACCCTTCAAGCAAAAACCCTATTGCAAGAAAATTGGTCTAGCTACGAGGCTTTAGTTAATGCCATGCGACAAGGCACTTCAGTAGAAGATTGTCGTGCTGAGTTAGGAGACGCAATTAATCGCATCTGTACTGGAGAGAGACGCGATTAATTGCGTCTATAGGAAGTTATATCAAATGAGTAATGAAGAATTTGTAGTAAGCACTGAAATCCTTACTACAAACTCATTCAGGACTTACGCAACTGGCACAGCGTGATCGCTATTTTATAGTATTTATGTACTATATAAAGTGGCTGACCCATA
>NZ_JAVRBY020000131.1:0-4694 GCF_034531035.1 Nostoc sp. DedQUE02 | reverse complement strand
GGACATAGTTATTGGGCAATAGCTTGGGTTAAGCAAATTTATCTGTTACGGCAGGCAGGGGAAGCAGGGGAGGCAGGGGACGCAGGGGGAGAGAAAAAAGCTTAACTGAACTGTATTGAGTTATTGGGTAGATACAAAAGCTGGCTTTACCACTCAAAAACAGATAAATTTAATTGAATTCCTCCTCAGTTTGGACGATCGACCAGAAATTTTACCCAGTTCACCTTAACTAAGAATAGACATGGAAAGAGAAATTAAAGATTCAGATGGAATTACATGGACTTGTATTCAAGCATTTTCAGGTCTTTCTGATACTTCAAAAGCTGAAGAAGCAGCTGGAGTCGAAGGAGAACCAGATACTTACTGGGTTGTCTGTACTCCTAGTGGCGGCGCACAGTCTGTACGGCTGAAGTTAAAAGGCAAATGGGAAGAAGAATACTCTGATGAGGCGTTACTCAAGGAAATTAAAACGCAGCAATAATTGGCGTTGTTGATTAATCGGCTCAATGCCCTGTTTGCTGGAGCGCGTGGTTAGGCTTTTGGGGTGGATGATGGAAGTGGACAGACTTCCATAGCTTGAATCAAGCCGTGTTCAAAGGTGAATCGATGACCCACATGTTCATCGGCAAGAACTACGTAAGCCTTGTCACGCACGACTTGATGTACATCAACCAAAATGCGCCCAGTCTCCTCCAAGTAAAAGGAAATCGGCTCGACGTGCGGATTGATCTCGCTCCATTGCTCCGTCCAGTAAGCGCGAACTTCTTCAGGCCCACGGACAAAACCGCCTTTGAACGCTCTCGGCCAAGCCACGTCTGGAGTCATGAGGGCAAGGGCAGCGTCAATGTCTCGCGCGTTGAAGGCCGCATAAGCTGCACGGAGCAGTTCAATTTCTGGTGCAGGTTGATCTGACATAAGAGCTATGGTGAAAGAGATGCAGCAGCGTTTAACAATTTATTATACCGTTAAAGCTAAGTATTGTTATCTTTGCGGGACACAACTACGCGCTAATTGCGATCGCTGTGGCGAGTTAGTAGTGTCCGCCAGGTATAAATTTTATTCGGATCTCGGCTTAATACCAATATAAGCTTCTCAAAATCCTCCTTTTTAAGGAGGATTTAAAGTTTTGGATACCTCAAGTACCATTTTTAAAACAAACTCTAAGACGCACAAGAAAAAGCAATTGATATTATGACAAATACAGTAATTATTACAGGCGCATCTCAAGGGATTGGTAAAGCTACAGCATTATTATTTGCCCGTCACAATTATGATGTCGTGTTGGCGGCTCGTCAACTTGACCGTTTAGAAGCTACTGCTGCACAGATACGGGAACTTGGACGAGAAGCGATCGCTATTTCAACAGATGTCAAAGATCCTTTACAAGTAAACAACCTAATCCAGAAGGCGATCGCTCATTTTGGTAACATAGATGTATTAATTAATAATGCAGGTATCTTTTGCTTAGGGCCCGTTGAGGATTTTAGCTTAGATGATTGGCATCAGATAATTGATACCAATTTGTGGGGCTACATCCATACTATTAATGCCATCCTGCCCCATTTCTTAGAACGTCGCAAAGGAACCATTGTTAATGTCAGTTCTATTGGTGGTATAGAACCGATTCCTTACCAAGTTCCTTACACAACCACTAAATACGCCGTGACTGGATTAACAAAATCGCTACACGCCGAGTTATCACCAAAAGGGATTCACGTTAGCGGAATTTATCCCAGTTTTATCAGTACTCAAGTGATGGAACGGGCAATCTTTCGCGGTAAAGACGAGGAAACTGCCGAGGCGCGTTCTGAGTTGGTAGATAAAGCAATTCAAATTCCTGTACTAGAAAAGCCTGAAGATGTAGCAAAATCAATTTGGGAAGCAGTAAAGCATCAGCGTTCTGATGTCATGGTAGGCACAACAAACCTTTGGAAAGCAGTTTATCACTTGTCTCCTAGTTTGATGCAGTCAGTTTTTCGGCGCGTCTTCGGTATGGAAGAACGAACTTAGTTCTTCTCTTTTAGGATAGGCCGCAATTGATAGCACAGGGTTCAATACAGTTTAGTTAAGCATTTCTTTCTTCTCTCTGTGCCCTCTGCGCCTCTGTGGTTCGTAATACCAATTTTATTGATATCGCCCTTTCACAACACGCTACTAACCATCTCTCATAAACTGCGTAGTTTAACGCCGTAGCTATCGCCCACAATGATTTCTCGGAAGTTGCAAAAAAATTGTAGGCTGGGTGGAGGCTTTGCGTAACCCAATATCCTGATATATGTTGGGTTACGCTCCGCTCCACCCAACCTACGTCTAATGCACATTTTTTTGCTTGCCACGCCACTATCACTACCACTGGTGGATAAACGAGAAGATAATTCAAATAATCAGCCAAAAAGCCTCATGTAGAGCCGCGATTTATTGCGTTTGATAAAATTGTTAAATTAACAAGTGGTGGAGGTTTAACTTCCCTGCTTCTATCAAGCAGCGCGAATTGAAGCCTAAATCTAAATCCTCGTCACAAAACGTAATTGCGTTAGCGTAGCGGTAGCGAGTCCGCGAGCGTCGCGTCATTACAAATTGTTTTAATATCATTCAAATCAAGAATTTAACTATGCCTAATGTCTTTATCAGTCATCGTAAAAGTGATGCTCAACAAGCTGAACAGCTAGCGAATGAATTAGGTGATGCTGGGCATGAAGTATGGTTTGATGAATGGAAGATAGACGTAGGAGATTCCATAGTTGAGCGTGTTGACCAAGGGCTAGAAGGATCTAAGTATTTAGTTCTGTGTTACTCCTCGTCTGATATGTCGCCTTGGGTAAACCGTGAGTGGATGTCAGTGTTAGCTCGACAATTGTCAGGACACCAAGTAAAGGTATTGCCAATTTTGCTCACAGGTGGGGAACCGCCTGCTATTTTAGCTGATATCAAGTATGCAGATTTGGTTAATGACTGGTCAAAAGGCGTATCTCAATTGCTGCGGGCAATAAAATGAGTCAGAGAAACTGGCAAGTTTACATTGCCCATCATCCCAAAGAAGAGGATTTAGCAGAAGAATTGGCAGAACACATCCGCCAGGCTGGCTATGAGGTAGTACATCGCGGAACTGTCATGGTGGGGGAGTCATTCACCGAGGAAGTCTCAAAAGTTCTCAGTACTGGCGGGGCAGTGGTATTGTGTGGAACTAGTAGAGCATTGGGAACCCGTTGGGCATCGCAGATTGTTAACGCAGCCAGACAGCAGACTTCTGGTGGACAAACGCGAGTTTTTTGTCTTCAGATGGAACAGGATGCTGATGTAGGGAGATTGAGCTTTGATGAATGTATTGCTCTTTATTGGCAAAACCCTGTAAAAGCAATTGAGGATTTGATTGCTGCACTCAAAAAGCACTATCCCCTTAATACTAATATTGCTCATTCTGTTTACCGTCTCGTGCAAGCACCACCCTTACCCACATCCTTTGTAGAACGCCCAGAGTATAGCAATGATTTAAAAAAGCGTCTCCTCACAGAGTCATCATCAGATAATCGTGCTTTGGTAATTACTGCAATTCACGGTTTGGGTTCTGTGGGTAAATCGACTTTAGCGGCAGCTTTAGCCCATGATGCAGAAATACAAACTCGGTTTTGTGATGGCATTCTTTGGGCAACTTTAGGCCAGCAACCTGATGTGCTTTCTTTACTTAGTGGCTGGGTGCAGGCACTAGGAGACTATAGCTTTAAACCTACCAGTGCAGAAGCTGCTTCTACCCATTTGCGGACTCTGCTTTATGACAAAGCTGTGCTACTAGTGGTGGACGATGCTTGGAATACCGAAGATGCACAAGCGTTTAATGTTGGCGGTTTGCGGTGTCAAGTTTTAGTAACTACTCGTGAAGGGGCAATTGCTGACGCATTAAAAGCCAGCACCTACAGTCTGGATATAATGACAGCATCCCAAGCGATGGAATTGCTGACGAAGAATTTAGGACGGGAGATTTCAGGTAAAGAACGTCAATCAGCAGAAAAGTTAGCTGAAGGCGTTGGTTATCTCCCCCTAGCATTGGAACTAGCAGCTGCCCAAGTTACTAGTGGTACAACTTGGACAGACTTGTTACGAGATATTAAACAAGAAATTGCTCGGTTAAAAGCATTGAATAGACCAGGGGCAAAAGATATTACTGATGAAGCAAGTTTAAAACGCCTCAGCTTAACTGCATCTTTGAATTTGAGCATACAGCGATTGTCACCAGAGGATAAAGAATACTTTATTTGGTTGGGGGTGTTACCTGAAGATGTAAGTATTACTCCCAAAATGACAGCAACACTTTGGGATATTGCAGATGAGCGCGATGC
Source organism: Nostoc sp. DedQUE02 (assembly GCF_034531035.1). Lineage (NCBI taxonomy): Bacteria > Bacillati > Cyanobacteriota > Cyanophyceae > Nostocales > Nostocaceae > Nostoc > Nostoc sp. DedQUE02. The sequence continues at coordinate 360 of NZ_JAVRBY020000131.1, read as the reverse complement.
CTCTGATTCATTGAAAGATTTACAAAGTAAAGCCCTATTATTAATTGGTGTTCCTCTTGCTGATGGTACGCTTACCTATCGCCTACATGACTTATTCCACGACTTAGCACGGAACTTGTTAACTGCTCCCCCACAACCGCGTCGAGGTGATTTACCAGGACTAGGTATTTCCCTTGCCAAGGCTCACGTTGCTTTGTTGGAGAAGTATCAGCAGAAAACTGAAAATAATTTATGGCATACTCTGCGTGATGATGGTTATATTCATCAGCATTTAGTTTGGCATTTACAGGACTTACGCAACTGGCACAGCGTGATCGCTATTTTATAGTATTTATGTACTATATAAAGTGGCTGACCCAT
>NZ_JAVRBY020000130.1:0-5096 GCF_034531035.1 Nostoc sp. DedQUE02 | reverse complement strand
ACTCTTAATCGTGACGTATTTGCTGCTTATAAAGCTAGTTTGGGCTACATTTGGGCCTAATTTTTGTCTAAGTCCCGTTAGATAATTACTATTTTTTAGTGCGGTTCTCATTTCAGTGACAATTAGCTACAGGACTGTTCGTCATCTTTTTCCAAGATGGAAATTAATTCAAACACTCGCATATTTTCTCCCGTCCAAACTTGATCTAGTAACCGCAAATTTTCAAGGGTTAAGTCGCTCTCTTTCACTATCGATACATTTGTTTTGCCCAGCGCTATCAACAAATCTTCAAATACAACTAACCCATTAAACTCCAAGTCTTGAATCTCGGCTGATGCTAAGGCTGACAATCGCTCACCACAAATCTCAATCATGAACCAACCAGATAAGCATTAGGCATTGTCATTGCCGCTATTAACTGGTATATCGAAATGCAATACGTCTTCGCGATCGTCCAGCTTCTACATCACTGAGATTATCGCCAATAAACCAAGAATTTGCTAAATCTATATTTTGTTCGCTAGCTGCACGTAAAATCAAGCCTGGTTTTGGTTTACGACATTCGCAAGCAATTGCATATTTAGATATTACACCATTTGGATGATGGGGACAGTAATAGAACCCATCTAGCGATAGATCCGCATCTTAAATTTAATACCACTTGCAAAAGACGACAACAGTGTTGCCGTGTCTACCGTGAGCGTTCGTGTCCAGCCCATTGAAAACTATTTTGATTCATGTTGTGCTGTGTGAAAAGCCATCTGCCAGAAATTATGTTCAAATTTTGCCACCATTAAAAAAGATTCTTCAGCTTGTTTTTGAATATCTTCCTGTGTCGTTTCTAAAACCTCATCAACTTGCTGTGACAAAAGTTTTACATATTTTGTAAAATCGATATTTCCCCATCTTTCTGCAAATTCATTGTAAGGTGTAGGCATCTTACCTGGTAGTTGCCAACCTTGATTATAGGCAAATTCAATAGCCCAAAATGCAGTTGCTTGTACAGGATAAGGCTTGTCTGCAAGACTCTGCATATATTCACAGTATTCTCTACAGGTTGGTTGTTTTTTTATATTAAGATTGAGTTGTCGTTGGGTAGCTTTTTCTTGAAACCAATTGAGTTCGTCTTTAAGAGCTGCCAGTCCTCCAAGTATCACATCAAAATGTTCTAGAGGTGCGCTGGCTAATACTCGCCCTACCATCCGCGTAAATTCCACAACAAACAGATAATCTTGCATCAACCATGTATTAAATTGCTGGGGTTGAATTATACCTAATTGACACTGTTCTAGGAAGGGATGCACAGTTGCTTCTTGCCAATCTTGAGCGTGATTTTGTAAAAGAAGTTTGCAGGTAATAGTCATTTTGGCTCAATAGGTGTTTCGGGGAGATGGAATGGAGAGGAATAGACTGCTAAGGGAGATCCAATAAATAAATCAGCCCAGCCGTATCAATAATATTTTTGGCAAAACTGAGAGATTTAGGCGCTTTCGCCTTGAGGGCGAAAGTGACGGCTGGGCTGAATTTATTCTTGACAAGTGCCTAAGATTCTAACGATTCTACCTCCGCTGAGGTGACATCTAGTAGTCTGTCAAGCCAACTTTGCGTTGTGGTCAGCAGAGGAGCGGAGGGGCAGAGGGGCAGGGGGGAAAGACTTACTGCAATTTTCTCCCCTGCTCTCTTGCTTACCTCCATGTAGCAATTTTGGGTTGGTACACTACTAGTACGATTCATGCAGACTACTCGGAGAATTTCGGTTTCGATTTCGAGTAGTTTTTAGACCAGCAGCCTGCATCGGTTGCTCTAACTATCACAGGGTTGAGTACGGCGGCAATTTGTTAGTCTGTGGCATATATCCATGTTTGGTGGGATGGTGCGAATCTTCCAGAGTTCATCAATCCTTAGTAACTGGCTAAATGGTCATTTATTTGGAGCCTCTTGTTTAATCTGACTTTTCACAGTATCTGAAAAAATCAGTGGGTGTGGGGTGTAGTAAGACTTTCTGTCTTTCCCTATACCCAAACTTGCAACCCTACCTCCAGACTTATTTTTTGCTAATTAGTCCTTAAAATATCATCAATAAGTATTTCTCAGGAAACTAAATTAGGAGCTGGAACCCAAGCTATTTCAAGAGTTCCTGACTTAACGGGAAAAGTCAGGTTTCCTGTATTTGAAAATCGGGTGAATTAGTAAAAAAATACTTCAATACCTTAAATCGAAGAGGGTAGGTGCTATATGTTTATAAATACAAATCATCTTGCTCACGAATGAGCGCGTAGATGCGAAATGGTTTTAAGTAGCTTTTATACCTGCTATATAAGTATTGAAAAGCATATTTTTGTAAATAAAAAGACTCAGAGCTGAATACTAAAAAAAGGACATCAGTATGGTGATTACTAGACGGGATGCACTCAACTTAATCGCAAAGAGTACGCTTATGCTACCGGTAGGAGCTTTGAATATGGGAGCTGGCCAGTTCAGCCCACAAATTCAACCTTTTCAACAGCCATTTCGGATTCCACCTGTTCTCAATCCTGTACATAGTGACTCTACTGGAGATTACTACGAGATTACTATGCAACAAACCCAAGTAGAGATTTTACCAGGATTAAGCACTAAAATTTGGGGCTACAATGGCATCACGCCTGGCCCTACTATTCGCGCGCAACGCGGTAGACAATCAATAGTACGTTTTATTAATAATTTGCCTGAATCAATGGTAATCCATCTGCATGGGATGGCTTCTTTACCTCAGTATGATGGTTATGCAGAAGACTTTATTCCCTTTGGTTACTACAAAGATTATATCTATCCTAACAACCGGGCGGCTACCCTCTGGTATCATGACCACGCGCTTCACCAAACCTCGCGTCATGTGTATATGGGGTTAGCAGGCATGTACATTATTGAGGATGACCTAGAGTTAAATCTGCCTTTGCCGAAAGGAGACTACGATATACCTTTGATTATTCAAGATAAAAGATTTGACAGTGATGGCTCCCTTATTTTTGACGATCGCCGTCAAAGAGGTCTATATGGCGATATCATGCTGGTGAATGGAGTACCTTATCCTCGGATGGAGGTAGCGAATCGCAAGTATCGTTTCCGAATATTAAATGCAGGTACTTCCCGCACATGTCAACTACAACTGAGTACAAAAGATGATTTAATTATCATCGCCTCCGATGCTGGATTACTCAGCGCTCCCGTCAGAACGAAAAATCTACGGATTGGTGTCGCTGAACGTTATGAATTTATTATCGATTTTTCTAAATACCCCATTGGTACCCAAATAGTGTTACAGAATCCTATATTCTCAAGCAACATCGATTCTGACAGTCGTACTCAGCAAATAATGCGTTTTGATGTGGTTAGGCAAGAAAGCGATGATAGTGAGATACCCAATACTTTACGTCCTGTGCAGATAATACCAGTATCTTCAGCAGTCAGAGCCAGAACCTTTAGGTTTGGTCGTGGCAACCAACTATGGCAGATTAACAATAGAACTTGGGATAAAAACAGGGTCGATGCCAATCTGAGTGTCGGTGATGTTGAGATTTGGAACCTCGTAAATACTGGAGGTGAGTGGGTACATCCAGTACACATTCATCTTGTAGATTTACAGATGATAGACCGCAATGGCTTGCCACCATTACCTTATGAACGAGGTTGGAAAGATGTATTCTTGGTGGAATCCGGTCAAACTGTACGGGTAATAGCCAAATATGGACCTCATGCAGGTAAGTATATGATGCACTGTCATAACTTGGTTCATGAAGACCACGATATGATGACTCAATTTGAGGTCGGCTCAGGGGGAGCAGATCCAATCACAACAGCGAAAGCAAAACCACTTCCCGCACCACCCTTCTAAAATTTTAGTCTCCATACAGTTGTCGATCGAATTTTTCCATTTTCTCCATATCATAAGGATGAGGTGGTTGAGGATTAGTACCTTGGACTATGGGTTTTGGTGTTTGCTTAGAAGTTGACTCTAATGTTTTTGCAGAACTCTCCTGTTTTTGATTATTTTGTGTGGTTTTAGAGGATCGAACAGTTTCAGTTGGTTCTAATTTCACCTGCGGCTGAGGATTAGTTACAGTCACTTCCGCAATCAATGCTACGTTTTGTGACAGCGGCATACTAAAACCGATTGGAGCTAAAAACAACGAAGAAAGAAACATAATTATTGACACAAAAAATATTTTCAACATGAATTTTTCTCTTTTAGTGAAGAGGAACTTTTACCTCAATCGTAGCTTAAGAAACTGTCAATCATTTTATTTTGAAGTAGTCCCAATGCTAAAGGCTAATATTATTTCTTAGCTGCTTGCACACGCCCTTTTCTACCTTGTGTCACCTTCGATTCTGACCCTGACTTGCTGGGCTTAACCATTTGCATCAAGTGCTGATTTAGATAACTCTGCGCCGAGATATAAAGACTTTCCTAAATCTCTTGATTGCGGCTGATTTTTGTACCTACTGTATTTCCTGTTGTTTTATCCGACACCAAGTATTTACGGAAATAGTTATTCCACAAGTGTTGCAGAAAATCTTTGGCAAATTCGTTAAACGGCAGAATCCATTTATAGTCTTTGTCCAAAAATACCCGATATGATGCGATTATCGGTAGTGCCAGGTCAGTTGGCGCACCAAACCCAAAAGAGTACTTGCTGTCAGGTAATAACGTCGTTTTACGTGTATCAATTGATGCTAAGTCATTAGCCCCCTTTCTTCTGGAGTTGCTGATATATTCTTGAATTATTTCGTAGAGTCTTTGCTCTATCCACAGAGCATGAGTCAAGAGAGGCAAAAGTGCAGTTAATCTTTCCCTTTCTGCGTCTGTGATGTTACTTGGAAGACTCATCCCTACTGGGTGTTTGGTTCGTTTATTGCCGTCGGGGTTATATTTATTTCTGTCGAGGCAGTAAAGGAGCTTCAGCAAATGGGTGACATTACACTGGGCATTTCTGGGAGCGCCGCTTTGATTTTGGTAATAGGCGATGCGGAATTTTCTATCGGGACTTAAACAAAACAGGAAATTAAAAAAGACTATAATGCTTAAATAGCAAAGCTTTCACGTGAAAGTAAGCTGA
>NZ_JAVRBY020000129.1:0-5320 GCF_034531035.1 Nostoc sp. DedQUE02 | reverse complement strand
TAAGGGGAAAAGGGGAAAGATTAAATTTATTCCTTTTCCCTTTAACCTTTAACCTTTTCCCCTGCTCCCCTGCTCCCCTGCTCCCCTGCTCCCTGCTCCCTCATCCCCCACTCTCTACTCCCCTTCCCCAATCCAATGAGTGCAGAAATTATTTGTGTTGGTACTGAACTGCTGCTAGGAGATATCCTCAACGGCAATGCTCAATTTTTAGCGCAACAATTAGCGCAGCTAGGTATCCCTCATTACTATCAAACAGTGGTTGGGGATAATCCAGAACGGTTGAAGCAAGTTATAGAAATTGCTATTTCCAGGGCGCAAATTCTCATTTTCACTGGTGGACTCGGCCCCACACCAGATGATCTCACCTGCGAAACCATCGCCGATTTTTTTAAAGTCCCGTTGGTAGAACGTTCTGACATCATCGAAGACATAAACCAAAAATTCGCCCAACGAGGTCGGGTTATGTCACCAAGTAACCGCAAGCAAGCTTTAATTCCCCAAGGTGCAGAAATTCTCCCCAACCCCACTGGAACAGCACCCGGTATTATTTGGCAGCCTCGCCCTGAAATCACGATTTTTACCTTTCCGGGTGTTCCTAGTGAAATGCACGTAATGTGGGAAGAAACAGCCGTGCCATTTCTCAAAAGTCAAGGTTGGGGTAAAGAAATTATTTACAGTCGGAGTTTAAAGTTTTGGGGTATTGGTGAATCAGCTTTGGCGGAAAAAGTTTCTTCCTATTTGAAGTTGCCAAATCCGACAGTAGCCCCTTATGCAGGTAAAGGGGAAGTAAGATTGCGAGTCTCAGCTAAAGCCACTTCAGAAGCAGCCGCAGAAGACCTAATTGCGCCCATTGAAAAACAACTTAAAGAAATTGCCGGAGTGGATTTTTATGGAGTTAATAATGATACTCTTGCTTCCGTGGTCGGTGAGTTGTTGCGGGCATCAAAAGAAACGCTTGCGGTGGCAGAATCTTGCACTGGTGGTGGTTTAGGGCAAATGTTGACTGAGATTTCTGGGAGTTCTGATTACTTTTGGGGTGGCGTAATTTCTTATGACAATTCGGTGAAGGTTAGGCTGCTGGGTGTTAACCAGGAAGATTTAGATAAATTTGGGGCGGTAAGTGCAACTGTTGCAGAGCAAATGGCAATTGGAGTCAAAACCCGCCTTGCAACAACTTGGGGATTGAGTATTACTGGTATTGCTGGCCCAACTGGAGGGACAGATACTAAGCCGGTGGGTTTAGTTTATGTTGGTTTAGCTGGCCCAAAGGATGAAGTGGCAAGTTTTGAGTATCAGTTTGGTACAGTGCGAGGACGCGCTTTAATTCGTCATGTGAGTGCGAATGCAGCATTGGACAATCTGCGACGAAAATTGTTAGCGAGGTAGCAGATATGTTAGTCTTGTCATACAATTGTATGACAAGAGAGCATAACGATGCGAATTAATGCCCGATTAGATGACGAGTATGCTGACAAACTAGCTTATATTCAACAGCAGACTAATCAGGCTGTAACAGATGTGATTAAGTCTGCCCTGGAATTGTACTACCAACAACTTCAGCAGCAGCAAAAGAATTCTTTCTCGATGCTCACCGAAACAGGCTTTATTGGTTGCGGCGAGGCAGATCCTAAGCTGTCTATAAATTACAAATCAATTTTGAGAGATGGCTTAAAAGCTAAGTATGATTATCGTTGATACTGGCTTTTGGTTAGCATTGGCAAATCGCAATGACTCGTACCACACTCAAGCAATAATGGTACTTGCCAATCTGAACGAACCTCTAATTATGACTTGGCCTGTCGTTACAGAAACTTGCTATCTACTTTTAACAACGATGGGCGATCGCACCCAAGTAAGTTTCATTAATAACTTATTTTTAGGGGTCTTTACGGTTTTTGATTTGCAACCCCATCATGGTAAACGTATTTGTGAACTGATGGAAAAATATGCGAACTTACCAATGGATCTTGCCGATGCTTCGCTAGTGGTTTTAGCAGAACACTTGGGACATGGAAGAATTTTGTCGATAGATTTTAGAGATTTTAATGCTTACCGATGGAAAAATCAGCATCCGTTTGAAAATCTGATGCAGATGCAGGTTTAATCGTGCAGCTATGAGCAAAATTCCTATCCTCCAACCAAATAACTCAAGACCTGAATTTATATCGTGTTCCTGCTGATATAGAAGAGTTACTGCGTATTTTAGTGGCGATACTAGATGGCTAAGAAAGATGGCAATATCGTGTGTAGAAATGTCGAAAAAGCGTAAATTGCTAGAGAAAGTCCTTTCTGGTTCCAGAAATATTCAATTTCATGAACTGGTTACTTTGTTTGAGGCGTTTGGATTTTCTCTATCACGGATTAATGGCAGTCACCACATTTTTACTCATCCAGATATTCATAATCTGCTTAACCTATAAAATCAAAAGGGCAAAGCTGTTCCTTATCAAGCCCGTCAATTTTTGATTTTGGTTGAAGAATATGCACTTACTTTGGAAGATGAAAAATGAAAAACTATCATATTAATATCTTCTACAGTGAAGAAGATGAAGGCTATATTGCTGATATTCCTGATTTGAAATACTGTTCAGCATTTGGTTTAACAGAAGAAGAAGCACTTCATGAAGTCTTACAAGCCAAAGCAGCATGGTTACATGCTGCCAAAGTTGAGGGCAAACCAATACCTGAACCGAGATATCGACCTGCAATTTACCAGATAGCGTCATAATTAATGGATATGGTGCGATCGCACTTTTTCTTGAGGTTGCAAGTTGCGATCGCACCATATCCAATAGTCAGACTTTTTCCAGGAGTGTGTAAAATTTCGTTCTTCGGTAGACATAATTCTCCAAGGTTAATATTTGCCCCAGATGCCTCTAGTCCAAAATTCCTAATGACATCAAAATCACGTTCATGGTTACACTTGGGGCAAGACAGCTTTGATTTCGGGTATTAGCGTAGGGGTGTATTAACTTGCTCTTGATAACCACAATTAGGATTTAAACATCGCATCATCCCAATGACTTCATTTTGCAGCGAGAGAATAGGCTGTGAAAATCCAGATTCATCCAAATGCTGCAAAATTTCTTTAACGCTGAAACTTGGTTCGTATTCGATATTGACTGTTGGTTCAATAGTTAAATCATGGGCGATACAAGATTCTTGTCGCTGAATTTGCACCTTAAAAGCCATCCAAGGATTTAAACCTAGAAATACTTTCTCCCCTGGATTCAGCAACCCAGTTTTGCCATGCAAATGTAGAAGAGTTTGCTGCACCTGCATTGCCTCAACTATGGAAGCAATCGTCGCTGTAGTAGGCATTGCAGCTTCTAGGATATTTCGTTTCATTCCCTGGCAAGAGTATCGCTGGTTACGCCGTTGCCACATTTGGCTAGAATGCTGCACTTATAACAATAGGAAAGTTGACGCACTTCTTCAGAAAATACCTCATGTTTTACAGCTAAGGCACACCGACGAGGTTTTTCTTAAAGAGATGCAATAGTATCCATCAACCCTCTAAACCACTGATCTGCATAATCTGGGTTGTACTCTCTCAGCCACAGGTATGCTGCCTCAATTTGAGCATCTGCTGTCTTGACTGTCCTAACTTGAAATGCCATATTTTTGCTGCATTTCTTGCTGAAATTCCTCAACAGGTCTTGTCCTACCTGCGTCTACATCCTCCAGTCCCTTTCTAATTCCCGCAATTGTTTCCAAATGTTCCAAAAGTTCTAGAAGTTTCTGGTAAGACTTAGCATCTTGCACAACTAGTTCTGCTTTGCTATTCACGGTTAACACCACCGATTGTCCAGTTTCCTTCATTAGCTGAATAAATTCAGAAGTATTGCGCTTGAAGCTTGAGAGGGAATGAATATCTCAAACGATGTTCAGCATGACTTTGATTATGCATTAAATTTGCACTAAATATAATGCTAACATTGATAATTATTTAATAATATCAGTAATATTTGACACATTTAACTAGTTATCATCAGCTATCCAACTCTTACCTATCAGCACAATTAATCACGGGATCGCTTGCTGTATTCTTCATAGTTTGTTACAAAAGTACAAAGAACTTCTAGAGACTAAAAACCACATGTTCGGCGGACTTACTGGTTTACAAGATCCTAAAGGCACTGATTGGGGAGAGCGAATGCTCAACACGGTCGCCAGCCAAACGATTCGCCACCTGTTTACCCAAAGCGAGTCAGTAGAAGTCTTTGTGCGCTGCTACCCCTCCAGCAAGCTCTTGCAAGGCAGCATTGATAGCTTCAAGATGAGCGGTCGTGGCTTGGTGATTCGGAGAGATTTCGCGGTAGAAGAGATGTCTTTTGAAACCGATGCGGTTGCCATTGACTTCGGCTCGGTTTTAAAAGGCAAACTCAGTCTCAAGCAACCTACTCAAGCGATCGCTCAAGTAATTTTATCAGAAGCAGGCATAAATCAAGCCTTTAATGCAGAACTGGTGAAAAAGCGCCTGCTTAACCTCACCGTACCATCACTGACGGCATTATCTGGCGGTGAACCAGTCTCCTTTACGGAAGTTCAGGTACAGCTATTACCAGGAAATCGCTTACAGCTTGCAGCAAAAGCAGATTTAAATAATGGCGAACTCGTTCCTCTGAACATGAGCCTAACTTTAGGGATTGAAAGGCGGCGGCGAGTTTCTTTTAAAGATCCAAAAATCGAACTTGACCAAGTGCCAGAAGCACAACGAGAAATTTCGCAAACCCTGAGCGTGGCGCTGGTAGAAATTTTAGATAATATGGTTGATTTAGATCGTTTTGACCTTGATGGAGTGAAAATGCGGCTCAACCGATTAGAAACTGAAGGTCAAAAACTTATTTTCAGTGGATATGCGGAAATTGAACGTATTCCTCATAGCTCTTAATAAGGTAAGTAGAATCTTTTAACGTGAGCTTCCAACGAACGGCATTCGTTATGCTTTAACAGAAAAATCTAGTTTTCTAGGCGTTCGTCGAACCTCTACCTCCCTTAAACTAAAGTTTAAATCTATCCCTCTTCGAATCGGAGAGGACAGTTTCGCACAGTAAAATTTCTTGTACCATTTATTTGTGAATCTGTATATATTTACCCTCTGTAGTTTCCCTGCTGCTTTGGCTACGGTGTATAGATAAATCCTAAAATCCTTGCCTACTAAGGATACAAGCCTTGGTAGGCAAGATAGCTCATCAGATCGACACTATATGAATAAACAGTCAAATTCAAGTTTTTTTAGCATCAGGACTTACGCAACTGTCACAAGCAATGGCGCGGTGTAGCCGCGCCGCGCGCCAAGCAACTACACGATAAACAT
>NZ_JAVRBY020000128.1:0-5519 GCF_034531035.1 Nostoc sp. DedQUE02 | reverse complement strand
TGGGTCAGCCACTTTATATAGTACATAAATACTATAAAATAGCGATCACGCTGTGCCAGTTGCGTAAGTCCTGTTTAGTACAAGCAAGGGGTACATACTTGGTATCAATTTTCCGGCGTTTGATTTCTGCTTCTAACCAGTCAAGATAGGCATTAAAATCAGCATCCAAGTCAATTAGTTCGTCAAAAGTGAAACAATCAAGGCGATGATTTTCTTCCTTCTTAACTTCATCCCTTGCAGCGCGGGAAATGCGGCGGGTAGTTACTAACCATCCTTCATCAGTTTTTTGCGCCTCAACTGAGGAACGCAACGCCATCACATCACTCAGTCCAACTTCTCCAGCAACGCCAAGGATAAGAATGCGGTCATAACTACGACGGACTGGAATGTTGATAATCCATTCAAAATATTCTTCTGCCCAGATTTCATATTTTTCCAGGCGATAGCCCAAAGTTTCAAACCATCCTCGCATCTGCTGGGCAAGGGCGATCGCTCTACATTGATTTTCAGTTGCAGTTCCTGGTAAGCTAATAAGCATTTAAACTGTAACATAGCCAAGATTGCCTTTATGTTTGATTTTCCGATGCCACTTAATCAATAACTCGCCTTGATTCAACAGTTTATCTAGCAGTGATTTTAATTCAGCTCTATAAAATCCAAAAGCCTTTCCTCAAACTCAGTAAAATACGGACGCTTCAATTCTTTTAAACACTTCAAAACTGCCTCTGCTGGCGCTTCTAGCTTGCCACTGTCCCGTAACCTACTGATGCATGCGATCGCTAATCTGCTGCATCTGCTGACATTCCGATTCCAGGTAATTGAGTGGCTTCATATGGTCGATTCTGATGGTGTACTCTCCATCCCACATTGTGACTGTGCAACTAAATTCGCCTACATGGTTGACAATGCACCAATTCCCGCCTTTTCCTCGTAAATCAGGATTGTCCTTAGCAAGAATTTGGCAGACTTCGGCAATTTGGTAGGTGTTGGGTATTTTGGTACGTTCCATAATTTTCTGCACCACATCAGTGACGATCCTGGCAGTGGGAACTTTACCGCCAGCCTCCTGTACTGCCCGTTGCCAAACTTTAACCTGCTGCTGGGGTTCTAGTTGTGCCAGAGGGCGCACTTGTCCTTCGTTAGTTGGCAGGATTCGTGAGGGGTTAAGTCGAGTTTTGTCTACTTCCTCATTTTGGGAACAATTTGTTCCCGTTCCATCCACTTCCTCATTTTAGGAACAATTTGTTCCCGTCGCTATGTTGTCAAATACTACAGAACCAGCTATTAGATAATTGACCCGGCGATGGGTGTATCCAAATCTATCACGACAATACTCCTCAAATGTGTGATGAGTGGATCTGTATAACCTGCGATCGCGTAACTCCATTAAAGCCTTTCCCGCCTCAAAAAATGCCCTCTCTACTTTTCTCTCCAGGTGCAAGCGGTAAGCGTAGCCATGCCGTCAGGCTTATCGCTAATTTCCTGCTCGGTTAATTCTGGAACTTCAACGGCAGTAACGTTAATTATGGTAGAACTGCCTTGGAAGGTTTACGAGCATTCCTCCCGTACAACCGCAATGATTGCAAGTGCAGTGCGCCGTGCCATTGCCGAATTTGGTGGTTCTATTGGTGCTGTCTTTATTGACTACTTGCAGCAGATTCCTCTCTCAGCAGGCGGGAATATGGCTTTTGAAGTCGGCAAGATTACGCGCCAAATTCGGGATATCGCCAAGTCTCACAAAATCTCTGTTTTCTTGGGCTGTCAAATCAATCGGGGGAATCAAACAACGGCTGACAAACGCCCCAATCGTCATCTGTTGCGTAATTCCGGCGAAATCTTCGAGGTTTGCGACCAATTGATTATGCTTTACCGCGATGCTGTTTACACAAAAGACCCAAGCGACCGCACTATCGAGTTGATTGTTGAGAAAAACAGGCTTTACGGTAAGCTCGGCACTGCAACGATGTTATGCGATTTATCGACATCGAAGTTTTTGAACTTGGCCAGGTAATTTACCCACTTTTGTCATAATCCCTCTTTTCTCCTTCCATCCTTGCAAAAATTCACAACTACATCCACATCCGGCGATCGCTGCATTAGACCCGTGCGTTCAATTACAGGAGTTTTAAAAGGTGGTATATGAATAAAACTGAACCAATGTACTTCCTGCGGTGCAACTTTCCTGAAAAAATTGCTGACCTGAATTGTCCTGTCATGATTTCGATAAATGGCTTTTTCAAGAAAAGGGGCAACTCATATACTTGCCGTAAAGCTCCATTTGATGGTGGAAAGCAACCAGTAATTATAGACAGTGGGGCATTCAGCCGAGTATCTAGACAGTACGGCTACAAAAATCATTTATCCACCAAAACTTATGCCCAAATCATTTGGCGATTTAAAAACTGTTGTAATCTCGTCGCGGTAGTCGTTCAGGATTATATGTGCGAGGAGTACATTCTCAAAATCACAGGACTAGATATTCCAACTCATCAAAAACTAACTTTACACCGTTACGATCGCCTAATCCAAGAGTTGGACAAATTAGCCCAAGCTACTGGTGAATCACCGCCTTATGTCATGCCTGTACTTCAAGGATACGAACCAAAAGATTATTTAAGGCATTTGGATAATTACGGCTCACGCCTTAAAACTCATGATTGGGTTGGTATTGGCTCTGTCTGCAAGCGGAACTCAAATCCTGGTTCTATTTGGTCTATCCAAAATCTGCTGCCTAAAGACTTTCGTTGGCATGGCTTTGGGGGTAAGAAAGCAGCGCGACTCAGACGCAGATATTACACCTGTTGTCATGGGTAATGTTGCGGTAGCAAAGACTGTTGCTCCACTTTGTTAAAGCTATTGCCGCGATCGCAGTTTCTCAAGCACTGCATCTGTAAACGGATTCTTGCCAGCGCGTAACTCTTTCACCCAACTTTGACGTTGTGCTTTATCAGCTTTAAGTTGTTTTAATTCATCTCCTTGAGATAATTTAATTTCTTTGTCAAGCTGAACAATATACTCCTCAAAGTCTGCTATTGCTCCTTTAGTATCACCTGTCAATGCTCTGGCTAGCCCACGGCTGCCTTGAATATTGGGATCATCTGGCGAAAGTGCTACGGCTTTTTCACAGGCAGACATGACATCGGAGGCTTGCTTGTATAAGCTACCATATCGGCAGAGTGAACTCCAATTTTCAACGGGAATTTCAACTTTTGGGTCTAACTTTTGGGCTTGTGCGTAATTATCTAGGGCTTCCCTTACTTTACCATTTAGAACAAGACTTTGCCCTTCATTGAGTAGACGCTCTGCTTTACCAATATTTGTAAATTCTTGTGCTTTTACCTGTGGATCAAAATTTAGCTTGGCATCCCATTGTTGAGCTTTTTTGAATTTTTCAATAGATGCATTAATATCATCATTACGTGCTAGTTTTTCACCTTGAATAAGCAGCACTAAAGCAGACTGTTTTAGAAGAGATTGAGTTTGGCATTTTTGAAGTTCTGTTAATGTCTCAGGATGAATAATCAAATAAGGAGCAAGCAAGTTACAAGCGTCTTTGGCTAACTCATTTAAATCCAAAGTCCATAAAATTATGGTCTTGTCACCACTGCTAGAAGTGAGGGTTTTGCCATCTGGACTATACACTACGCTACTGACTCTATCAGTATGCCCAGTGAGTGTTTTGATGGGTTTACCTGTACTGACATCCCATATTTTTATCGTCTTGTCATCACTGCTAGAAGCGAGGGTTTTGCCATCTGGACTATACACTACGCTACTGACATACTCGGTATGCCCTTCTAAAGTATTAAGCTCCATAGCTCTATTTCCTGGATTCTCTGTTGGCTTTAGATAAACTGCTTGCTGTAAAGTTGTAACAGTTTTTAGTTGAGTATCATTTGATGCCCAAGACGGAAATTTTTCACTTGCTTTCAAAGCTTCTACTGTGGCATCTATGAATTCACCAGAGACAAGATGTGCTTCTGAAGAATTAGTCAAAGCATTAATCTCGCTAATTGTAGCTTGCCGTGTTTGAATGTTAGCCTGATTTCTTTGAATATCAGCTTGATTTTTTTGTTCTTGGGCTTTTTGTGCTTGAATCCACGCTGTAACTGCCAGTCCAGCTAAGGCTACTCCTGCTGCAACTGAACCAAATAGAGCGCGTTTCAAAAAACTATTAAGTTTAGCTTCACCCAGTTTTCTTTGTTCTTCACTGAGTCTTCTTTGTTGCTTTTCTTGTTCTAATTGAGCCATTAACTGATTTAACTTCGGCTCCTGCTGCTGGCGAATCAATAAGGCAATGTAATCATGCACTAGCTGATAACGATCAGCCGGATTCTCTGGAAGCAAAACCACCAAACCAGATTTAACAAAAATCTTTAACACTAAATCTGGATTACTGCCGCCTGTAGTCGTGTTTGCGACTAATGCTTGCAAATCTCGTTCCAGTTCAACACGAGTTTTGAGTGGGCGGGTTCCTTTTTCATCGGTAAGCAAATACAATAACAACTCTGCGGCTTGTTGATTCTTGACACCGCAATCATTAACCACTTCAGCCAAATAACGTTTTACCAGTTCTTCTTTAGTCCCACGCTGCTGATATTCTTCCAGAGTTGTAATATTCTCAGTTTGCAGTTGCGCTCCTACTATCTGCAATTCAATTGGACGCACTTTACCTAATTCCTGTGCTAAATCCTGCACCAGTTGCTCAATCAAAGCAGGTTCTAGCTCAAAATTAGCAGTCTGAGTCAAACGCTGGATTATTGACTTGGTATCTTCAAGTGTAAAATTTCCCAATTCGTAAAGTACATTACTGCTTAGAATATCCCTGCCAATAATCGTCATACTTGGCAGACGGTTGCACTCTAGTAAATAATGCAGATAATCTACCCGCAGCGACAGAATTACTTTCACCGAAATAATATTAAGACACT
Source organism: Nostoc sp. DedQUE02 (assembly GCF_034531035.1). NCBI lineage: Bacteria > Bacillati > Cyanobacteriota > Cyanophyceae > Nostocales > Nostocaceae > Nostoc > Nostoc sp. DedQUE02. The sequence goes on along the minus strand of NZ_JAVRBY020000128.1, from coordinate 588 downwards.
CACCCAAAAACTCAAAGAAATGCTGCCTTTGGGTTTCTTGGGTATAAGCAAAGAAAAATTCTTCAAACTGATCAAAAATCAGTACGGTTCGTAGATTGTGCTGTTCGTTGTCTCGCAATTGAGAAATTAAGGAGGCGGAATCAGCAGGAGAAGTTTGAATTTCTGAGCTAGAAACCTCACGCTCTTTTGATTCCTGATTTCTAGCTCTACTTCTCTCTTGCAATGCCTCGTATATTAGCCGCCCAAGTTCTTCTACCCAATTAGTGTAAACTCGCAGTACTACAGGTAAATAATCTTGAATCCCTACACTTTTATTTTTTAAAGCCGGAATTAACCCCGCATTTACCAGCGAACTTTTACCTACACCTGACTGCCCATGAATGACTATTATTTTATAATCGGGTCGTCCCAGGCGTTCAACCAATCGTTCGACATCCAATAAGCGACCTGATGCAGCAATTTCCGGGGCGATACTTTCTTGAATTTCAGTTTTGCTCAAGGATGCTTGAGAAAGCTTAGTTGACTGTAATCTACCAGCACCAATAAACGCCCGTAAACCAAACTGCTGTTCAACAGACTGCTGGTGTT
>NZ_JAVRBY020000127.1:0-5775 GCF_034531035.1 Nostoc sp. DedQUE02 | reverse complement strand
TCATCGATTCAGCAGTGTAAGTTTTGGGTAAAGCGGTGAGTTGTTCGATAACCACTTCCGGTTGAGCGCGAACGATCACAGCAATGAGCGCTTCTGCATCGAATACATCTGCCTTCGCGAAGCGTAGGCTCTGCCTAATCGCAGATTCTATACCTTGTTCAGCTAAAATTTTGGCTCTGTCTGGAGAATGGGTCAGAGCAACTACATCGTGTCCTTTTGCGAGCAATTGCGCGATTAGCGTCCGACCGATCACTCCCGTTGCCCCTGCAACAAAAATTCTCATCTGTAAACCCCCTAATTAAAGCCTGTGAAACATTTACATTTTGTTTAACTTATGACCTCAAAGCAGGTTTCATTACATTAATGTCGATGTAAACCTCTAGTCGCACAATTTTCTCTTTTTGAATTGTCCAAATATGAGCTAAGTTACAACTAAATTTTTTTCCAGTTTGCTTTGCTACGCCACTCGTTTTGCCGATCGCAACGGTTTTATCACCCGATGGAATGTAATTAAATATTTCGACTGAAGAATCAATCAATGGAGAAAATTTGGAGAAAAAACCTTACTCTCATCAAAGCCACGATAGCGACCGCCCCAAGGAAGTTCTTCAGTTTGATAAAACTCAACGTCAGGAGACATTAAAGAAAAATAACTAGGAATATCTTTTTGGTTGAGGTAAATGTAAGCCTGCTTGACAATTTCTAGAGAGTTTACTGGCATACTTGATGGTCTCAGAGAAATTCATAAATTGATTAGTTTGTCAAAGTTCTATAAATCTATGGGTGTGAGCGAATCAACATTATGCAGCTAGGGAAAAAAAATTTCTTTACGTATTGTCGCAGCGCACAAAAGCGGTAACAGACATCTTCCACAGTCAGCTTTTTGTCGAACACGGCAAAGTGTAGCTTTGAATTCTCATTGTGAAAGATAATAACTCTACTACCAGAACCCTCTCTATTTATACTCTTTTTTCGCCGAAGTATTGACTTTGAAGATGGTCTTGAAATTTAAATAAAAAGATAACTGAAATAAATCACAGCTATGAACAATGTAAAATCATGCTATCTGTCAACTCATTTTGTAAAGAAAATCTAATAATTATTTGCAATTACTGAGTCGTCTACTGTAATCTTTATGCTTAAAGTGTTTGAATGTGAGAACTGCACTGAACATTTTTGTTCGAGCATCCCTGGAGGCAAGACAGCAAGATGAGTCAGTGGCATCTAAATTTATGGCTTCTGATGTGCAGTGTTTTTTGGATACTTGATTGTGTTCGACCGAGCGCAGCTCAAGTGATTCCCGATAACACGCTGCCTCCGGGGGAGCGATCGCAAGTTTCTGGCAATCTCAATTTCCAAATCGACGGCGGGGCAAAGCGGGGTGGCAATCTGTTCCACAGTTTCCAATCATTATCTGTGCCAACAGGAGGCTCTGCCTACTTCAACAATGGCGCAGATGTGCAGAACATTTTCAGCCGCGTAACGGGTGGATCGATCTCCAATATTGATGGTGTGATTCGAGCAAATGGAGCGGCGAATTTATTTTTGCTCAATCCCAATGGCATTATTTTTGGTGCAAATGCGTCACTTAACATCGGGGGTTCTTTTGTTGCCACGACTGCCAATTCAATAAGATTAGCAAATGGAGATATGTTTAGTACGAATCCGGGACAACCTCTGCCCAGCCAAGTCTTGAACATCAATCCTAATGCCTTGTTTTTCAATCAACTAGCAGCACAACCAATCATCAACCGCTCGACCGCTAACAACAGTACTGGGCTTCAGGTGTCACCGGGACGGAGCCTATTACTAGTAGGTGGTGATGTCCAGTTAGAAAGCGGGAAAATCGTCAGTCCGGGAAGCCGAGTGGAGTTAGGTGCTGTTGCTGGAGAGGGGGCAGTGGGTCTGAGTAGAACGGCTGGTGATTGGCGGTTGAGTTTTCCCGATGGTATAGCGCGGGCAGATGTTTCCCTCAGCAACAGCGCTTTTATAGACGTTCGTGCTGGGGATGGCGGGAGTATTGCCATCACAGCTCGGAACTTGACCCTGAACCAAGGAAGTAGACTTCGGGTGGGAATCAAGGAAGGTTTGGGTTTTGCTGACGCTCAAGCAGGGAACATTGAACTCAATGCAACAGAAACAATAAATACTGATGGTAGCTACATCGGCAACGAAGTCCGGCCTGGAGGGACAGGTAACACTGGTGATATCAACATCACTACAGGGTCGCTTTCTTTGACCAATGGCGCTCAAGTTGCTTCCTACACTAGTGGACAGGGAGATGCAGGTAGTGTGAATATTAATGCCCGCAGTACTGTCTCTTTAGATGGTAATAATACTGCTGTATTTAATAGAGTTTACTCAACTGGTATCGGTAACGTTGGGGATATTAACATCACTACGGGGTCATTTTCTCTCACAGGGAACGCTCTACTGTATTCCAACACGAGTGGACAAGGAAATACAGGTAGTGTAAATATTAATGCCCGCGATACCGTCTTTTTGGATGGGATTCAGACTGCTGTACTCAATAGCGTGAACCCAACTGGTATCGGTAACGCTGGTGATATCAACATCATTACAGGGTCACTTTCTCTCACAGGGAACGCTGAACTGATTTCTGCAACGAGTGGAGGGGGAAATACTGGGGGTGTAAATATCAATGCTCGAGATACCGTATCTTTGGATGACAGCAGCTATATATTCAATATCGTATACCCAACTGGCAATGGTAACTCTGGCGGTATCAACATCAGTACAAAGTCGCTTTCCTTCACAAGGGGCGCTAGCCTATTTTCCTATACGAGGGGGCAGGGAAATGCTGGTAATGTAAATATTAATGCCCGCGATCGCGTCTCTCTAGATGGTGCATCCTCTGATGGAGTCTTCGCCAGTACTATCCTCACAGACGCAATTTCAGGATCTGTGGGTCAAGGGGGAAATGTTACAATCACAACTGGCTCGCTGTTTCTGACCAACGGGGGTGCCGTGAATACCGCCACCAATGGTGCAATACGCAAAGAAGAGGACGCGAATAAACCCAGTGTTGGTGCAACGGGTAACGCAGGTAGGGTCACCATTAATGCTCGTGACTCTGTAGAGATTAGTGGAACAGCACCGACTCGTACCGACCTCCTTAGTGGAGTGTTTACCTCGGTTGAGGAAGGAACTGTGGGAAGTGGAGGAGATGTAATTATTACCACAAGATCGCTCTTTGTTTCTGACCAGGGAAAAATCAACACGAGGACACAAGGGCAAGGAAATGCTGGAAATATCCAGATTCAGGCTACAGATGCTGTCTCGTTTAATGGAGGAAATGCCATCAGCACGCTCGATCCAGGTGGAGTTGGCACAGGCGGCAATATTGACATCACAGCGCGATCGCTCTCACTGCTTAATGGTTCTCAACTCGCTGCTTCCACTGCCGGATCTGGAAACGCTGGCAATATCACCGTCAGTGCAGACGCAGTGGATTTGAGTGGCGGGCAACTACTGACCACGACTTCTAGTAGCGGTCGTGCTGGCGACATCACAATTAATACTCCAGACCTGCAACTGAGTGGGGCAACCAGTGGTCTATTTGCCGACACCACCAGTGCAGCAGATGCAGGCAACTTGACTATTCAGCCACGGGGGAACGGGCAAAGTGTTAGGGTGAACCTTCAGGATGGCGCACAAGTCTCTGCCTCCACTAAGGCCAACGGTCAAGGAGGAACGCTAACCATTACTGCCCCAGAGTCGATTACTCTCACAGGCGATGGTTCAATTATTGCTGCTGGTACGGCTGGCGGCGGTCAGGGTGGGGACTTAAAGCTACAAACAGGAACCCTCAGCATCCAAAACCAGGCAAAAGTGACGGTCAGCAGTTCGGGCACAGGCAGTGCCGGTTCGTTGTTTGTGGATGCCAATCGCATCTATCTCAACAACCAAGGCAGCATCCGAGCTGACACCACAGGCGGCGGAGGAAATATCTTTTTGCGTACTCCCTTGTTACTATTACGCAATGGTAGTGCCATCACTACTAACGCCACTGGTGAAAACATCCCAGGGGGTAACATCAGCATTGATGCCAAAAATGGTTTCATCGTTGCTGTTTCCCAAGAAAATAGCGATATCAGCGCCAATTCCCTAGACTTTCGTGGTGGGAATGTGACTATTAATGCTCAAGGGATTTTTGGGACTAAGTTTCAGAAGACACCAACAGGTGCAAGTGATATCACTGCCACAGGGGTAATTCCGCAGTTTAATGGAACAGTGCAAGTCAATACACCAGATGTAGATCCCAATAACGGATTAGTGGAATTGCCAGCCAATTTTGTAGATCGCTCTAGTTTGATTGCTCAAGGCTGTCTGGCAAATAAAGGTAATTCATTTACCATCACCGGACGTGGCGGTTTGCCACCTCTACCAACTCAAGCACTTGCCACTAATCAAACTGCAACTGTTGATTGGGTAACATTGAATCCTCAAGAACAAAAAAGCACAACTGTAGGAGAGAATTTATACTTGAGTCGGAGTCTGGGGCGCAAAAGTCCTCAATTAGAAGTTAAGCAAATTAGCCCAACTATTGTAGAAGCTACTAGTTGGGTAATAAATAAGTCTGGCGCAGTGGAGCTAACAGCCTCTGTACCCATAGCTACGCAGACAAATGCTGTTGCCTCTGCGATCGTTTCCAGTGGGGCTTCTCTGCGAGACGCTACGCGAACGCCCATCACAGCTTGCCCATCTCAAACCACCGCTATTCAAAAATAATGCAAGTTGCTTTTCTCTAAATTCGAGTTGAGAGAAGCTTACAGCAGTTTTTGATCAAACCCGCTACAAAAATAAATCCTAAAAAAAGCCCAGTATTGCTTTTAATTGTGGCACGTTTGATTGCAATTCGCTGTAAATAATTATTCGCTAATCAATGGGGCATTATAATTCTGAAGAAGTAATAGTTCGTTTAACCAACTTTCAAGTTGTAGATGCAAGCGATAACCAAAAACTTCTTTTCTAGGATCGAGACGGGACAGTAGTTCAAGGGGCGACAAGCGAGTTAAAGAGCTTGCTGTATAAGCTCCATAGCCCTTAAACCTCGCTGGTAATATGCTTGCTTATTGCGACTGAAACCGACCAGTTCCTTGACCCATGCTTGACACCCATACAGAGCTTCTATCCAATTGAAACCATATAAACCTATCCAGAAATTACTGTGACGCTTCTGATTTCTATTTTTTTCTTTTTGGCGACAAATATAGGAATCAAGTTTTTGAAATTTAGTTCTTTGTCCATATAACCAAGCACTGGTCATAGCCAAAGCGATTAATAAAATCAAACACACAAGTCTATCAGAACTGGCTTGAGAACTTTCCAGATTATAACCGCCAGTTTTGCAGTCTTTGAACATCGCCTCAATCCCAAAACGTTGAGCATATATCTTGAGAGCAGTGTTCAAATCCAGCAAATTAGTTAATAAATACCAAGCTGATTTGTCTTGTTTACCTCTGTACTTCCTCTTCCAATAAACAGCCAAGTTGAACCAACCAAAACCTCGCTTTTGAGTCACCTTAACATTTGTGTAGCGATGATAACTCGCGAATAATATTTCTTTCCGTATTTTTGCACATTTGGGATGCTCCCGTCTAATTAGGCATTTTATCTTAGTTTTTTGTGCCTACACTTTTATTCTTTGGCATCAGATGACTGGAGGTTTAAGAGGAAGGTGGGCCTCGAAACCTTTGAACACTTTTGCTGAAGCTTTAGAAGCCTTCCGAACAGCTATGTCTTTTCGCTTTT
>NZ_JAVRBY020000126.1:0-6070 GCF_034531035.1 Nostoc sp. DedQUE02 | reverse complement strand
TGTCAATTACATTACCGAAGATAATGCCTTCGGTTGGTTCAATCATTGTGGTCTATTTACCTGAAAATTGCTGTAAGTGAGCAAACTTACTTATCTTCCCTAGCTTGATTGAACAAAACCTGCAATGATGTTACTTGGGATGTCACAAACAGACAGCTGTTTACGCAAGTACTGGAGAGCCTCATACCTAAGATGAATGAAGGACACAGGAACAGGCGAATCAATCAGGGATTGTCTAAAATGCAGCGCCTCTTGTTAAATCGGGGGTGGCTACAATCTTTTCGATTTGCTCTGGTAGGGTTTTTCATTGCAATGAGCCTTCATGCTGGAATTACGGTTGCCCTAGATGACACTCATGACCGCAAGGTAGAAAATCAAGGACAATCAGTAGAAATTATATCCCAGTCTCCTCAGTCTTATACAATTCCACCAGCCCAGCTTGTGCAGCAGGCGGAAGATCGCTATCGGGCAGGGCAACTTTCAGATGCGATCGCCCTCTGGCAACAGGCAGCCGCTCGTTACGAGACTAGCGGCGATCGTCTCAATCAGGGGCTGGTATTCAGCTTTCTTGCTATTGCGTTTAATGATCTGGGACAGCAGACACAAGCTCAAGGGAAGATCAAACAAGCTATCTCGCTATTAACCGCTCAAAACTCGGCAGCCAATTCCGAGACTGCTTCGGTGCTTGCCCAAGTGTTGACTATCCAAGGAGAGTTACAGCTCACTCAAGGTCGAGCATCCGAGGCGTTTGAAACCTGGCAAGCAGCGATCGCTGCCTATCGCAAAGCAGGCGACATCACTGGCATTCTCGGTAGCCAGATTAATCAAGCCAGAGCCTTACAAGCAGAGGGACTTTACAAAGGAGCAGCCAATCTTTTGACGCAAGTAGAACAGTCGCTGCAAAATCAGCCTGATAGTCATTTGAAGGTGACGGAGTTGCGAAATCTGGGTAAGCTTTTGAGGTTAGTGGGCAACCTGGCTCAATCTCGAACTGTTTTGGAGCAGAGTCTAGCGATCGCTAAGAAACTGCCAGACGATACACCGCAATCGGCATCGGAGCAGAGCGGCATTCTCTTAAGTCTGGGTAACACGACCCGCGCTCAGGGAAACACAGATACTGCCCTAGATTTTTATCAAAAAGCGATCGTCATCGCTCCCTCCTTAACCGCAAAAACTCAGATTCAACTTGCCCAGTTAAGTTTGCTAATTGATAGTGATCAATCAGCAGAGGCTCAACGTCTATTTACACAAATTCAATCCCAGCTTGCCTATTTACCGCCTGGTCGTTTGGCGGCATATACCCGCATCAATTTAGCTCGAAGCCTGATCAAATTGGCAACAGATTATAAAACAGATGAAACGGATAAACATTTCAGACTTTCAACCAGTAATCCATCCACCTCATCTACTCCCAAATCCGTTGCTCAATGGCTCAAAACCTCAGCTCAGGAACTGGCGATCGCGATTCAACAAATTCGTTCTTCTGGTGATTCTCGTGCTGAATCCTATGCCCTTGGCACTTTGGGTAGTTTGTATGAAACAACCCATCAATGGAACGATGCTAAAACCCTGACCCAACAAGCACTTAGTCTGGCTCAATCCATTGATGCCCCCGACATTGCCTATCAGTGGCAGTGGCAGCTGGGACGAATTTTCTGTCAAGGTAAACAGCCCTGCCCTTCCATTGGAAATCTGCACAATGCAACGATCGCCTATGCCGAAGCGGTCAAACTGCTGCAATCCCTCCGTAGTGATTTGGTTGCGGTAAACCAGGATGTGCAGTTTTCATTCCGAGAAAGTGTCGAACCTGTCTATCGACAACTTGTGGAACTGCTGTTGCAATCTGACGGTGATGCACCCAGCCAGGAAAACCTGAAACAGGCACGCGAGACGATCGAAGCACTCCAGTTGGCAGAACTCGACAACTTCTTCCGAGAAGCCTGCACCAATGCCCATCCGGTGAAAATTGACCAGATTGATCCTCATGCGGCGGTCATCTATCCAATCATTCTGCCCAGCCAGTTGGCGGTGATTCTGGCGTTGCCTAATCAGCCTTTGCAATATTACAAAACGCCCCTTCCTCAATTGGAAGTAGAACGCATTTTGACACAGATGCGTCAATCGCTTAGACCTACAGCCTTTGTGGAAGATTGGTTGCCTAGTGCTCAACAGGTCTATAATTTGCTCCTGCGTCAGTTCGCGGCTGAACTGGCGACAAGTGAGATCAAAACGCTCGTATTTGTGCCTGATGGATTGCTGCGTAGTTTGCCAATGGCAGCCCTGCACGATGGTCAGCAGTATTTGATTGAAAAATATAGCATCGTGCTAACTCCAGGTCTGGAATTGCTTCAAACCCAACCACTGGAGCGTCAACGGTTCCAAGGATTATTAGCTGGGTTGACGCAAGCGCGGGGAGGATTTGCGGCATTGCCCAATGTTGCAGTCGAAATTGATCAAATTAAATCAGAAATTCCAGCACAAGTGTTGCTAGATCAATCATTCACAAATGGCTCGTTTGAAAAAACGATTGATTCTAAGTCTTCACCTATCGTTCACCTGGCAACGCACGGTGAGTTTAGCTCGAATGCAGACAACACCTTCATCTTGAGTTGGGATGGACGCATTAACGTTAGACAATTGGATCGACTGCTCCGTTCTAGAGAAGGAAAACTCAATCCAATCGAATTGCTAGTTCTCAGTGCCTGCCAAACGGCAACGGGCGATCGCCGCGCAGCTCTGGGGATGGCAGGTGTGGCAGTGAGATCGGGAGCGCGCAGTACCATCGCTTCCTTGTGGTCTGTCGGCGATCGCTCCACAGCTTCTTTGATGATTGAGTTTTATCGTCAGTTAAGAAAGCCCGAAGTGACGAAAGCCGAGGCATTGCGTCGCGCTCAGATCACCTTGTTGCATCAAGACGATTACACCTCGCCTTACTACTGGGCACCGTTTGTTCTTTTAGGAAATTGGTTATAAAAACGTTATGTCTAACCTCAAAACTCTGCTGTATCGTCTGCCCATTGGCATTGTTCTGACGTTAGAACTGGCGAGATCGCCCGGTATTGCTTCGCCAACACCGTCCCAATCTTTCTTTGCAAATCAATCTACCATCCAACTCGCCCAGAGTAATCCACCACCGCCACCCACAAATCCAGATAGATCATCGGCAGGGGGACGGCGCGATCCATCCAACTGCCCTCAAGATGCGGAAGCGGAAATAAGCAGCCCGTTGCTGACTGCCCTCAGCCCCACAACTAAACCAGGCTTCACCTTATCAGAGCGCCCTACGTTTCTCGTCTACGTGCCCAAAACCAGCGCGAAGAATGCAGAATTTAGCCTCCGCAGTCGAGAGGGTCGCGGGATTTATCGCGCCACGGTTGCTTTGACCAATACTCCCAACCTGATCGACCTCACCCTGCCAGCCCAAACACCGCCTTTAACTGTAGGTCAGCCCTATACTTGGTCGTTTGCGATCATTTGCAATCCAAGCGATCGCCTGGAGGATCGCTTTGTCACAGGTATGGTTGAGCGCATTGAATTTGACTTTGCTCGTTTACGTCAAATTCAGCAAGCATCACTCAAAGAACAGGTAGCACTTTATCAGAAAGCAGATGTCTGGTACGATGCTCTTGCCGTTCTGTATCAGTTGAGGCGCAGCCAAATGAATGACCCAAGTATCAACACCGCTTGGCGTAAACTGTTGCAATCAGGGGGAGTTGATACCATGATTAATAGCAACTTAGAGAAAGAAAACCCGCGTTGAGCGATCGTCTTAACTTATGTGGACAACTCTGAAACAGCAAATTTGGCGATGGAGTGGGGTCTTAATCACAGTCCCCAGCATTGCTGGGAGTTTGCTGATTTTACGGTTAATTGGCGCCCTGCAATTAATGGAGTTAATCGCACTGGATCAGATGTTTCGTTTGCGTCCTTCTGAACCAGTTGATTCACGGATTGTGCTTGTGACAATTGATGAGTCAGATATTAATCAGCTTGGACAATGGCCCATGTCTGATGCGGTGCTGGTTCAGCTGATTTCATCCATCAAACAACAGCAACCGAGAGTCATTGGATTAGACATCTTTCGAGATTTACCTGTAGAACCCGGTCATCAAGCCTTAGCCAACGTCTTCACCACGACTCCTAACTTAATTGGAATAGAAAACGTCGTTAAAACAGCAAATGGTGAAGTTATTCCAGCCCCATCGCTGTTAAAACAGCGGGATCAAGTCAGCGCCAGTGATCTGCTGTTAGACAGAGATGGTCGGGTACGCCGCAGCCTGCTGTATTTAAGAACTCAGGACAATCGATCAATCTTTACGCTGGGCGCACGTCTGGCATTCTTTTACCTTGACAAACAAGGTATTTACCGTCAACCTCTTAACCCTAAGCAGACGAAGTTTCGATTGGGTGGAGCCATTTTTACACCATTGCAGCCCAATGATGGTGGTTATTTAGGGATGGATGCAGGCGGATATCAGATTTTGTCAAATTTTCCCAAATTCCGGCATGGGTTTCACACGATCGCGCTCACGGATGTTTTGCAGGGACGATTGCCACGCGATTTGGTGCGTGACCGTATTGTCCTGATTGGAGTAACCGCAGAAAGCCTGAAAGACAAGTTTTTTACGTCCTACACCACCGACTCTAGTGCCGTACCTTCTGGTGTTGAAGTTCACGCGCTGTTAACCAGCCAACTGTTGAGTGCGGCGTTAGATGGACGATCTCTACTGCAAACCTGGTCAGAACCCTTGGAATGCCTGTGGATCGTTGTTTGGTCAACCATTGGAGCCATCATCGGCTGGACAGCTTCATCACCGCGAGAAACCGTATTGAAAATTGTACTGTTGGGCATCGCTCTTTGCGGTGGAGCCTACGGTTTCTTTCTAGTGGGTTGGTGGGTAATCGTCGTGCCACCGCTACTGGCTCTTGTAGGATCTGCCATTACTAGCAATACCTATCTGTTGTGGGAAAATCTCAAGGAGTACGCTCGCACGTTGGAACAAAAGGTGGAAGAGCGAACCCTGAAACTAGAGCAAGAGATTGTTGAAAGAAAACAGGCACAAAAGATTTTAAACCAGCAAAAACAGCTTTTACAAACGATCGTAGATCATATCCCGGTGATGATTACGCTTTACGACGCGACAGGGCGAGTTGAGTTTGTTAATCATCAAGTTGAGCAAATTTTAGGTTGGTCAACCGTCGATTTACAGCAGATTGATCTCATCGCTGAATGCAGTTCTGATTCAGAACAGCGACAGCAGATTTTGAACCACATGTTAGCCGCCACTGGCACTTGGCTTGATCTAAAAATCAGGACAAGAGACGATCGCTTTGTAAGCACTGCCTGGGCAAATGTTCAGCTTGATAATCGTTTATTTGTGGGGATTGGGCAAGATATTAGCGATCGCAAACGCGCCGAAGAAACCTCCATTCTAGACGAGCGCAATCGCATGGCGCGAGAAATTCACGATACGCTAGCCCAGTCCTTCACAGGTATTCTTGTTCAAGTAGGAGCTGCAACCCAAGTGCTAGCAGACGATATAGAAGCGACACAGACACACCTAGAAATTATTGATGAACTAGCACGAACCGGACTTGCTGAGGCGCGGCGATCGGTGGTAGCGCTTCGTCCTCAGCTATTGGAGGATGGCAATTTACATACTGCCCTTCATCGCCTTGTGACTCAAATGAGAGCCTCTGCCGATACCGCTCTGATCTACGAAATCAAAGGCACAGCCTATTCCTTGCCAGTCGAGGTTGAAAATAACTTACTACGAATTGGACAGGAAGCCTTAACCAATGCCATAAAATACGCTAATGCTGACGAAATTCGTGTAGAGTTAGTGTATGATAATACACAATTTATTCTGCGTGTTAAAGACGATGGACGGGGCTTTGGGGTTGCTACGATCCCATCTGGCGGATTTGGATTGCTGGGAATGAGCGAGCGAGCAGAACACCTTGGAGCGCAACTGAGTATTCAGAGCCAACCTGGTCAAGGAACAGAAATTATGGTGATAATTGGGGTGTAGGGTGTAGGGTGTGGGGTGTGGGGTGTGAGTAAGTTGGA
>NZ_JAVRBY020000125.1:0-6472 GCF_034531035.1 Nostoc sp. DedQUE02 | reverse complement strand
TAAATAATCCTAAATTTTACATTTTAAATCTTATCATTTCCGCCTGATTACTTATAACTTCACCATCATCGCGCAGTGACCACCTGCCCCCTGCCCCCTGCCCCCTGCCCCCTTGCAGCCTTAATAATAAGTCTTTAACCGAACACGATAGGATCTCTGTGAGCAGTCTTTGCCATACTCGAAGAAAGTTACTATCCCCAATCCTAAAGCGAGTATTAATACCCAAACGAATGCGCCCACAAAAAATAATCTTTGAAATCTGGCAGCTTTTTGCTCTTGAATTAATCGAGCTTTAACTTCTTTAGCACGCTCTGCCTCTAACCACGTCTCAACTTCTCGTCGATCGCATTCTTGGCTAGCCGCTAAAAAATGATAATCTAAATCGCTCAAGCTTTTGCCTTGTGACCAAGCTAGAGCCTCAAGCAAAGCTGGCCCGCGCAATAGCCGTGAATAGTCATGATGCTCTGAGGCTACCCAGGCATCTAATGCTTGGGAGTAGGGTCGCAGTTTGGCTAATTGTTTTTCTACCCAAGTTTGGTTGAAAACCTCTTGATAAATGCGGTTTTTGACTATTAGTTGCCCTTGCTGTTTGGTCACTAACCCTGACAATAGCAGCTGGATTTGCTCTTCTCCATCATTAGAGGATATTTGAATACCCTGTAAAATTTGCTGATAAAGTCCCAACAATGCTCCAGTACGTTGCTCATTTCTGAGTAAGCGATCGCGGATTGTCTTCAAATGCTCCGGTTCATCATTGGCTTCCCAATTATCCAGGATGTGCGTTTGCACTAACTTTTCTAAAATTAACGATGGAAATTGGTAATAAAAATTTATCAGATGATAATTAATAATCGGTAAATGATCATCTAACTTGTAGCGATCGCCAGTTTCCAAGCTTCTATGCTCCTCCACTCCTTTGCTATTTCTTTCCTGCACCACTATCTGACACAACTTTTGAGTGAGAAACGGCTGACCATTCGTCCAAGCCAAAATCTCTTTAAGAACAGCCATAGGATTAGCTACTTTACCCTCTAAACCTGCTGCTAATGGTTCAACTTCTGTCAACATAAAGCCATGCAGATCAATAGATTTACCTATATTAAATGGGGTACAATTTTGGTCAGCAATCAAATCCGAGGGCGTTGCTACTCCGAACAGTGCCCAGGTTAAGCGGTTATATTCTGGATTTTCGGCTCGCTGGTTATAGCAAGACCGAATAAGAGTAAAAAAATCGATAACTGGAAAATTTAGCCCTAGAACGCTATCAATTTCATCGACAAAAATAAAGATTTTTTCACTCTTGAGGTGGACTAACAAAATATCTTCGACAAATTGACTCAATCTCTGCAATGCAGATAAATCTTCTCGCTCTGACCACCAGGCTTTTAAATTTACTTTTCCCCATAGATTAAAACCTCTTAATAAGTCAACTACTATGCCCTTATACCATTGAGAAGGAGTAATATTGCTGCTGCCAATGCGGGTCATATCAATAGAAGCACAACTGAAACCTGCTTGTTCTAATCGATGCTTCGTTCGTAACCGCAAGCTCGACTTGCCCATCTGCCGAGAACTAAATACATAACAAAACTCACCGGAAATCAAAGTATTATAAAGTTCAATGTCAGCTTGTCGTTCCACATAGGTGAGAGCATTTGTTTTGAGACTGCCGCCAACTTGATATTCATACATATTCATCTAAAACCTCCAGAAGACACCTACTGAAACTTAGGTGATTTAACACTTAATCAGGTATCTGGGCTTTAAAACCCCCATAGTAAGTAAGCCGACGGAAATAAATATAACTATATTAAGAAGGTTAAAGGGTAAGGGGAAAAGGGAAAAACCTTTCTCTTTAACATGAGTCCCTTTCTCCATACAAAACTTTACATAGTTCGGTTTAATCGCGTCTATTTACTTATGTCAAGCATATTGTGGTGGGTAGTTTATAACTTAATTTAATTGCTCGCGAAAATATAATCGATACAATTCACATCTAGGTATCGCCCGATTTCCCTCAAGTTTTACCAAACCCATACTTTCTAATTTATAGGCAGCGATCGCTTCTAAGGCCACACCTTCAACAGATGTAACTACCGATTTGAGTGATGCTGCTAGTTCTGGATGTCCTTGGAGGTTTGCTAGATGATGCCGTAAATGGTTGCTATAAATTCCGGCAATTGTGGGAGCTTCTTCTAGTAGCTGTTCTAGGGTTAGCTCTTGACATCCCAAATTATAAAAAGCGATGCGAGCAAGATAGGGATGACCACCAATCATAGCCAGTAGAGGAGCCAAATTTTTCACTCCTGCCTCGTCTTTAGCCCAATCGAGTCGATGACGCAGTGCCAAATCCTGCATCTGCTCTAAACTAAATTCTGATAAATTAATCGCTAGCCCAACATTGAAAGGAGATTGATTGATATCTAACGGGATATAAGCTTCAGTGGCATGAACTACCACTAGCCGAAGTTTTCGCCAGATTTCCAGTTCGGAAGCGTCCTCATACCAAGAGCGCAACAGTGGTAGAAAGTCGCTACAAATTTCTGGATATTCGAAAATTCGATTCACTTCATCTAAAGCCAAGACTACCGGAGAATCGATTTGCTGTAGGACATATCCTTGTAAATATAAGGTGCAGCTTACTTTGCTGCCAATATCTTCATCCCAATAATCATCCAACCTTGGCTCTAGGTTTAACTGCCGACTGACATTGGCACAAAACCACCGGAGGAATTTTTCTAAGCTAGTGAAAACTTGACTATCTGCTCTCTGCAAACTCATCAGCACAGTTTGTACCCCAGTCTGTCTTGCGTAAGCCAGAATTCTGTGCATCAGGGAGGTTTTCCCCATTTGGCTAGGGGATTTGATTCGGATCAGGCTTCCGGGTTTATTTATTTCAGCATAGGTGCGTTCTTCTATAGGAGGACGTTCAACATAAAAATAGGAATTGAGCGGTACTGAACCACTAGGAATTTCTAAGAAATCGGAATTGAGGTTTAGGGATTTTTTTGGATCTAGCTCCCTGGTTTCTAAAGAAAAGCTTGATATACCTCTATTCTCAGAGATAATTGCAGGTTCCCCTCTTTCTTTGCTTAATTGCTGATAATTTCTTAAGACTGTCTGTCCATTCTGAGATTTTATTTGAAAAACGCTACTTTGTGATTCTGCTGAGTCGGTGCGACGCGATCGCCTTCTTAAAACTGACTTAAAATTACTTTTTGTGACCTCCTCATCCAAAATCTGTGATAGTAACTTCCATAACTTAGAACCTACATCTTTTATGTAATTAGCGTCATAACCAGACGTTTCTGCTATCTCTGAATAAGTTTGCCCTTCCCAAGCTTTCCGAAATACTAACTCCTGAACTTCATTTAAGCTTTTTTTAAGGAATGTATCTAAAATTACTAGTCCTTCTTCAGCACTCATCTGTAAAAAAAGTAATAAAGTTTATTTTAGATATGACTTTAACGGACTTTTTCATACTTTTTTTATTTATTTACCTAAAATTAATATAAAAATATGTCGAAATAGAAGTAGATTATCCTCGATCAACAGCAGATATCAAGTTGTTTATACAGCATTCGTGGCAAGCAATCAAAGTACTGTATGCAAACGCTGTAACCCAATACTAACGAGGGTCGGTTCGCTAATTTAAAAAGCTAGAAGAGGAATTAATGTACTGTAAAGCTTATACAGCTTAATTTAGATAGGATTCTGATAAACACTTATCCTGGTACAAGGTAAGGGGGGAGCAACGCGATTTGGTGAGGTTGAGCAAAAAAGGTGCGATGCCTTCGGCGGGCTGCGCCTACGCTAAAAACCTATTTATTAGTACTTAGGATATTTGCTACCTTTAATTAAATATTAATACTGCTTAAGGCGTTGCTGAATCACGATATGAATTGTGCGATCGCCTTATCCTCGCCGGGGCGAAACCACCGCATCGGAATACAACGGTTTTTCAGATAAAAAATTAACAACCTAATCGAGATTTATAGCATTTCTACTGACTTAGAGTAACAAAAAGAGGAAGAAATTTTGAGTTTTATTGAAAAAAATGTGTAACTAGAAAAAATTAACCTGCACTTATTCTGTAAGAGGTCTATTGATTACGTTGGTCACTTAAAAAATATATATAAATAACTACGCTAGCACCACTAACTATCAAAACTAAAACTGATGGCACCAGAGGTATCCAGGCTCCTTGTATCAATACAGCAAAGGATACACCATATAAAACGCAAACAGTTGCGACTCCTACCAATCCCAATCTTAACCATGACCGAAATTGCCAAATAATTATGCCTCCAATTAATGACCAACCCCATACCCAAATGAATTCACCCCACTTTGGTAACATCCACAATAGTGGACGATTATCTAAAACGGCACTGAGAATCTGACTCACCATCTGTGCTTGAAGCATTACCCCTGGCATTTGATTATACGACCACTGACTGGCGCTATATGGTGTAGACCAATAATCATGAAAACTTTCAGCACTTGTACCAATGAGAACGATCCGATTCTTCACTAAATCAGAAGTGAGTTTATTGTTCAAAACATCTGCTAGAGTTACTTGTGTAGCAGCTTGATGAGAAGAGCGATAATTAAGTAGCACTTGATGACCTAGATTATCAATTCTGTGATAGCCGCCGCTATTTGACTCTAAGTTTTTAAAGACAACATTGCCAAACTGCCAGTTTTTTTCTGTGGTTAGTTTGGACTGAATACCAAGAGCAAGCAAGTAACGATTTGCTAATTGAAAGCTAAAAGATTTATCAACATTGCAGGGCGATGCAGGAGCCATAGCCAATATTTGACGGCGGATAATGCCATCGGGATCGGGTATAACGTCACTAAAACCCAAGTTTTGTTTGGGAACTTCAGGGGGTGGGGAAACACCACTGCTTTTGTTTTCTTCACTAACTTCGCAGATTGCAAAAAAGCGATCGCTCTTTTGCATGAATTTAGACAAATTCTTATACTTTGCTCCTACATGATTCTCCCGATAGATATCTAAGCCAATGACTCGCGGTTGAAACTGCTCTAACTTTTCTACAACTTGAGCTAGGGAACGGTCTGATAGTGAAGCACCACCTCTTTCTTTGGCTGGTTGCGATCGCACATCAGCTTCAGTAACGGTAACAACTAAAATGCGTGGATCTTGTCCTTCATCAGGTCGCGATCGCATCATTGCATCAAAAGCCATAAGCTCCCATGACTGCAACATACCAACGGAGCGCATCCCCATTATCAAGGCAGTCGTAACTATACTGACTTTGAAAATTGTCCCAATAATATTACGTCGAGCGTGCCAGCTAGTAGGTTGAGAATCTACTTTGTTCGCCAACACCAACGACATTGCCGTTGGATTTTGACAAATCACTGGTAGCCAACTAGCACAGGGAAAGCTGCTTTCTAGACCCTGCAACTTTTCTATAGCTTCCCGCATCGCCAAATGGCAAGATTCTCCATTAGCAAAAGCCTCTAGAAAATGCTTTAAAAATTCTTGAGCAACCCGATCTGGTACTGCTTCCCGCATGACAACCATTTGGGGAATGTGCAGCGATGCCAATTGTCGTACTAATCCTAATCCATCACAGCAGTTAAAAATTGCTAATTGTAAACCCCTAGCGATCGCGGCTTTGAGTCCATTTTTTAACTGAGAAATTGTTAAACTATCAGTTTGATTGATATAAATTTGACCTATTTCACCATCAGCTTGACTCGAACCATGTCCGGCAAAAAAGAGAATATCCCAGCCTTTCTTGTCCCAAAGCCATTGATCTAACTCCCTGCGCTGTGGCTCAACTAGAAAAACAGTTTCCGTTTTTGGTAGTTGTTCAAGTATTGCCCGGTCTTGTTGAATATCAATTCCTTCACTATTACCAAGAATCGCTAATATTCTAATTTTATTTGTAGTAGGTTTGCGTAATAGTTTAACTTCATCTACTTCAGGAGCGCTTAAACCAAATACTGCCTTATGGTAATCCTCAAAGAAATCCCATAAATGCCAGGGTAGCCGACGAACTTGGTCATCTTCCGTTTCTAGAATAACCCGAATTTCTTCATGAGGATTCAACTTAGTACGTAATTTCTGGTCAATGTTGCGAAATAGCTCAGATTTCAGCCAAAGATTAATTTCATTTTGTAAGTTATCACATAAATTACTAAACTCAACAGAAGAAATATTAGTTATATCTTCTGTATCAATTTCAATCTCTGCATCATTTGCCATATTTCTATGCCAACGTTGACCAGGGAAAAGAGTCTCATGCAGCAACAAATAGAGTAACTGCCAACGTCTGTAGAGTTCTATAAGTTCTGGAGCCGCAGGCAAGCTACCTGTAAATTGTATCGGTATAGGGTTGCTATAGTTGTACAACTGTGCTGTAACGGTAGCAAATCCCTGCTTCAAGTTACCCTTTCCTAAGTTCAACACGACTAATTTAGTCATGGCGATCAGTCA
>NZ_JAVRBY020000124.1:0-7429 GCF_034531035.1 Nostoc sp. DedQUE02 | reverse complement strand
TGCTGTCACGATCGCATTATCCACAGGATTCTCGACAATGTTACGAATAAAACTCCCGTCAATTTTGAGGTAATCTACAGGCAGAGACTTGAGATAGGCAAACGAGGGCATCCCTGCCCCAAAATCGTCTAATGCGAAGCGACAGCCCATCCGTTGAAGTTCTTGAATGAACTTCCTGGCTTTGAGCAGGTTGGCGATCAGTTCCTCTGGCGATTGCCCAAAATAAACTGCAAAAGCTTGATTGACAAAGGTGAGTGTGCCGTCTGGTAAATATCGGGCAATGAGTTCAGTCTGATCTTCTACAATGGCACGGTAGCAAATCTCGCTTTGTTTGAGAGCAATTTCTGCTTGCTTGCGATCGCTGATATCAATCACCACACCCAACATCCGCACAGGTTTACCTGCTTCGTTCAGGACTTACGCAACTGGCACAATTAAAGTCTTTAGCCTATCAAACTGGTCAGACTATTTATCAAATCAAGCATAAATTATTTTCTAATTATTTGATTCAGCAACTCAAACGCCCAGATATTCGTATTCCTTGGTTTGAATTAAATTTTTGTATGATGTAGTACCTGAACCCGCTATTATTTGTGCCAGTTGCGTGAGTCCTAACTAAAATAAAATTACACGATATTGTTTGTTAATTTGACTTGCACAATCATATCGTTGTAATCTTTGTCACCACCATTTACTAAATCTTCAAAACCAAAACTGTTATTTCCCAACAGTCGAATATGATCTACTTTATCTGAGTTAGCACCTAAGAATAAGAAGTAAACATTTGTATTCGCATTACCATTCTCAATGGCATTGGGTTTAGCATTAACAATAATAAATGGTGCAAACAAAGAACCACTCTCGAAAGTGCCAGTGTCATTTACTGTAGCTTGATTGTTCACAGTCAAATCAATTCCCACAACACGGCTACGCACAGCAGCTTGAGTGTAACCAGCTTGTCCAACAAGAATGTCAGCCTGTTCATCACCGTTAGTGTCAATTCCACCATTTTCATCAGCGATTTTATAGAAGCCAACATAGTTGTTATATATTGCTTCTCTATTGACTATAAATTCAGCTGTTATTGTTTCTGTTACACTCCGTAAATCAATCAGTTCACCTTGATATTTACCTTGCAGACCAGTGCCTAAAGATGTCTCTTCATTGGTTGGCTGAATATCTATAATCAAATTCTGGAAGTTAAGAGAAAACCCTTTTTCTTGTTGTGTATTGTTAGTTATATTTGAGGAAAAGGAGACATTTGACAAAGAGGTTTTTCCGGACAGTATAGCTTGAGTAGTGCTGTCGGATACCAGATAAAATCTCAGTTTGGTATCAGAATCAAATTCTAATATGTTTATCAGGTCTGTGGGATTGAAACCATTAGGTAGATTGGCAAGGGTGGACAAAATCACCCTTGAACGCGAAAGAGCCGCTTGCGTATAGCCTTCTGCGCCAGGAGCTAGGCCGTTAATTCTACCTTCTTCATCGTCAACGGTAAATACACCCAGTTCATTTACCTTGTCAGAGGTATTGTTTTTAATCTTGATTGAGAGTTTTCCTTTATCACTTTGATTGTTCGTGTTAGTCTTGACACTAAAGATATCCCCTGTAATATTTGTCAACAGGGTAAACTGGACAATAGGAATTGTAGGAGTTTCTAGGGCAACCGTCGTGAGTGTAAACACATCAGTGGCTGTAGCTCCAGCAGTATCTATAGCGGTAACTTTGATGTTGAGACTACCTACATCCTGATTCGTAGGAGTGCCACTGAAGGTAAGAGTAGTCGGATTGAAGTTCAACCAAGTGGGCAGTAATTCATCGTTTTCCAGAGTTGCAGTGTAGGTGAGGATGTCTTCGGTATCTGCATCACCGAAGGTATTAGCATCAAAAGTAAAGCTGAAAGCTGTATCTTCTTGAGCTGTTCGATCCGCGATCGCATTTTGTAAACTGGGTGGGGTATTTAACTCTCCCGTCGCTCCTAAAAAAACTAAATACCCTGTCGAAGCAGTTTTCTCAAATGTGATACTCTCAAGCGTCTTAGTTGCATCTGCTGAGAACCTTACTCCAAATATCGCCGCATCATTAGCATTTTCAAAGCCAGTTCCATCAGTTTCACTACGATCTAAGTTATTAATTAAATAGTAGAGAGTTTTTGATGGGGTAATTTCGTTAAACCAGTCGGGAATCGTTTGGCTATCAGTTGTTTGCGTTGTTCCATCGCTATAGTTCAAGGTCAAACGGGCATTACTGCTTCCTTCGGTTGAAGTTAAGGCCAAATGCACATAAGCATACTGACCACTCGAAACATTAAACGTAAAATTCCCAGTAGAAGTTGTAATTAGACGAGCATTATTGCCGTTATCACTATTTCTATAACTGAGTTGAATATCTGGATTAAAGCTAGTAGCCCCGAAAAATCCGTCATCTGGCAGTCCAAGACCCAAAGTACTATTACTAAAAGTAGCGAAGGATTGGGTTATCAAAGCAAAGTTGCTCGCATCAATCGCTGTTTGGGTGGTGTCAGTGACACCTCCGGTACGGTTGACAATGACATCAGCATTAAAGACTGATGCAAGATCAAATGGGACTGTGGAGCCTAATATACCTGGATAATTTGCGATTGCTCGATCGCTAAAAGCAAGTTGGGGTTTAATCTCACCCACAGTCACTTCTAAATCCCAATTTCCTCCTAATGCTGTATTACCCGTTTTTCCAGCGGAAGCAGCAATTTTAGCGCCGATTAAGGAATGTAGTTTGTAGAGAAATTCCTCTCCCGCATCACCAGCAGCAACATTACAACCGTATAAAAGCAAATTCAGATTTTCTCTTGAACATCCCTGTAACTGGGGCGCATAATTTTTTAAGGTATCAAGGCTCAGTTGGCTATTACCTAAATAAAGACATCCTGGCGCACCGTGAGAAACTATGTGAACTGTCTCTACATTTTGGCGTTGTTTTAATACTTTTGTAATTTGCTCTATACCGTCTCGTTGTGCTGACAGAATAATAGTTTCAACGCCTCTTAAAGTTCCTTTGAGAAGAATTTCTGCGTCACTAACAAAAGGATCGATAAACAGGATTTGTACTGTAGAGCTATTTGTATATGCCAGAGTAGATGCACTGCTGATTATAGGATTCAAAGACATGACAAATTTTTCCCAACTACTTGTTTAACGTAAGTAAGAGCAATTCAAAAAAATTTATCTCAGCGATTCTATTAAAAAATTAAAGCTCAAACTCCTTCCTTATACGCACTTAAAAAATTAGGTCTTATTTTTCTTTCCCTAGAGTAGTGGAAGATTAGTATAAAACTACAATTTTATTTTTGAGAATATCCTGAGATTGAAAAGCCTGTTTGATATTAAATTTAGCAGTTTGCTTAATAAAACAGTATTTTTACTGAAAATACTCGTGAATGTCCCAATTAGAGCAGTCAACGTACACAATGGGCGACTCATTTGACGGTCAGCCTGCTCGTATCGCTTACCTTTGTTTCACCAGTCCCAATCAAAAGACTCAAACCTTTTGGGATTTTGAGCAGTGTAGCAGACTGTATGTTCAATGTTTGTATGCCATTAGTATTTATGTAATAATAATTAGCGATCGCATTGTGCCAGTTGCGTAAGTCCTGTAATTAAAAAAAGCCTGAAATAATCTATTTTTGTTAATCCACATCACGACGCATTTGTAAAGTGCGTAAATCCTAAATAGTTGATTGCCGATTCTCACTTGCGTCTGGCTGGGGGATGCCTGGGCAGTACCATTGAAAGCTGGAGAATCCACGCGAGATTACGCCGATTCCTTACATTGGGCGGTTGGGAATTTTTGAAGTACCGGATGATTTGGTCATAGAGGTGGCTGCATGACTAAAACAGCCCCTATGATTCGCACACTACAACACCTTGGGACAACGAGGGAAGATATTACCGCCTTTATTAAAAAAGCGAAAACCAAAAAGACATCACCAAAATTAGATGTCTGCAAGAATTTTGATCACACAAAATTAAAACCAGTTCTTCCAGATGATGCAGCGATCACCGTAGTACTGTTCGCAGGTAGCGGCGGGATTGAAGCTGCGACGGTGCAAGCTGGTATTCGTCCAGTCATCGCAGTAGAGTTTGACCCAAGTAAATCAGAATTGAGTCGGGCGATGCCTGCGGCAACGTCAAGGACGAACGCCAAAACTCATCATCGCAATTTTCATGAGTATGGCTGCAAAGTAATCCAACAAACAGTGCAAGAAGTAGCACGGTTAGGATTTCTAGGTTTTCCGCGATACCCCGACTATCTCCACGCCTCCCCAGTGTGCGCCAACGCAAGCCTGCTCACACAGCGAAAGCAGGTAAGGGCATTGAATCGGCTGACGACCTGACGGCTGCGATCGCTGTAGCAGAAGCCATCCGACAGTTGCAGCTACGAGCGTTTACCCTAGAGAATGTCCCGCGCTATCAGAACAGTCAGAGTTTTGCCATCATCCTGGATGCTTTGGAACAAGAGGGGTACTCAGTCGATTACAGCGTGGTCAACATGGCTGACTTTGGGCTACCCCAGGCGCGGCGGCGGTTAGTTCTGACTGCAAGCAAGGGTTTTCAGGTTGCCCTACCCACCGAGAGTAAACCTTGTGCTTGGTATGAAGCGATGAATTTTATTCGTGGGATATATTCACAGCTGCCTTCAGCAAGAACTGCCCTCTGCCTTTCTCGATGAGTTATCTCAAAAAGATTAAGGGTAAGTAATTCGGATTAACTACCAACAGTTTTGAAATCATTTTAGTTAAAATGCCCTAATTAAAGTGCCTAGAGTTGGCGTACCTAAAACTGAAGAAGCTAAATTCCCTGGGATATTTCCATCAATTATCCAGCAGTCAATCCCTAAACTAGAAATAGTCAAAAACTCCTCAACTTTCTTAGCCATCCCGCCAGTAACATCTACTGATTTGCTCTTGCCCAAGAAAGGTTTAATCCGAGAATAGTTAGTTTGAGTAATATTGGAAACTACTTGCCCATCTTGGTCATATACACCTGCATAATTCCCAACATTTATTAGTCGAATTTTAAACTTATCTTGGAGATAGAAGTATTTTGCTATTTCTGCAAGCATTGCATCTGTCGAAAAGACAGTACCACCAATAGCTTGGTCTAGAACAACATCACCAAAAACTAAAGGAATCAAACCTGCTTGTAGACTACTCTCTATTACACTAAAGTCACTCTTTAACAGTTTCTTATTATGAGTGATTATCATAGTAATAGGTGGCAAACTGACCACTGGTAAACCTGCTTGTAAAAAACTTTTAGCTAGTAGGAAATTTAAATCTAAAGCATCTTGGTGAACTAAGCAGAACCCTAGTTTTTCTTCATTACATGAAAAACCATTAATTGTATTATATTTATTCGCTGATTGGTGAGCAAAAGAACCAGCACCGTTACCAATAATCAGTTTCAGATTAGGATTTTCATGTTTGATTAGGCTCACTTGCTCAACCAGTTGTGTTATAACTTCTCTTCGAGCAGTATAAGGTTTATCCTTGTCAGTAATTAAGGAACCTCCTAGCTTCACTAATACTAATTCCATAATTAAATATTAAATGAGGAAAAACACAAGTTTATAAGAAAATAATTCTAAATAAAAAAATCAAAATTACTAGTAATTTCAACACAATTTAACAAAATACATGAAAGGAAACAGTAAAGTTTAGTTACAAAATAATGCAGAAATTGTGTTGGATCTGTGTCAATACAGTTCAGTTAAGCTTTTTTCTCTTCCCCTGCTCCCGAAGCCTCCCCTGCTCAAGAACAGCCTGTCTTAACAGATAAATTTGCTTAACCCAAGCGTATTGGGATCTGTGTTGCCAATGGATAGCTGGAAGTTAGGATAATTTTTGTGGTTCTATCTTTAACTCTTTTATTGAACCTAAAATTACTTGATAAAATTTATACTTAGATTTTTATGTTCAACTATTATTCGCTGTTTAACCTTTACCCTAAACCCAATGCCGAGTTAAAAATGCACAAAGCGAACAGTATTGCGGTCAAGCCTGTCGTAAAGCACCGCAAACTACTACAATGGCGGCGATCGCAGCCATTGCTGGCTGGCACTACCAACTATTAACTAATTCTTGAATTTCAGATTGTGCTTTGTCTAACGCTCGTTTCCGTACCTCGTCTCCCATATCTAGACCATTGGCATGAATAAACTCAATATCAGTCACACCCATGAATTGAAAAGCATACCGAAGCGCAGGTTCCTGACAATCCCATCCTTCATAAGGAGAACCTGCTCCATATTCAACGCCTCGTGATGTGATGAACAACACTTTTTTACCGTTTGCAAGTCCTTTGACTTGACCATCCTCCTCCGTGAATGTGCGACCCACACGAATCACTTGATCAATGTATCCTTTGAAGTTGGACGGAATGCTGAAGTTGTACATCGGCACGCTGAACACACACCGATCAGCCGCCAAAAACTCATCCACTAATTCATCGGAAAACTTCAGCAGTTCAGCCATTTCTGAAGTCAGTGCTTCTGGTGGAGTAAAACAAGCCACAATCCAATCTTCGGTGACGTGAGGAACTGGCGTTTGCCTTAAATCACGATAGCTAATCACATCATCAGGATGAAGACTTTGCCACGCAGCGATAAACTCCTTGGCTAATTTGCGAGAATTGGAGCGATCGCCCCGTGGACTTGAATCAATATGCAGAATGTTTCCCATAGTCCCTCAACCAAAAATTTCATTTGGCAACTAGAACACCGATTCACTAATCCCCTTGTCGGTCTAAAAGCTTTATTTATCAGCTATTATTCAGACCTTGTATTCCTTTCTATACGACTTAAAAGGCCAATGATTGCTATTAAAGCTGCTGTCACAATATATATAATACAGGGAATAATTAAATAAATAAAAGGCAAAAGGATAAATATATTACCTCCACCAAAACTTAAAGCTCGGCCAAATATTGAAAATATTATAAGAAAAAAATGGCTACAATAAAAAAGCCGATAACCTGAAGAATTTTGAGTGTAGTACCTAATTTAGTGTAGAGTCTATTGTCGTTATATCTGTTGGATAATTGATTGTTGCTCATAAGTACACCATTTTTAATAAATCAATTTGTGGATTAGAGGATGTTTAAAAAGTCCTCAAATGTGTGTTTAACTACCCTGGCTACCGAGAAACTGCCACGATATAATAGGAGTTTTGGGATTTGAGACCGCGCCTCTGAGTCGCATTTGAGGCTCAAGCCGACCCTTTTCAAACAACCTTTAAGGATAAAAGCGCAGCCTACGTTGCCAAGTCTGCTGAATCTTTGCCATTGCTTAAATGACTGTACTAGGAGTTTTACCCCATATTCCGCAGGTTAGTTAAGAAAGAAGATAATATTTTCGACAAGGGGCACCAAAGAACTGGAGAATCCATAGC
>NZ_JAVRBY020000123.1:0-7491 GCF_034531035.1 Nostoc sp. DedQUE02 | reverse complement strand
TCAGCTTACTTTCACGTGAAAGCTTTGCTATTTAAGCATTATAGTCTTTTTTAATTTCCTGTTTTGTTTAAGTCCCGTTAACTGAACCGTATTGGCTTTTAGCCTCTCCTTGTCACCCCTTCAGCTAAAAAACATTGCCTAAAAGAAAGCAAACAAGGCAATGTTTGAAAGACATAAATACATGGCTGAATTACAAAACTTTACATTGTGATAAATTTTGCGCGTATCTTGTTTTTACCCCTATTACGCCTCAGTGATACACAGCACACCATTTTGTACCATACTGACAATTAACCGTTTACCTGTGAGTGTATTTAAATCGGAGTAATTTTCAAAAATCCAGCGGTTAAGCGGACGCTCAATCAGAGTTTCCAGCAATGTTTTAATTCGCCGTCCACCAAATAGTAAATTGTCATCCTCCTGCATATATACATTTATGACTTCTAATACTACTGGTTGAAATAGCACTTGCAACTGATATTTATCCCAAGCAGATTCAGCCAATTGTCTCAGAAACTTCTGCCCAATTTGCCAAACAAAATCAGGACGTAGTAAATCAAATACGACAATACTATCGCCCAAACGGTTCAAGAGTTCAGCCCGACCAATGCGGCTAGTAAAGTGCCAATGAACTTCGGCACGAAAATGGGCTTCAACTTGAGCGTAACTGAAGGAACTAACACCAAGGTGTTGTACTTGTGTCATAATGCCATTACGAATAATCGCTCCAGTTTGCTGATCTGTCAAATCAGAAGCACCAATATTACTAGTAAAAATAATTACCGTTTGATTAAAATAAACTGTTTGTCCTTTTCCATCTGTAAGGCGACCATCCTCTAAAATTTGGAGAAATTTATCTAATACTTTGGGATGAGCTTTTTCAATTTCATCAAACAGTAAAATGCTGTAAGGACGCTCTAAAATTCGGTTTGTTAATTGTCCGCCCTCTTCATAACCGATGAAACCAGGTGGCGCACCTGTTAACTTTTCAGCTGCGTGTTCTTCTTTGTACTCGCTCATATCAAAGCGGGCAAATGCTTGCTCATCTCCAAAAATCAGCCGTGTGAGTGATTTGGCTAACTCAGTTTTACCTACACCCGTAGGGCCAACAAAAAAGAAAATTCCTTTTGGCTTGCTATTACGACCGCTAACATTATTCAAGCTGATACCCACTTTCGCGCTAGTTAGGAGATTGGTAACAGCTTCTACAGCACGGGGTTGACCGATTACAAATTTGCATAGTTCCTCTCTGGCGTAAGCAATTTTATCAGCACTGATTTGCTCAAATGGTTCATCTCGTTGCCCAAATTTATAAAAGTCTACTAAGCGCAAGACGGTTTTGGGACTCAGGGGAATACGTTCTCGCCAGGATGTCTGACGGATAGCTTCTAAATCCATCGTCTGATAGTCTTCGGTTAAGGCGGCAAATTCCTCTGCGGCAAGTTCTACGTCTGAAGGTTGTTGGAGACTGGGGCGTTGGGCATTTAACAGATGTCCACCATAAAATCCCTGTTGTCCAAAGCGGAGGATAAATTGCTGGCGTTCTTCTTTATTAGGACGGGTGACTTGGACTAAAGCTAGAAAAGGATTGCTGGTATAAAACCAAGGCGGCACTCGTTGCAGGTCGCTGGCGAGGAGAATGAGAGTGTTGCGATAGCCTCTGAGATTACCTTCAGCAATTACAGACGCTTCCAATGTGGATTTTTTCAGCAACATCAAAAGATGACGTTCATCAGCAGAGTAGCGTTCTGGATCGGCAGTTAGCATATCTCCGACATCGACGATCGCCACTACTGAGGTTTTTGGTTGGGACACAACTGCTCGTAACTGACTAAAAGCAACCTCCGGCGATTGATAAGAGCTCGCGAACCGTTGTACCACTGTTCCAGGGTTAGCACGAGATGGTGGTTGCATGGGATCTGCGATCGCCGCAGGCGGGGCGTTGCCCATTGTACTTGGTGTAGAAGACTGTCCCAGGCGTTCAAGTTGTTGTTGTGCCAATCGTTGGCGCGCCAACTCTTCAAATATAGGGCGCATCTCTGGCTGAGGAAAAGTCAAACCATCTATCGGATCGTAACGAACAATCAAATCAAATCCCAGTTTGCTATGGAAGTAGCTATCAAGGAAGCTTGCTATGTTCTGATAGTTACCTTGCCAAAGGAATTGATCGTGAATGTTGCTGTAGAGAATAAGATGCTGACGACGATACAGATGCTTTTCAAAATCTTGAATCCAACGGGCAGATATGGGTAACATAACAAACACTTTCTAACCTAAAATGCGAGGAAGCCAGCTACAACGTTTGGATGCTACTCTGGAACTAACCAGAAGACAAATTATTTTAGCCTTCTGTAACATTTGGGTTCCAGCTTTAGGACAGAACAATGACACAAGCCAAATCCCAAACTCTTGCAGTTAATATTCCATCTACACTAACATTGACACTCACCCACGAACAGTTTATTGAATTGGCACTAGCTAATAGAGATTTACAATTAGAACGAACTGCTACGGGAGAGTTAATTGTTATGCCACCGACGGGTAGTGATACAGGAAACAGAAATCTAGATATAGAAGGACAACTTTGGTTGTGGAACCGTCAAACTAAATTGGGTAAAGCATTTAATTCTTCTACTGGTTTTCATCTTCCTAATGGTAGCGATCGCTCTCCCGATGCAGCATGGATACGTCAAGATAGATGGGATGCCCTCAGCACAGAACAACAAGAAACCTTTGCCCCAATTTGTCCTGATTTTGTATTAGAATTACGTTCTAAAAATGACTCTATCGAAAAGTTACGCGCCAAAATGAGGGAATACATAGATAATGGCGTCCGTTTAGGTTGGTTAATTGACCGAAAAAATAAACAAGTAGAAATTTATCGCCCAAATCAAGATGTAGAAATACTAAATCATCCTGCAAATTTATCAGGGGAAGATGTTTTACCAGGGTTTGTGTTGGATTTAACCGAAGTGTGGAATTAATCCCCAAAAGTGAGCGTTACGGAGAAGAAAATGGTTGTTACACTGCAACTGTGTCAAATCGACGTTCAACCAGGACAGTGCTTGACATTGCGAGAAATCACTTGGACAGAATTTGAGGAAATTTTAGACGAACTTGGAGAACATCGCGCTGCAAGAGTTGCTTACTATCAAGGGGTGTTAGAGATTCGGATGCCGACACCAGAACATGAAGTTGACAAAGAACTCATCGGTGACATGGTTAAAATCTTACTTGATGAGTTAGAACTTGACTGGGAACCTTACGGCTCGACAACATTTAAGCGAGCAGAAATTGCAGCAGGTATAGAACCAGATACTTGTTTTTATATCCAAAATGCTCGCAAAATGATCGGCAAGCGACGGATAAATCTGTCAGTCGATCCACCACCGGATTTAGCAATTGAAATTGATGTTACCTCAAAAACCCAGCTTTCAGGTTATGTGGCCTTGGGTGTACCCGAACTGTGGTGTTACGGAGATGGCAAGTTGCAAGTCTTTGTCTTAAATCAAGGAGAGTATATTCAGGTTGAAACTAGCCTGATATTTGAAAACCTGCCTGTAATTGAGGGAATATTAGAGTTTTTGCAATTGAGCCTAACACAAGGATCTAGTACAGCCAGACGAGCATTTCGGCGGTGGGTGCGTGAAGCATTAGCACATTGACACTCCTACAGCTATGAAAACAACGCGAATGCTCGTTTTCACAAAAAGCCGTGGGATTCTAGGGCGTGTTTTCAAACTCGTTATATCCTGAAAAAGGATGTAATCGCTTTGTTTTTAATTAAAGATTTAGCACGACAAGTACGAAAGAGCCGAGTTTTCAAAACTTCCATCCTACTGTGAACACGGAAAACTCTGTATAATGTCTCAATCAGGGTGCAAAAAAGAAATTTTCAGTGTATTTGGTAGTCAGAACGTCTTAATTTAATCTTTAAGGTTCGAGACAAATCCTAAAATCAATTAATTAAGTTGTCTTGGAGGTTTAAGATGTCTAAACCCGCCGAAATTATTATAGCTACCGTTGGAGGTGGAAGTGGTGCAGTTATTTTTGGATGGATTGTTTCTGTGATTCGTGGTGATGGTTCACAAACTGATTGCTTTATCCTAAATGAACCTTCACGTCCAACAAAATGTTATGATACAGCTACATCTACAAAAGTTACACAACCGACAAAACTATCTTCATCTCCTTCGTCTTACGATAAATTAACACATAAACTTATAAACAGTCCAGATCTTAAACCAACTGAACTATCTTCATCTCCTACGCCTACAAACAATGTAGAAAAAGTTCTAACTATACCACCTTCAGTACTAGCTAGACTATCTTTATATGCTACGCCTAAGGAGACTCCAATAACTGAAGTACCTTCATTACCAACAGGGCTAATTCCACGTCCTGCACCTGAACCGACAGGCTTAACAGGTTCAAGTTTATTGATAATATTTTTTTTGATAGCTATATTTGGCATAGTTGGCATTGTAGCTATTGCAACAAAAGGAACTGTTATACATCAAAATGGTTTGGGTGATAATAGTGCGGGTGATAAAGTTGCAGGTAATAAAGTAAAGAAGAAATAGATAGCTTTTAAGATGAAAAGATATGACGCATAAAATATATCAAAACGGTTTGGGTGATAATATTGCAGGCGATAAGGTCATGGGTGACAAAATTGGTACCCAGATCAACAATTCTCAGGATTTAGCACAAGCTGCTAAAGATATTAAGGTTCTATTAGAGCAATTATCATTAGATTATCCTGGTGATAGTTCCAGGGTACTGGGAGCAAAGGCTATAGATGAGGTTGAAAAGAATCCAGAGCTAAAATCTCGAATTTTGCGAAGAGTCAAAGCAGGAAGTTTTGCAGCTTTAGAAAAGATGATTGATCATCCTGTTGCCAAATTTTTTATTGAAGGTGCAAAAGAAGTGTTGAAATCCTAGATACATCTTGCAGAGGATTGTTGACGGTGCGACAACACACCTTACATTAAAATTCCTTAACATAGCTCTCTTTTATCCCACATTCCGCACTTCATTTTGTATAAATACAAGTGTAATAACCAGCATTCCGCAGGTGGAAAAAAGGGGGTGAAGAAGACGAAAAATTAGGGCGTTCTCGCGGTGGTTTCAGTACTAAAATACACATACGTTGTGAGGGTAAGGGTAAACCGATAACTTTTATTCTCAGTCCAGGTCAGCGTAACGAGTCAATACTCATCATTAAACTGCAACCACACGGAACCCAATACTCGAATAGCGGAAACTGGCATCATAACAAAAACGATAAACACAGCGACAATCATCTGCCAAGCTATACCAAGAGCCGCCCCGCACTACACGTTTAGTTGGGTGTCCATCTTCAATCCAAGCATTACGATCGCTAGGTGCGCCATTATAGTTTTCATGCCAATTATCTTCGCACCACTCCCAGACTAATCCGTGCATATCTTGTAAACCCCAAGGGTTGGGCTTTTTCTGCCCTACTAGTTGGGTTTTCTGTCGGGAATTCCATGTATACCATGCGTAATCTCGCAACGGTTGTTTGCTGTTTCCAAAACTGTAAAGTGTTTGTGTGCCAGCACGACACGCATATTCCCATTCTGCTTCGCTTGGTAGACGATAAGATTTGCCTGTAAGTTGGGAGAGGCGATCGCAAAATTCCTGTGCTTGCCACCAAGATATACTTTCCACTGGACGCAGCAGACTACTAAAATGAGAAGGGTTTGTCTGCATTACTACCTGCCATTGCTCCTGGGTTATTGGAGTTCTGCTCATATACAAAGCAGGTATGCTGACGCGATGCTGGGGCATTTCTGAGCGTAACCACTTGATGACTTCTGAGCGTTTAAACCAAGTTTCTAGTTTTAAAACCTGCTCGATGTCTTCGGTTGCAGTTCCCATGAAAAAACTGCCAGTAGGAATGGCAATCATATCCAGCATAGAGCCACCAGGAAGCCGCTCTTGATAGTTGGAGCGCCGGTTAGGTTGGATAATGGCTTTTTTCTGCTCTTTAGCTTGTGGAATTAACTGCTGATATGGCTCTTTTGCTTGCATTTGAATATTTGCCACCGGAATCGTAGCGCATCCAGTAGCTCCTGCTTCTGTAGGAATAACTTTACGAAAGCTAGGAGAAAGAGGTAATAGAACTGTGACTCTGCCTAAATCTGCAATCGGATCAAGAGCTGCCAGCACTTGGTTTGCTGTCCAACGTTGCGTATAATCTTTGACTAAACATCCCTCAACAATTGTCGCAAAAGGAGTGGATAATTCTGGCAATTCTGGCTCTTGGTGCGTGACTCGCTGCATCAACTCTTGAGAAGTTTTGCCTGCAAAGGGATGTATCCCTGTAAGTATTTCAGCGATGACTACCCCTAGCGACCACAAGTCCCATGCTAGCGAAATTTTACCTTTGTAAGATTCTGGAGGTGCATAGGCGATCGTTCCCACCTGACTAGTAACAGAGGTATCAGTACCATTGCAGCTTTCTAAAAGTCGGGAAATACCGAAGTCTGTTAACTTCCATTGCCCGTTTACTTGCATGATGTTGGCAGGTTTTACGTCTCGATGCACAATGCCTTTTTCATGGAGATATTGCAGCGCACTCGCCAAGTTTTTAACTATTACTTTAACTTCTGCGATCGCTAAACTGCCCTGTTGTAACCGCTTTGTTAACGAATCTTGGGCTAGTTCCATCACTAAACCAAGACATTCAATTCCTTTGAGCCATCCTTGTTCGGGGCTGAATCCCTCCAAAAGTGCGTGATGTTTAAGCGAAATAGCAGTCTGTAACTCGATGATTTGCCGCTCTTGCATTTCACCCTCATTAGAGAATATTTTGATGGCAACTTCTCGAATGACGCGATCGCCTATAACTTCATCTACTAAAAATACTGCCCCAAATGCTCCCGCACCTAAGAGCTTTTTCAGGTGGTACTTGGGGGTAAACCATTCATCTTCAAACATTTGCCAGAACTGATTGGGATGCATGGTTTACTACCTTTTATTTTGCCCTATATCAGTTGTTATGTTACTGTCATTTTCAGTATTAGGGGTTGTTCCCCACACATAATTTTTTATAGCTGCTACATAGGCTACGCGCTGCTGTCGCTGTTCGAGACAGACTTCGTTAAGTTGGGATCGCGTCTCTAGTAAAAATGTAGCTACCTGCTGTCGGCGTTCTAGCACTTCTTGTTGACGTTGCGATCGCGCAGCATACCATTGTTCTCTCAAAGACATAATCTCAACTCCTGACCAACTTTTTGTTACTATTTAAAATCTTAATGGAAATTTTTAAATTCACATTTTGCACATTTGCCATTATGCGATCGCATCCTAATATCGGGTGCGTTGTCGCAAAGTGAAACGCACCACAATCTCAACAATTTGTCAATCAAGTTTCTGGTTCGTAATTAAGGTGGGCCTCGAAACCTTTGAACACTTTTGCTGAAGCTTTAGAAGCCTTCCGAACAGCTATGTCTTTTCGCTTTT
>NZ_JAVRBY020000122.1:0-7897 GCF_034531035.1 Nostoc sp. DedQUE02 | reverse complement strand
GTTATTTTTGCGGTCTGACTTCAGTTCTGTATTTTACTGGCTATATTGCCCCTTTCTTAATTCCCTACCCTTGAAAGGCCCCTCTGCTCCCCTGCTCCCTGCTCCCTACCCCTCTGCTCCCCTACTCCCCACTTCACTGCTGTTCCACTTTCAGAGTGTAATCGTGCTTGAACCCAGGATTAAATGTACCTACCCAAATCCGATAAGTACCACGTTTCCAGTCGTGATCGCTAACGCTAGCATCTTTACTTTTGCCAGTATCATCGCCGCAACGAATCATAGTATTATCTGGGCCTTGGATAAGTAAAGTTGTGTCGGTGTTGTTGCTATCGACTTGGATTGTTAACTGGGAAAAGTCCTTTTCCAAAACCATAATATGATCTGGCTTGGGATCGGCAAAGCCAATACAGGCTTTTTGATCGCGATCGCGGTTACTTATGGCGGACAATGAGTAAGAACCACCTGTAAACCCCTGCACTGTTCCTTGTGCTGAATCAAAGTTTGCTGATAAGTTGAAAGTACCAAAGTTCGCTGTCTCTGCTATTGCAGGGGTAGCTGTAATGGCGGTAAGTATAGCCAACAACCAACCGCCGCGAAACTGAAGTCG
Source organism: Nostoc sp. DedQUE02 (assembly GCF_034531035.1). Lineage (NCBI taxonomy): Bacteria > Bacillati > Cyanobacteriota > Cyanophyceae > Nostocales > Nostocaceae > Nostoc > Nostoc sp. DedQUE02. The sequence continues at coordinate 7,290 of NZ_JAVRBY020000122.1, read as the reverse complement.
GGGGCAACAGTCTTTCATAGTAGCCCTCCAACAGGCCTTTAAATTAGTAGTTATATATACATATTCTAATGAAAAAATTCCAGTAAAATTTCAGTTACTTGTGCCACAATCAAATGTGCCACAAGTAATAACTTTGAAGGCAGGCAGGTAATTGCTAGGTTGTATCTTGATCTAGACAGCAGCTACAATTTTGCAATTAATGATTTAGATGTAATTACCTTTTTTGGACTAGACAACTTCAGCTAACGTATTTAGTTTATTACGCCAATATTGTGGTTTAATTTGAACAATAACTCGACAGTTTCCGCTCAAGCTGTACGTAAACGTTCAATATCCTTAATTGGCGGCGCACCGAACATACGGGAATATTCACGGCTGAACTGTGAGGGACTTTCATAACCCACCTGATAGGCAGCATTGGCGGCATCGGAGTTTTCGGCAAGCATCAAGCGACGCGCTTCTAATAGTCTTAATTGCTTTTGATATTGAAGCGGACTCATTGATGTTACTTCCTTAAAATGGTGATGGAAAGATGAAGGAGACATACTAGCTTGCCCAGCTAGCTCCTCAATCCGCATCGGTTTTGTAAAATCAGCCTTGATAAGTTTTATCACCTCGGCAATGCGCTGCATGTTGCTACCGGATGTGGCAATCTGGCGGACAGCTTCACCTTGTTCACCGATTAAAAGGCGATAATACATTTCGCGGATAATCATCGGCGCTAGTATGGGGATATCTTGTGGCGTATCTAAAAGCCGCGTCAGTCTTAAGGCACAATCGATCAACGGTGCATCAACGTTACTTACAAACAAGCCTCTGACAGAGTTTTCTTTCTTAGGCGTAGCTGGCCTAATTTGGGCAATAATGTCACAGAGTTGCCGTGCGTCTAAATTCAGCTTGAATCCTAAATAGGGCTTGTCTGGCGTGGCCTCTATAACAAATCCACTGAGCGGTAAATCAACCGAGACAACAAGATATTGAGCCGCACCATAACGATAAGTTTCCTCACCCAATAAAGCTTCTTTTTTACCCTGAACGACGATGCCAAGAATAGGTTCATAAACACAGTGTAATGCGGTAGAAGTAGAAGATTCCCGCATAAATTCCAGTTTATTTATATCTGTTTTGTGGACACCGTTCCCCTTGCCGTCGGTGTGCCTCTTTAATAATGCTGCCAGTTCTTTACACTCATTGACAGCCGCGCCATGCTTCAGTATTTCAATTGCCATACTGGCTTCCTGAGTGATTTAATCATTTTTCTTTGATGATTGTAAAACATCTTTGCTACTCAGAAAATCTTGTTTTGGAGAATTAGGCAATAAAACGCGAGTTTTGTGCATTTAAAACTCTTGATTACAGACATATTATGAACACATCGAATAAAGCAGTCAAAAGATAAGGCAATGACGAAAGACAAAACAAACGTAGAAAACAAAGTTGTTATCATCACTGGAGCCAGTAGCGGAATTGGTGAAGCTACAGCCAAATTGCTAGCTAAAAATGGCGCAAAAGTTGTTTTAGGCGCACGACGCACGGAAAAACTGGAAAAAATTGTTGAGGATATCCACAAGGAAGGCGGCACAGCAGAATTCAAGGCGGTGGATGTCGCTAATCGTGAGGATATGAAAAAGTTCATTCACTTTGCTCTAGACAAGTTTGGCCGTGTTGATGTCATCTATAACAACGCAGGTGTTATGCCCCTTTCCCCGATGAACGCCCTGAAAGTTGAGGAGTGGGATACCATGATTAATGTAAACATCCACGGCGTGTTGAATGGCATTGCTGCGGGTTTGCCTATAATGGAAGCGCAAGGCGGCGGTCAGTTTATCAATACTGCTTCTATCGGCGCACATGTGGTGGTGCCTACCGGTGCGGTTTATTGCGCGACAAAATATGCCGTTTGGGCCATATCCGAAGGGCTGCGTCAGGAATCGAAAAATATCCGCGTGACAACAATATCCCCTGGTGTCGTTGAGACTGAACTCGGCTCTGATATCACGGATGATTCTGCAAAAGGCGCTTTGAAAGAATTTCGCAAAATCGCACTGACTCCAGATGCGATCGCAAGAGCCGTCTTGTATGCGGTGTCCCAGCCAGATGATGTCGATATCAATGAAGTAATTGTCCGCCCCACAGCAAGCGCATTCTAATTTTGAGAAGAAGCGGCGCTAGGAAAACTACTAGGAGATATCAAGGTAGGCGTTACTGCCTACCTTGACTCTATTTTTTGTCATTCTCCAAAGAATATGTAGGCGGCCGCCTCGTCACAGACACCTTAGAAAAACGAATTATTTATGGAGTTTGAAGAAAACGCCACCTTTGAGCGATCGCGTGTCAGTTCCATAACTACTGACTGTGAGCGATCGCAGGTTGTTAAAAAATGGTTTACCTAAAACTTCCACTAATTTGAGAATCGGTACTTGACGCTCTAACAAATTCTGGCTCTTTGTCCAGTCGAGATATACATAACCTTGGTTTGGTAGGGGAATTGCAGCGATACTATCTTTGAAATTAGGATTGTCAATTATCGAATTATCCTTGGTTGTGAGAATTTCATCGATCGTCTCCAAGTCAGAGGTGAAAATTTCGTAATTTCCTAAAGCTGTATGCAATCCCCGCACTTTTGCTTCAATGCTGAAAGATTCTCCTTCTTTGACATCACTTTTTTTTGTTGCTGTGGTTAACTCTGTCCAAGCAGAGATTTTTTGCTTGGACAGAGTTAAGAAATTAATACTGAGTCCATTGGCTGAGGCGATCGCATCTAATCGAGCCACACCTTTTTCCACATCCTCAGATTTTTCTACTACAAAAATCCAATGAGGAGTTGTTTGCTCTTTCCCAGGTAACAATGCTATGGCATATTCTCCTTGTACCCAACTGAAAATATCCTCTGGTAAATTTATACCCCAGCGTTTTTGAACATCTGCCAAAGGTTTTGCTAATCGAGAAACCACATCTTCTTCAGAACCATATATAGTTGCTGTTGCTTGTTTCCAGAGTTTGGCTAAATCACTGTCAGCCAAATTACTCAAATTCGAGCCGGAAATTGCTAAACCTGCGGATGCTGGAACATACTGCAATGCTCCCACAGGTTTAGATAACGGTGCAGATGGAAGGACAATTTCTGATGAAGTCAAAATGCTGGTTTCTGCCAGCAATCCTTTAGGATTCAACACTAAAGATATGATTTGACTGTTATAAAGTTGTTCTGGTAACTCTAACCCTTGCCATTTTGCGACGATGGGAAGATTCAAGAAAGCTACAGCTAATCCCCCTTTGAGTCGTTCTTTGGTAGCTTTTTGGTATTCGGGTGAGCTAGTTAAATTCAGATCCGGCGCTTGGACGTTATTGATAGCATCTCTTAGTACTTTCGGATCGTTGGCAAACAACACAAAGTTTTCACCGACAACAGCACCAGCAAGCAAGTCTTGTTCTGGCTGGGAATTGTCAGAAATCAGTTTTACACCTTTATATTGTTCAACAGCTAAGGTTGCACCAGCTAAGGCTCGTTTAGAAAACAACAATTCGACAAACTCGCGGCTTTTCTCTGGTTGCTTGGTTGCTAATGCTAACAGATATCCTGGCTGCTGTCCGTTTTCTGGATCGCGATCGATATCTAAGGTGGTAATAGCTAATGTAATCTCGTCCCCTAACCAGGGTTGAATGTCTTGTTTGTAATCTATGCCACTCTTGGCGAATAAACTGGTTTTGAGTTTAGATAATTCTTCTTCGCGCTCCAACGCCTGCAAACGGTCAGGATTGGTCAATAATGAAACCATTGCAGGAGAAAGTTTCGACACGAATATGGCTGCACCAGGCCCAGAGCTAGAAGCAATGAGGTTAGCCGGACTTTTAGCGAAAAACCAGTAAAAGCCTGCGATCGCAATTACTAGCAGGGCGATCGCCCCAGCGACGATAAAACCGATAAATGAACGTTGCCTATTCACATTAAACCTATTAAAAAAGACGATTTACAGCCATTTAAGCAGAAAGCCTAGCAGAATTAATCAACCCTCTTGAGAATGGATACTCATGCAAAGGCAAAGATTTTCTGCCACCATAAATAGGATTAGGACTGTTTATCGGGAATTCTTTTAGTCAACCCATGAACCAAATTAGTGTAGAAGAACTGGCGCAACGTCTTTCTTCTAGTGATGTAAGTATTCAGCTAGTAGATGTGCGTGAACCAGAAGAATTGGCGATCGCTAGCATTGAGGGCTTTGTTAACCTACCTTTAAGTCAATTTGCCGAATGGGGAGATCAAGTACCTACCCTCTTCAATCCCGAAGCCGAAACCCTGGTATTATGCCACCACGGCATCCGCTCTGCCCAAATGTGCCAGTGGTTGATTGCTCAAGGTTTTACAAATGTGCAAAATATTTCGGGTGGTATTGATGCCTATTCCCAATTAGTAGACCCTTCAATTCCGCAGTATTAGCTTCTGCTCGGATACATCATTCAGATGGAACTTACTCTTCCATCTAACTTTTGCTATGCTAAAGATAGAAGTAGATCGATTTAGAGGCTTGCCGGAAAGTTTGAAATTTGGGCATCAAGTACATCTGCACAAAAATGTTGGATTGCTCTAAATTACAGTTCGGTAGTAGCCCCTGAAGAAAATACGTATCTAATAATACTGTTGCAAGCAGAAATTTATGCAAAAGTACGGTTAGAAAAAAGCATCGCAAGGGTACATTATAACTAGCAGCTTTTGCAAAAAAATTGAGCTGCTAGTTCAACCCTAATCTTAAAAAATGCTTTGTACATAAACTTTAAAAATACTTATCATAATATAATTATATAATTTGATACCTTAATAAATTATTAATATTTTCTGTTTTCGATTAAATCCCCAAATTTCTTGAGAGTTTGATTAAAATTTGCCTTCAGCAAAACATACCATAATGGAAGTTCAGTTAACAAATCGACAACAGCATATACTTTGGGCAACGGTACGTCACTACATTGCTACGGCAGAGCCAGTTGGTTCAAAGGCTTTGGTTGAGGAGTACGACCTGGGTGTAAGCTCGGCGACAATTCGTAATGTCATGGGTGTTTTAGAAAAATCTGGATTGCTCTACCAACCACATACTTCTGCTGGACGTGTACCTTCAGATTCAGGCTATCGCATTTATGTTGACCAGCTAATTACGCCTTCTCTGCGTTCGCGCAGCGTGTCGCAAACAGACGCTACGCGTAGCTTGCTTCCACAAAGTGGTACGGAAACTTTAGGGCGAGAAGTAGAGATGGCATTGCAAAAGCAGCTACAGTGGCAAGATCGAAGTTTAGAAACCCTACTGCAAGGAGCCGCGCAGATTTTAGCAACCTTGAGTGGTTGCATTAGCTTGATTACTATGCCGCAAACGACTACAGCGCTATTGCGACATCTGCAATTAGTGCAAATTGAAGCTGGGCGGATCATGCTGATTGTGGTGACTGATGGTTACGAGACACATTCCAAATTGATGGATTTGTCGCCAACACCAGAAGAAACACAACGAGATTCAGAAGTAATCGATCGCGAGTTACAGATTGTTTCTAACTTTTTGAATACCCACTTGCGGGGGCGAAGTCTGTTGGAATTAGCTAACCTCAACTGGAGCGAACTAGATCAAGAATTCCAACGCTACGGGGAATTTTTGAAAAACTCAGTTGCCGAATTGACTCGTCGCACTCTTGCACCGACTACAACCCAAATTATGGTTCGGGGTGTATCAGAAGTTTTGCGCCAGCCAGAATTTTCCCAGTTACAGCAAGTACAAACAATTATCCACCTGTTGGAAGAAGAACAAGACCAACTGTGGCGATTAATATTTGAGGAACCAGAACCAGAGGATGGTGGTAAACCAAAGGTAACGGTTCGTATTGGCGCAGAAAATCCATTAGAACCGATACGCACCTGCACCTTGATTTCTTCTAACTATCGCCGAGGTTCGATACCCGTAGGAAGTGTGGGAGTTTTGGGGCCAACGCGCCTAGATTATGAAAGTGCGATCGCAGTAGTAGCGTCTGCTGCCGATTATCTCTCAGAAGCTTTCAGTTATTTCAATCCTTAATTAGCGGTTAATCTTTAGGAACAAGCCGCTACGCCTTTAGGCGAGCAAACAATACCATAGCAAGCAGATAGCCGGATTTGTAACGGCAAAATCAATAATTAATACTACTTAAATCTTTCATGCTTAGAAAAATTGCCTTTGGTCTACTGTGGCTGGGATTTGTTGTCTATGCTTTTTTCCTCGCGCCTCCTGAGCAACCTGGTACATTCGAGTTAATTAAAAACCTTTCTATTGGGCAGTGGCAAGGCATAAACCCGTTAGTCATAGCACTATTTAACCTCATGGGCATCTGGCCTCTTATTTACAGCGCAGTAGTCTTTATTGATGGTAGAGGACAAAAAATACCTGCTTGGCTGTTTGCTACTGTCTCTTTCGGAGTTGGTGCTTTTGCCTTGTTGCCGTACTTAGCCTTTAGAGAACCAAATAATCAGTTTGTCGGTAAAAAGAATATCTTGCTCAAATTACTAGATTCTCGTGTAACTGGTTTCGTATTGACAGTAGCCACAGTTATTCTAGTTACCTACGGTATAAGAGGTGGAGATTGGGGCAATTTTGTGCAAGAGTGGCAAACTAACCGCTTCATCCATGTGATGAGTTTAGATTTTTGCTTACTCTGTCTATTATTTCCCGCATTGCTGGGGGATGATATGGCGCGTCGCGGTTGGAAAAATCCGCAGTTGTTCTGGTTAATAGCCTTGATACCGCTATTTGGGCCATTGGTTTATTTATCTGTGCGTCCACCTTTACAAGAGGTGGGTATAGAGTCCATATCCAAGCAGCCAGCAACGAATTGAAGAATAAAGTGCATTTTTCACAATCCAAAATCGTTCGACTGAGCGTAGCCCACTCCTTTGGAGAAGCAAGCTACGCGTAGCGTTTTGCAGGAAAGTCTAAAATACAAAGTGATATCACCCAAATTCCCCGGTTTTTCAAAGGTTTGGGGATTTTCTGTGGGTGCGTAAATCCCAAGAGAAAATTTTTTCTGAAAGTACTTTACAAAACGCAATAAATTCTTTAAGATGTGTAACAGGTAGTCAAACCTACCTAATTCATCTGCAAATAATCGCATTCATAAAACAATGACAACAACCTTACAACAGCGCCAAAGCGCCAATGTATGGGATCGATTCTGCGAATGGATCACCAGCACCAACAACCGGATCTACATCGGTTGGTTCGGCGTAATCATGATTCCGACCTTGCTAGCCGCCACCGCTTGCTTCGTAATCGCCTT
>NZ_JAVRBY020000121.1:0-10223 GCF_034531035.1 Nostoc sp. DedQUE02 | reverse complement strand
GGCAAAAGTGCTTTTTGCAAGAGGGGGAAAAAGGGGTTCATCTTAAAGCGGAAGGAGACAATACAGAACCTTTCCCCCTGCCCCTTATCCCCAAAGGGGGCCCCACCTTCCCCCTTAACCTTTTCCCAACTTATGCAAGAAGTCTATTGTTCCTTGTGCTTTTTAAAGCCAGTTTCCGACCAAAATGTATGGTGCCCATAAATAAGGAATTTCATAATCAGTTAATAGCTGAATTTGAGCGCGACGAACAGCTTCAGCTTTAGTTATTTTACTATTTTCTAATTCTTGATAAAACTTACTCATAAATTGAGCAGTAGATTTATCATCTACCGCCCACAAAGTTGCTAAGGTACTCCGAGCGCCTGCACGAACTGCTATACCAGCAAGTCCTAAAGTAGCTCGTTTGTCTCCTTGAGCAGTTTCACAAGCACTTAAGACAAGTAGTTCAATAGCGCTAGATTCTCTTTGTCCACTGAGTCGAATTAAATTATCAAAATCCTTAGCTTTTAAGAGTTGTTCCCAAGTTAAAATAAATGTTTTACTGGGATTAGAACTAAACTCGCCATGAGTTGCTATGTGAACTACTGTATATGGTATTTTTTTAATTTGATTCTGTAAATTTATTTTGGTAAAGGCTTGATTAAATAGTTCTGCATTTCTAGGTATAGCCGATTGAATTTGTTGTAATTCAACTTCTACATTCTTGAGTTTAGCAAATGAACGCCCTTCAATTTTGCGTTGCTCACTTACCCCAGCAATTAATCCATTTATTTGCACTTTTTGTAAAGATTTTGGTTCGATTAATTGTAAACCTGGAGCTAAGGATATAGCATATTTTTGAATTAAATACTTTTGGTGTTTATCATCGTATAAAACCGCCATTGGAATATTTCGTAATTCACCATCTAGTACAAACACTAGGGTTTTTATATTCATTTTTTCTAATTCAATTTCTAAAGGTTGAATTAGCCAACTATAAACCTGTTGCGATAACTTTCTAACATCGTTTATCCTGTCTGGTTCTCTCAAATATTGTTGCAGTTTTTCTAAAATATTTTCAACGTCTCTAGATTTTTTATTAATTGTGTAATGAGATAATTCAGTTTTATTTGGTAATTTGAGAATAATGTCTAGATGGTCTGCCAAAATAATCGGATAAATTACTGCTGCGGTGCCATCCGTTTTATCAACTACCTCATCAATTTGTTCGGGTACGGCTTTTAAACAAGCTTCTCGGAAGAAGTTTTCTAGTTCAGCTAGTTGGAGTGTTTCAAGTATGCCACGAGCTTGCTTTAAATTTTTTTGACTAATGCTTTTTTTTGAACTAATTGTAGATGAAGATTGCAAAAGTAAATCAACTAATTGTCGGTAAACTGGTTCTATATTATCCCGAAAGGAAAACTGTACATCTGGATTGAGACTAATTAAATCATTGCGTAAATATTTGAGAGTATTTACCGCTTCAGTGTAGTTAGCGATCGCTCCAGTCACATCTCCTTGTATTCTAAGTATGTACCCTAGTTGCCATTGCCACAAATAACCTATATCCCCAGCTTTTATCGCTTGGGCTACCATTAAAGCTTCTTGTGTCAGTTTTTTAGCATTAGATATATCCTGATTTTCTAGATATAATCCACCCAATGCGCCTAAAGCATAAGCAACTGAACGCTCATCATCCATGCTTTTAGCCTGCTGTACAGATGTCGCTAACATTTGAGCAATTTCTTTCAGTGAAGGAATGTCTGCGTTGGTAGCTTGTTTCAGACACACCAATTTCTGAGCAAAATTAATTTGTGCGTAATTTGCTGTGTGACTTGGGGGAATTTTAGCTAGCTTTACTTGAATTTCAGAAGATAATTCCTTCGCTTGTGACCATTGCTGAAGTTTCAACAATATACTCAAATGATTAAGTTGGGCTTGGATTTGTGAGAGTGGTAAGGTTGCGGTGGTGACAGCTTCTTCATAGAATTGCGCTGCTTGTTGATAAAATTTGAGAGATTCTGTAGAGACAGGTCTATTTATACAATGTAACGGAGTGTAGTTTTCAAAACTGATACTATCTTGCTGCGAGATTTGGCTGTTACCTAAAGCAAGTGCGGTATTACCTAAACTCAGCAGCGTAGCACTGGTTTCTGAAGGAGATTGTAATTTTTTGGCGATGTCTCGGCTTTGTTGTAAAATTTTAAAGGATGGTTCTAAATCACCGACTAATTGCAAAACATCACCAAAGCTACGTAAAGCTATAGCTTTAACAAGCGAATCTGGTTGCTGTTCAAGACGGGGTTGTAACTCTTCTAAGGTGGTGCGAGCTTGACGGTAAAGCCCTAATGCTTGTTCTGCCATACTTTGGTTAATCAAACTGCGGGTGATACCAACTTCATCACCTGCTTGAGCATAGGTATTAGCAGATTGCTTCCATGAGTCTAAAGCTTGTTCGGTTCTGCCTAGTTCTAATTGCAGATTTCCTTGAATATCTAGAGTTTGCGCCAAGATGATTGCAAAGTTCTGAGTGTTGAGTTGCGAATTTTTTAAAAGGTTGAGGCTTTGTGTAATTGCAGCTTCTGCTTTTTTCCACTGTCCAAGTTGCTGAAAGACTAACGAAAGATTGCTTAACGCCATTGCCTTTCCTAGTTCGTCTTTTTGCAGATTAAAAGCATCTGTTGCTTGTTGTAAAACTGTTACAGTTTCAGATAACTGTCCAGTTTCGTAGAGTTTTCGACCTTGTTCAACCAGCAATTGAGCATTTGGTTGGGTCTGAGTAAATTGAGAAAAAGCAGGAGTTGGAATTCCCCAAACGCTTAACAAAGTAGCCAAAACAGCTATTGTAATTCTTCTTAACCACTTCTTAAAATAAAAGCGTCTTTTGCAAGTCACGATAAACCTCCGCGTCCCTTTGCGTGAACCTCAGCACTCCTTTGCGTTTAAAACTTTAATGTTCATCATACTTTGATTTGGTATTAATCAAACACGATTGTTGATTTTACAAATCTTCTTAAATCAAACCATCTTATTTTTAGCACTAGCTGCATAATATTGATTCCCTTCCACCCATAGCTATATAGAAGTAAAGTTTCACATCATCAAGATAAATATATGCCAACTCTAGCCTCTAAAACCCAGCAAAATGATTCTCGTGAAATTGCGATCGCTACTACAATTAATACCATTGAGTACGCTCCAAAAGTCAGCAGCGATTTAGTTTTTAATAAAATTTCTTTACGCTCTAATGCTTTGAAATTCGCTCAACAAGGACAATATAGTGAAGCGATCGCATTGTTGAACAAACTAATTGACCGTAGTTTTAATAATGCTATCGATTACAACAACCGGGGTCTAATCTATTTTAAGAGTGGCGAAAAGCAAAAAGCATTTTGTGACTATAATACTGCTCTAAAGCTTAATCCTAAATTAGTAGCTGCTTACAACAATCGAGCTAATTACTATGTTTGTTGTGGAGACTTAGCAGCAGCGATCGCGGACTACGACCGGGCAATTGATTTAAATCCTAGCTATGTTCGAGCTAGGATTAATCGCGGCATTACCTTACGTGACTTGGGGCAATACAAAGAGGCAATTGAGAATTTTGAGATAGCGTTACTTTTTGGTCAACTAGAAGCTTACATTTGGGCTGAATGCGGTAGAACTTATTATCTTTGGGGTGATTGTAATTGTGCGCTGACTGCTTATAATCGTGCTTTTACACTACTGTCCCGTATCGATCCCAAAAAAGAAGTTTTTAGTTATCGTTTGTATTTACAACTTGAAAGTTGGTTAAACGAACTATCATACAAATTCGGAATTCGTAATTAAGAAAGTCAGTCTCAGTCTAGGTTTAAGGGTTTGAATCTGTTGTCGGATTTAGAAAATTAGTATTGTTTGAACTTCTCCCAATCTTCAGGTCAGAGAAAAGCAACTTCCATTATTTTTGAATAGCAGCAGTTTGGGATGGACAAGCTGCGATGCCTTCTCTACGAGACGCTCCGCGAACGGCGAGCTTCGCTAACGCAGAGCCAAAAGCATTTGTTTGTGTAGCTATGGGTGCAGCTGTTAACTCCACTACGCCAGATTTATTTATTACCCAACCAGTAGCTTCCACAATCGTCGGGCTAACTTGCTCAACTTCTAATTGACGGTTTTTGTGGGCCAAACCCCTTCTTAAATGTGAATTATCGCGTACATTTGTGCTTTTTTGTTCTTGAGGATTCAATGTTACCCAATCAACAGTTGCAGTTTGATTAGTGGCAAGTGCTTGTGTTGGTAGAGGTGGCAAACCGCCGCGTCCGGTGATGGTAAATGAATTGCCTTTATTTGCAGGACAACCTTGAGCAATCAAACCAGATCGATCTACAAAATTGACTGGCAATTGTACTAATCCGTTATTGGGGTCTAAGACTGTGTTGACTTGCACTGTTCCATTGGAAGACGAATCTTTACCAGTGGCAGTAATATCGCTGTTTGGGGTGGGTGCATTTTGAGGCTGAATGCCAAAAATCGCTTGAGCATTGATAGTAACATTACCACCACGAAAATCTTTGGAATTAGCGCTGATATCACTATTTTCTTGGGGAACAGCAATAATAAAACCTTGTTTGGCATCAATATCAATGTTGCCACCAGGGATGTTTTTGCCAGTGGCGTTGGTAGTGATGGCACTGCCATTCCGTAATCGCAACAAGGGAGTACGCAAAAAGATATTTCCTCCGCCGCCTGTGGTGTCAGCAGTGATTTTTGCATTGTTGTAGAGTTCGAGGGAGTCAGCTGCTACAATTAAGGAGCCTGCGATGCCACCTTTTGTACTGCTGACTGTCAATTGCGCCCCATCTCGAACAGTCAAATCTCCTGCTTGCAAGGTCAAATCGCCACCTGCACCACTACCTGTTGTTTCTGCTGAAATCAGCGAACCATCGCCAGTCAGGGTAATCGATCCCGGAGCAGTCACACTCAGGGTTCCTCCTTTTCCGTCACCAGAAGTAGCAGCCGATGCCTTTGATTTGCCTGAGAAATTGACTGCTAAGGTTTGTCCATTGTTATTCGGTTGAATTATCAAGTTACCCCCTGGTGCTGCTCCTGTTGTCCCTGCTTCTAAAATGCTGCCATCTGTCAGGTTCAATTGTGCCGCTTGCACAGTTAGTTTGCCTCCACTAGCTGCTGGGTTAGTAGAATTCGTCGCCGCAGACACCTGTATTCCGTTGGTAATATTGAGTTTTTCTGTTGCCAGAAGTATATCTCCAGCTTGTCCACTACTAGTAGCTTCAGCTGTAGCTGCCAGAGCCCCGTTACCACTTAAATTAATAGACTCAGGGGCAGTCACTGTTAGAGTACCTCCCTGTCCACTACCAGACGTGGAAGCAGATATTTGTGCCTGATCTTGAAGATTGACTGTTAAGCTCTGCCCGTTTTCATAGGGCTGTAACTTTAATGACCCGGCAGGTGCAGATCCTTGTGTGAGTGCGAATAAGCCACTAGTATTGCCCAATAGATTTAATTGAGAGGAATTGACTGTAATATTACCGCCTCGTGCCGTACTGGTAGCAGCTTGAGTTGCAGTTGCAGAGATATTGCCTCCATTTTGGATAGTCAACTGTGGGCTGTTAATTGTGATGTTCCCAGCGACTCCCGTACCTTGAGTTTTGGCAAATAGCCCACTGGCAAGAATTCTATTGTCAACATTAGTTGTTACATTTGGTGTTTCCAGTGAGATGTTGAGAGTGTATGGAATAGTGTATGGCAGATCTGGTTGCAACTTAATAAAGTAAGTGCCAGCCTCTGTAAAAGTATATTTATCATAAAAATTTTCAGAGCCATCGCTAAGTGTTTTAGTAACATTATTTAGTTTCAACTCATTTCCATTACCATCTAAAAGCCTAAGATACACCTCATCAGTAGGATAAGCAAATATCGCCCGAGTGCCTGCTTTCACTTCAAAGGAGTAGAAGTCAGACTCCTTTTCAACATTACCCTCACTATTTTCAATAGCTGTACCTTCACTAGCAATAGAGGCATAGGGAATTCTAGTGGAAAATCTAACGTTGGGATTAATATTATCGCTACTATTTAAGAAAAACTGAGTTATCTGCTGTGCTTGCTGTGATGAGTCATTTGGCTCCACTTCATTTGTGGGAGGGGGATTACCAACTGAGACATTGAGTTGAGTTGGGATGAAACCAAAGTCAACTCCAGAGATGATAATGCCTTCTTTTGTATTGACAGTGATATCACCTGCTTTACCATTGCTCAAGGTACTGGTAATTAATTGAGAGCCATCTAATACAGACAGCGATCGCGCTTCTATATTAATGTTACCACCCTGACCTTGGGCTAGTGAATTTACGGCAGTGCTAATGTTGCTAGCTTTAGTAAGCTCAACAGCACCAAGAGCTTTTAAACTGACGTTCCCCGCATCGCCTTGATTTGTAGTGATACTAAAAATAGCACTTCCATTATCTAGATTAATAAAATCACCGACTTCCAGGGAGACATTACCTGCATTTCCTTGACCAAAGGTAGCAGTATCAAGGAAAGAGAAGTTATTCAAAGAAATATCTGCCGCTTGAATGCCAATGTCTCCTCCTTTACCACTTCCTTCTACCTCCAAAGAAGTAAATAAACGGCTTTTATCGAGTGAAACTGAGCCATTAGAGAGGATGGAAATGTCACCAGCTTTTCCTATACCTCTAGTGGTGGTAGTTAACTCACTATTATTAAAGAAAACCGATGATGCATTAACCTGGATGTTACCACCACTACCTTGTGTAGCACTGCTATCAATAAAAGTATCTTTAAGGTTTAACGCTCCAATTGGGCTGATGAAGCTAATATTACCACCGCTAGCACCAGAAGCATCCACTTGAACAGAGGTAGCATCATCATAACTAGTATTTAGATTGATTATGCCATTAGTACTTGTGAGAGCGATCGCTCCTCCACTACCATTAGTTCCATAGGATGAGATATCTGAGGTAGATATATTACCATTGGTCGAGAAAATAACAGATCCTGCATTAATACCGTGGGAGCTTATTTCTAAAGTAGAGATGTTGCCTCCTGCTTTTAGGTTAATATTTCCTCCATTCTTAATTCGTGAGAACGAGTTTATCTCTGAAGTAGAGATGTTGCCACCTGCTGATAAGGTAATATTTCCCCCATTGCCTCCTACGTAATCACTTGTCCTCTGCGAGAACGAAGAGATAGTTTGGGTCGAGATGTTGCCACCTGCCCAGAGATTAATATTTCCCGCATTTCCATAACCAGAGTACGAGCCGATGAAAGGTTCTTCTGTAGAGTTGCTGTCAGCAGAGATGTTGCCACCTGCTGATAAGGTAATATTTCCTCCATCACCACCCCCGTCTGAAAAAGATTTTACAGACTGTGTAAAGATGTTATTCCCTGCTTTTAGGGTAATATCTCCCCCATTCTTCTCTTCTGAAGAAGATATTACAGACTGTGTAAAGATGTTATTTCCTGCTTTTAAAGTAATAGCTCCGCCATCACTTGAATCAAGTAAGGAAGTGATGTCACCCCCAAATCGGATACTGTCCTGAGCATCCACCAATAGTGGCGGCCCAGTATAGCTGCCAGCAATATCAACATTCCGCCCATAAATGCTAAGGCTGCCACTACTACCAGTTACAATGTTTACTCTATTAGTATTATTTAAATAAATATCGGCTCGCGGTATCTCACTAGGAAAATCCACCTGTAAACGATTACTGACCAAATTCAGTCCGACTGTTCCTACTCCATCTACACCTCCCAAAATCACCCGTCCATTGGGAGCAATGGCCTCTTCGCCATTAACTGTCACCTTACCACCTATGAGCGCTAAGGTTCTGCCTTGTGGAACCCCAAACAATGGACTGGGAGTAGGAGCTATCTGGTTGGTAAGCGTAATAGTATAAGCTCCGCTAGCAGAACCGAGATTTTCATCCCATCCACTAATTGGAAATTCGGCACCAGCACCTATGGGGCTATCATACTCAAATATTGCACCCTTTGAACTGCGCGGATTGTTTTCATAACTAGAAATGCCCAGGTAATACTTGCCTGAAATTGGGGCAATGAAGGGTTCGCCTAAAGGCAATGTTGATTGTCGAGTTTCATCGTTAACCGTATAATCGTCATCGTTCATCACTAGACCTAAGCCATTGCCATCAAACAAAAACAACTGAGTATCTATATCAGTACCGCCCACAGTTGTTGCTGTGAATTTTTGCCCTGCTCTTAAAAAAAGTTGGTATAGATCGATATCGTTGTCATTATTTAGTGTCCCAGAGATAGCACTGACAACTGTCCCTGAAGTTGAGCTATTGGTAGTCTGGGCTGTAGATGGTAACTGCCCTGCATCACCTACTTCTGTATATGGGATAGCAGGTAATGAGCTAGCGGCTGTTTCCACAACAATATTGCCTTCGCCACCATTGAACTGCAACCCAACAGGTACACTGATAGTTAACAATGGAGTAGTTGCAGGATTTCTGGCGCTGAATTCAAAACCATCAGCAAACTTGATGCTACTTGCTGTACTTCCCACAAATGAACCACCAATATCCAGTTTGGCATTTGGGCCAAAAATAATCCCATTCGGATTTATGAATAATAGGTTTGCACTACCATTGGCATGAATCAATCCATCAATATCAGATATGGATTTACCTGTGACTCGACTAATAATATTTTGAATATTCAGACTATTGTTAAAATCAGCTATAGTCCCAGTGGGAACAGAAAACTCGCTGAAGCTGTGGAATAAATTGCTTCCCGCAGTGGTTCCACCTTGAATTTTGATAGTGTTGCCAATCTTTTGAATATTAGAATTAATCGGTAGAGTACTATCTGGAGCGATTTGAGCGTAGGCGCAGCCCGTCGTAGACATCACACAATTCCCAGCGCACATTGCTATACTGGTAACGGCAATGTTTAACCATTTCAACAAGTTTAGATTTCTCATTGCCCTAGATATAATTTTTATTCAGTTTAAGTATTATTTATTTGACTTGAGCAAACTTAAAAATCTTGTCACAAAAATTTTAGATTGTTTCTAAAGCTATTTATTTATTCTTTGCATTAAACAGACAGCAGCTAAATCTCTGAATTTTTATGTTTGGCAGAGTTGGTTAAGTTTATTAAAGAGAGTCTATATCAAAATCGTCAAAATTAATAGTGTTATAAGTTACTGTGTAACAAAGCTTAAACAATGCTTGGCTTGCTAAAAATTTTCAAGTCGGCTATGCCGTTGGCGATCGCATCTGTGTCAGGAGAAGGTTAGGCTAGTACAGCATAGCAAAAAGAAATTTTTGATCGCTAACTGCATAATATTAATTCGCTCATACCCATAACTATATAGAAGACAAGTTTCACATCTAAAATTGGTTGTGTTTCAGAGATTCTGACTGTATAAGCATTTATTATTCAATTGAGACTAGTAGTCTGCCAAGTCAACTTTGCGTTGTGGTCAGCAGAGGGGCAGAGGCGCAGAGGCGCAGAGGGGAAAGAACTTGTATAAGCCTCTCCTCTGCTCCCCTGCTCCCCTGCCGACCTCCACCCAGCAATTTTGGGTTGGCGAACTACTAGTTAGGCAGTAGCAGAACTGAGAGGAGCGATTATGTCAAAAAGAGCGTTAACAGACTACTCGGCCCATAAATTCGTCGCATTCAAGAGGGAAAAATTGCGCGAATAGAGGTTTACGTTAACACGGATGCAATCAACGCTGCACTGTTATAGGTCTGACACTCAGTTTAACCAAGATCTTTGGTATAGCTAAATTTAAAAGTGCTTTGCTGAGTGGGCGATCGCCATTTCAAGTTTGAAACTCAAATTGTCACAAGCAGCGATTCTATGCTCATCTAATCTACAAATTTTTCACAGACTTCACCGGGAGGTTCATAAATGAAGATTTTGGTTGCAGGGGCAACGGGAGCAATCGGTCGGACGCTAATCGCACAATTACTGGCTAAAGGACATGATGTAGTTGCATTGACCCGTTCTTTAGAAAAAGCACAAACTTTAGCCGAACAAGGTGTGGAATTGGCGAAGGCAGATGTATTCGATGCAGAAGCGCTCATTGCTGCGATCGTTCGCGCTCAACCGGAAGTGGTTATCGAACAACTCACCGCTTTACCCAAAACTTACACTGCTGAATCGATGAGTGCAGCAGCACCGTTCAACCAGCGTCTTCGTCTAGAAGGCGGTGCTAATGTGCTGGCAGCAGCGCAAGCGGCAGGTGT
>NZ_JAVRBY020000120.1:0-10923 GCF_034531035.1 Nostoc sp. DedQUE02 | reverse complement strand
GACTGACAATGCTATTTCTCTCGTTCCGATACTTTGTATGAGAATGAGTCAAGCCTGATCAAGCTAGGTTTTTAGGATTTGTGTGTACACCGTAGCCGCTCTTCGGGAGGGAAGACAAAGCGTAGCTTTGGCGGGGTGGAGATCTTCGGAGTTAATCAAGTAATCAAGCGGAGATGATATGACTTATACCAATTCTGTATGAAGATGCATTTAATTTTTTAACGAACCGCCTTCGCGCAGCGTCTCGTTAGAGAAGAACGCCAAGAGCGCCAAGATAAGAGTTTGAGAGAGTTTGGCGCAGCTTCACAAAGAAACGGCATTACTCAAAATTAACTTTGACTTACTCATTTTGGTGTTTTCCGCAAGCAAAATGAACTTTGACTTATTCAAAATTAACTTTGACTTTCTAATTTCAGTGTTTTCCACACTGAATTACCTTTTTTTTGTGTCTTATCCTAAGATTCAATCAAAATATTTACTTCTTCGGGAATTGGAATTTTCTACAATGTATATACACAAAGAGAAAAGTTATAGTCTATAAATTTAACTAAGAATTACAGAGAGAAAACTTATGACACAATCTAACGCACAAGACAAAAACAGCTTTCTTTACCCACGTAGTCGGTATTATGGTAAATTTCAGCCAGAAAACTTAGTGTTTAATGCCAATCTCCAAGAATTTTCTCAAAAAATTAGTTACATTACTTGTCTAGAAACAGGGGGAAAACTGTCTCAAGAAGAAGCTTACGAACAAATTAAAGCACTTTGGAAAGAATTGAAACAGAGCAAAAAACAACTGGCTATTGGTGGAAATAAACAAGTTTAAACTAGCGGGCATTGGAGATTGGGCATTGGGGATTGGGCATGGGCAATAGTTCTTCCTCCCCTGCTTCCCCTGCTCCCCCTGCCTCCCCTGCCCCTCTACCTCCCCTGCTCCCCCTGCCCCTCTACCTCCCCTGCTTCCTTCTTAACTACCTTCTAACAAAGTCCAGAAATAGCCATCTGGTGCGAGAAAAGAGAAACTTGTCTCGCCAAATTCATTACTAATAATGTCTGTAACTTTTTGTGCAGTACTTGCCTTGATGCGATCGCAATACTCCTGTATTCCTTTAACGCGATAAGTGTATAAAGACATACCCAAGCTACCTGGTTGAGCTGCCTCAAAGCGCGATTCTAAATTAATAGATTCTGGGAATCGAATGACATAAAGTCTACCACTACGTGCAGCCATCAGGTCAGACTTAGAAGAACGGGGATCATCAAAAGTAGTGACAATAAACTTTTCACCAGGGTTAAGGTCAAAAATATCTTTACCTGCTGGCGAAGATTCATAGCTAGTTTCGACTCCATCACGCACACGCAGCAAACCCAAAACGTCTTCATAAAACTTCAGAGTTTCTTTGCTGTCATCCTGAACGATAATCCCTATATGAGTAAACTGACTAGTCTTGAGAGGAGCATTATGGTTAACTTGTCCGTAATGCGGTAGTGTATAGCCAAACCGTTGAAATAAAACCTGTCGAGCTAAGGGTTGCAGTAGCAGCATTTCTCGCACACCAACTGCTGGCTCAATGAAAGGACGGCTTTTTCTCTCTTTGTTGTAGATGACTTCCCAATAAGGGTTAGAGTGCCTAATAGGAAAACCTGCGGCTTTTGCATCCTCTATATGATTTAAAATACCTAAGACATCCGCAGTTAAGCTTGTCGCCCAGCGATTTCCCTTAATTTTCATCGACGCAATTCCCAAACCTTCATGGGTGGGATTTTGCCAAATCATTAGCCGAATCAAACCATGATCTGCATTTTGGTGGTAAAGGCGAATTGAGCGTAAAGACGAATTTACCCCATATAATTGATGGGCTACATCTGCGGTTAATTCACCCACTTCACCAATACGATAGCCAAATTGCTCCCAATACTGAATTGCAGAAATTGGCTCTGGGATGCCGATACAGACTTCATAGATACCTTGAATTGTCGTTTGTTGTTCGTCAGTCATAGCAATTTTGGATTTTAGATTTTAGATTTTCCTATAAGCGACTGGCGTGTAGGGTGCAATAACTGTGGAAATCATAACTAATTATTAGGACATGATATAAATCCTAAAGAATTGTTTTGCCCAATCTCCAATTAAATAAGCTTGTAATGAACATTTGCTGGATGCTACCTTCTAGGTGACACAGGATTTGGAGCGGTTTTTTAACAATGAAGCATAGACACAAAATAGCTTTGAGCTTGACATCGCTGCTCAGTCTCAATTTGGTATCTAGTTTACTTGCATTTGATAGAGCGATGGCTGCGCCAACGTCTCCGACGAACGCTGCGCCACCCAGAACCCCAGACAAAACTGTTAATTGCGAGATTTTAGTTGTAGGTGGTGGACTATCTGGTGTAGCGACAGCTTACGAGGGTTTGTTAGCAGGGCGAACAGTTTGTCTTACAGAAATTACTGACTGGCTGGGAGGACAAATTTCTGCTCAAGGGACATCTGCGTTAGACGAACGTCCAACTCAGCGAGCTCTTAAATTCTATTCTCGCGGCTACCTAGAATTGCGAAACCGCATTGGGCGCAAATACGGTAAGCTTAACCCTGGTGATTGCTGGGTAAGTGAATCTTGTTTTCTTCCCCGCGATGCTCACGCTATTTTGACCCAGATGCTTAAAGATGCTGAAAAGCAGGGCAAAGGAAAGCTGCAATGGTTTCCCAACACAGTAATTAAGGATTTGGAAATTGCTGCTGATGGCAAAATAATTAATGGTGCGATCGCAATCCAACATCAACCGTCAAAAGGCGCACCACCTCTGAATACTTTTACTTTATCTCAAAGCATTGAAGATTCTTATAGGTACGAAAACTCATCTCGATTTACTAAAACTATTCTCCGTTTCATCCCCAAGGCAACCAAAGAGGATGCTCCTAAATGGTACGTCATAGACACCAGCGAAACTGGAGAAATCATTGCCCTTGCTGATGTTCCCTATCGATTAGGTATTGATGCCCGTTCTTACCTAGAACCTTCTGCATCTAGCACCAACGACGATCCATATTGCCCTCAAGGCTTTACCTACACCTTTGCAATGGAGGCAACCAAGGAACCGCAACCGCAGACAATGCCCCCATTTTATTCACAATATGCGCCATATTTCAGCTATGAATTAACGCGACTGGCTAACTTTGATTTAGTTTTTACCTATCGTCGCATTTGGAGTCCAAACAAAGGTAAACCAGCAAAATTCGGCGGTGTAAGTTTTACTGCGGCGACACCAGGGGATATCTCGATGCAAAACTGGACTTGGGGTAACGACTACCGCCCTGGAACTAGTCAGGATAACCTAATTTACACGCGCCAACAATTAGAAGCTACAGGGCAATTACAATCAGGGGGTTGGATGGGAGGATTGCGAACTGAAACCCTCCGCAAGGCTGAGGAAAATGCCCTCTCTTTTTATTACTGGTTGGTAGCTGGGACTACAGATTCTCAACTAGGGGATGGTGTCAAGCAGCAGCAACCCAATAACCGCTTTGTTTCGGGTTTAAATTCTCCAATGGGGACAGTGCATGGTTTATCGAAATATCCCTATATGCGAGAAGGACGGCGCATCATTGGCCGCCCCAGTTGGGGACAACCCCAAGGCTTTGGTATCTGGGAAATTGATATTTCCCGCCGTGACTACAATGATGAATATTACCCCAAGACTCTGCCAGCAGATATGTATCGGAGGCTACGAGCAGCAGTTGCAGGTTTGGAAGCAGTATCAGTAATTGACGGTAAAGTTCCACCAGACAAAGCAATGCGACGGACTCGTTCTACCATCTTCCCTGATGCTGTGGGTATTGGTCACTACGCCATAGATTTCCATCCTTGTATGGTAAATAGTCCCCCAGAAGCCCCTGGAAACACAGAACGTCCAGGCGAAAGACGCGGTGCGGGTCAAGCTTATCCCTTCCAAATTGCTCTGAGGGCAATGATTCCTCAAAAAATCGACAATTTGCTAGTAGGTGGCAAAAGCATTGCTACTAGTCATATTGCTGCTGCTGCCTATCGGGTACACTCCTTTGAATGGTCATCTGGCGCAGCTGCGGGAACTGTGGCTAGTTTTGCGCTCAAAAATGCGATCGCACCTTACCAACTAGTCGATGACTTACCTAAACAAGAGCCACAACTAGAAGCACTCAAACGGCTTTTGCAACAAAATGGCAACCCTACCGCCTTCCCAGATACATCTATTTTTAACGAAAACTGGGATAATTGGAAATAGGGCATTGGAGACTGGGTATTAGGAATGTAAATTCTTTCCAATACACAATACCTAACTCTAATATCAAGTTCGGTTGATTACAAGTAATAAAATTTATCAATGTAGGTTGGGTTGAAGGCAGTGAAACCCAACATGAACAGAGAGCAAATGTTGAGTTTTGTTCCTTAACCAAACCTACAAATATTACAAGTGTTTAACCGAACCTGATATAACTCTTGGCTCTTAACTCCTAATTTTCCAGTCCCCAATCCCCAGACAATGGACTAAACTAGTTACTTGTAGTCTAGTTTTGTAAAATTATATTGACCAATAGTTGTATGCTTATGACACTTTCAGCAGATATTTACGGGATGGCCACAGCACCAACTATAGCTCCTGAACGGTCTAATCAAGTTATCCGTAAAACTTATCCGAATTACAAAGTGATTGTATTAAATGACGATTTTAATACATTCCCACATGTGGCTGAATGTTTAATGAAATATATTCCGGGAATGAGTGGCGATCGCGCTTGGGACTTGACTAATCAGATACACTATGAAGGTCAAGCGATCGTCTGGGTTGGGCCTCAAGAACCTGCGGAACTCTATCACCAGCAGCTGCGCCGAGCAGGTTTGACAATGGCACCTCTAGAAGCAGCTTAATCATCATGGGCAAACCTACCGCAGATTCTGGCAGCACGGCTTCTCTACGAGACGCTACGCGAACACAAAAATCTGCCAGACTGGTCTGGAATCATTCAACACACCTTTCTGGCCTTATCCCTATTTTAGAACGTCTTTGTCAGCACGAGGGTATCCAAACCGTGACACCGGGAGTGATTGGGCGGGCAAAAGGTCACTGTCCAAAAATGCAACTGCGCGTCTCAGTACCGATTCGCGGCGGCTATAAAGTCATCGCACGACAGGGAAAAACGGTACAAGAAGTGTTTATTTTAACCACTTTGCCCCAAGAGCAACTAGAAACGTCATTAGCGATCGCTATGAAATCTTAACCATGCCTCATACCCAATTCTCAATTCCCAAATAACTATTCCTCAACCCGATGTACTGCAAATTTGTGTAGCGGCAGACTAAGGATACAAGAAAAAGTTAAAAAATATGACAGAGCTGTAGTTATTTTCAAAGTCATGACTAGAGATTCCCAGTCGGGTAAAATCATTTTCTCTATGCCGAAAGCTACACAGTAAACCAGCCAGTAACTAAAGCTCATTCTAAACAGAATCCGCTCTGTTTCTTCCATATCATCATTTTTTTGCTGCTTAGTGTCCCACAGTAACACCAATCCAATAATACAAGCTACAAAGGAAACAGCAACTACAGATTCGTGACAAAATATATTTAACGAATGCATTTGTGTTTATTCCCGCATTTTTCCAGTTGAAATTCAGTCTAAAGGAATATTCCTTCCAGAAATACAAACTATTTACAAACCTCAATAGAGTCATGCCTTTTATGTAAAGTCATGCAACAAAAATTGTTGTTTTGCAAATTATAGATATTTTTAATAAAAATTAAATGATTCAACACCAGTGGCAGTTACTTAAGAAATTGGCAAAAAATAAATGATCCCAAATTATTCGTACATCTGTACGCCCCTACACCTTTGAAATCAAAGGTGTGATAACATTTATACCTACGCACAATACTGAATACTTAGCTAAGAAGTTAAAATAATTATACAAGCAAATAAGTAAGCAAAAAATGCGTTAAAAGATTAGACCTCTTGCAAAAGTAACTTTTGCAAGAGGCGGGAAAAGGGTAAGGGGGAAAGGGAAAAGGAATAAAAAAACCTTTCCCCTTTAACCTTTCCCCTTTTCCCTACTTATGCAAGAAGTCTATTGTCGTCTCAAAAATCAAGGTTAAAATTACGATTAAGATTAGGTTTCAGCAGATACTTACCCGCTTTACCTAAGTTTTTATACAGACATCCCCTTTATTCGGAGTCTTCTATGAAAAATATATTACAAACCTCCATCCCTCAAGAACAGAATTTACGTCAGAGCTATAATATTTCGTCTTATAACAGGCTGCTTTCGGTAGTGAAGGATTTGGCTAGTGTGAGGACTATTGAGGAAATTATTGAGATTGTGCGTTTGGCTGCTCGCGATCTCACTAATGCTGATGGAGTAACCTTTGTACTGCGGGATGGTGAATGTTGCCACTATGTAGATGAAAACGCTATTGGGCCACTTTGGAAAGGTATGCGTTTTCCGCTCAAGGCTTGCATCTCCGGTTGGGCAATGCTCAATAAAAAAGCAGCCGTGATTGAGGACATTTACCAGGATGCTCGAATTCCTATTGATGCATATAAAGTGACTTTTGTCAAGAGTTTAGTAATGGTTCCCATACGGATTGCTGATCCATTGGGTGCGATTGGAGCCTACTGGAGTAAAATACACCAAGCCACACCCGAAGAGATCGAACTACTTGAGATTTTGACCGACACTACAGCAGTTGCGATCGCGAACGTTCAACTTTTCCAAAAACTTACGAACCAAAACGCGCTTAAAGACAAATTTATTGCAATGCTAGCTCACGAGTTGAGGAATCCCGTTGCCCCCATCTCGAACGGAGTTCAGCTTCTCAAGTTGAAGCTGGGCGAGACTGGCTCAGTCGGAGAAACAGTTTTAATGATGCAACACCAGATTAAGCACCTCTCGAAATTGATTGATGAGTTACTTGACGTATCGTCCATCACCTACGGGAAGATTTCATTAAACCTTGAGAAGCTTAATCTAGTGGAATTGGTTCGCCAGATTCTTAATGACTATGCACAAGCAATAAAGAAATCGAATCTTACCGTAATAGAAGACCTGCCAAACAAGCCTCTGTGGGCTTATGTTGACCCGACTCGTTTCTTCCAGGTCTTTAGGAACCTTCTTGATAATGCCTTAAAGTTTTCCAAGCCAGATGGAACGATTTGGGTGGATGTCTCATTTATTCCCGGTGAAAATGGCTCAGGCAGTGTAGCGGTCTTATCTGTCAGAGACTCAGGCATAGGAATAGACCCGACAATCTTACCAGAACTATTCGAGCCGTTTACCCAGGCCGATCGCAGTTTAGATCGTTCGAGGGGCGGGCTAGGTTTAGGACTCTCGGTAGTAAAAAGCCTTGTCGAACTTCATGGTGGTCATGTTGAAGCCTCAAGTAGAGGGATCAATTTGGGAGCAGAATTCAAAGTCACTCTCCCTATGTGCGAAGAGGTTACAGCTTGGGATAACGACCAAGAGATTATAGAGACGGCTAAAAAATCGTTAAAGATTTTAGTCATCGAAGATAACGACGATTCAGCCGTAACATTACAAGCAGTACTTGAGCATTTTGGGCATGAGGTTTCCATTGCCAACAATGGAATTTTAGGGGTAGAAACCGCAAGGAAGTTTGAGCCTCAAGTGATTATTTGTGACATCGGACTTCCCGAAATGGATGGATTCGCCGTTGCAAAAGAACTGAGTAAAGATTCCAAATTTACTCGTTCAATTCTGATTGCACTCACTGGCTACGGTAGCCAGGAGGATCGGCAGCTTGCGCTTCAGGCTGGTTTCAAATGCCACTTGACTAAGCCTGTAGACTTTGAGATTCTGACGGCAGAAATTGACCGATACTTTGATGAAGTATTATCAAGTTAACGAATTTTGCTACTTGTGAATTTTGACTGAGGAGTATCAATTCATTAAATCATCTGTGGCAAGCTCACCCGGATAAAAGCGATCGCTCAAAATTTCCTCAAAAAGTCACTACACTCCGAATTGATTCACCTTTGTGCATCAATTCAAAAGCATCATTAATTCGCTCAATTGGCATCACATGGGTAATTAAATCATCAATATTTATCTTGCCTTGCATATACCAATCTACAATTTTTGGCACATCTGTACGTCCTCTAGCGCCACCGAATGCCGAACCTTTCCAAACGCGCCCAGTTACTAATTGAAAAGGACGAGTACTGATTTCCTGTCCAGCACCAGCAACCCCAATAATCACACTGACACCCCAACCCTTATGGCAGCATTCTAATGCTTGACGCATAATCTTGACATTACCGATACATTCAAAACTGTAATCAGCACCACCTTTTGTTAAATCAACCAAATAGGGAACTAAATCACCCTCTACTTCCTGGGGATTAACAAAGTGTGTCATACCAAACTTTTGGGCTAAAGCGCGTTTGTTGGGATTAATATCCACCCCGACAATCATATTTGCCCCTACCATCCGCGCCGCTTGGATGACATTTAAACCAATACCACCCAACCCGAAAACAACGACATTTGCTCCCGGTTCCACCTTGGCAGTATTAATAACTGCCCCAACACCAGTAGTCACACCGCAGCCAATGTAACAAACCTTATCAAACGGTGCATCTTCCCGAATTTTTGCCACTGCGATTTCTGGTAGCACCGTATAGTTGGCAAAAGTGGATGTACCCATGTAATGATGAATCATTTGCCCATCAAGACTAAAGCGACTAGTACCATCAGGCATCACACCGCGTCCTTGGGTTTGGCGAATAGCTTGACAGAGATTAGTTTTGAAACTCAGACAATATTCGCACTGGCGACATTCGGGAGTGTATAGGGGAATCACATGATCCCCTGGTTTGAGACTAGTGACCCCAGCCCCTACTTCCACTACCACACCAGCACCTTCGTGTCCCAAAATAGCCGGAAATAAACCTTCGGGATCATCACCAGATAAGGTAAAAGCGTCGGTATGACAGACCCCGCTTGCTTTAATCTCAATCAACACTTCGCCGGCTTGCGGGCCCGATAGTTGAACGGTTTCAATCGTCAACGGCTTACCTGCACTGTAAGCTACTGCTGCTTTAACTTGCAATGTCAGCGCTCCTGTATAGTTTTGTCAATCGGCTTATTTGAGTTTATATCGGAGAGTGCTTTAAGGATATGAGGCATTGGTTGTTCTTCTTATCTCCCAGTCCCCACTTCCCTCATAGGCATTGAGCGTATGATACACTTTTGTATCACTTCATCGTATTTACTAAGGACGATCGCGGCTAGAACGATAAATATTATTACCTTTGTTAAAATGTCATTCTCTAGCTAGATTGGTTAAAGGCGGTAACAGCTGTTTTGACAACGATGTAAACTGGATGTCAGCAGCGAACCCCAAATAATTTGTCCACCCTCAATTAATATATTTTATTACAACTTATGAACCCTGCCCTAACTCAAATTGGCGCTCAAATGTCCAACCTGACTGGTGTCAGAGCAATCATGAAGGATATTATCGAAACATTACGAGCGGGTGCAGGGAAGCAGTTTATTAATTTGAGTGCTGGTAATCCGTTGATTTTGCCAGAGGTAGAACAATTATGGCGGGATTGCACTGCACAGCTTTTGGCTAGCCCAGAATATGGTGAGGTAGTTTGCCGTTACGGCTCAAGTCAAGGCTATGCACCATTAGTAGAAGCGATCGCTAACGACTTTAACAAACGCTACGGGTTAAACTTGAGCGATCGCAATATCTTGATTACACCCGGCAGTCAAACCCTCTACTTCTACGCTGTGAATAGCTACGGTGGCTACACCCCTAGCGGCGAGTTAAAACAAATCGTTTTGCCCCTCAGCCCTGACTACACAGGTTACGGCGGTCTCTCCTTAGTTCCAAAAGCGTTAACTGCTTACAAACCAACTCTCGATATTGATGAAGCCGCCCACCGATTTAAATATCGTCCCGACTTCAGCCAACTGTCGATTACAGAAAATACGGGTTGTATCCTCTTCTCTCGCCCTTGTAATCCCACTGGTAATGTCCTCACTGAGGATGAGGTGAAAAAGATTGCTGCTTTAGCTGCGCCTTACAATCTGCCCGTGTTAATTGACTCGGCTTATGCGCCTCCCTTCCCGGCATTGAACTTTACCGAAATGACACCAGTGTTTGGCGACAATATCTTACACTGCATGAGTTTATCAAAAGCAGGATTACCAGGAGAAAGGGTAGGTATTGCCATTGGCGATGAGAAGTGGATTGAAGTACTGGAGTGTTTTCAAGCAAATATTGGTCTGCATTCTTCACGTTACGGCCAAGCGATCGCAGCTCTTGCAATTAATTCTGGCGCTTTAGTAGAAATTTCTCACACTGTCATCCGTCCTTTTTACCAAAATAAATTTACCGTTTTAGAAACCAGCCTAGAACAAGCAATGCCCAAGGATTTACCTTGGTATCTCCATCGCGGTGAAGGAGCAATTTTTGCTTGGTTGTGGTTACAGGATTTACCCATGAGTGACTGGGAATTTTACCAGCTAGTTAAGCAAGTAGGTCTGATTATTGTCCCAGGAAGTACCTTCTTCCCCGGTTTAGAGGAAGAGTGGGCGCACAAACACCAATGCTTCCGCATCAGCCTTACCGGCAGCGATGAGGAGATTGCCACTGCTATGCAACGTTTAGCAAAAGTGGCTGAAGAAGTTTATAAAAGTGCGGTGGTGACTGCCTAGTACTGCAAGGCGGAATTAAAAATTAAAAACTAAAAATTAAAAATGAATACAGCGTAAGCATTTCATTGATTTGGAATGGTTCGGCAGTCCGGTCTTCTCCCTTGGCGCTAGCCTCTCCCTTTGGGAGAACTACGGTGTACACACAAGTCTTCTAGAGTTGCGCCACAGCCTTTTGATCCCCCCAACCCCCCGATAAATTGGGGGGC
>NZ_JAVRBY020000119.1:0-10947 GCF_034531035.1 Nostoc sp. DedQUE02 | reverse complement strand
GCTGCAATCGATTAAAAAAGTAAGTTTAGAAGCTTTGGCCAATGCTTTACCAATTCCGATTGAATTTGAAAGTAGAAGAAAGAAAGTCCAAAGATTTTGTCTTTACCAAATCTCGACATCAAAAAAATTTGGTTAAGGTAGGTAAAAATCCCATAAGTAAACAAGCTTCTGTAGAATTTTTCGCCAAATGATTCGGGAATTTTATCAGGTTCTCAAACCAGGTGGTAAGATTTATGGCTTTTTCCCAACAATCTACTGCGATTTAGAAATTGCCTATTTAGATGCCACTAAATCTCATTGGTTAACCGATAGTATTATTAATTTAACTGATAGCGCAAATTATTACCACAAAAATCGCTATAATCGCCAAATTCTTTACACACCTTTGCGGTTAAATCGCATTTTTCAAGAAGCAGATTTTCAGCGATTGGGATTTGAAGTTTTCTTCAATGACTCTGATATTATGGCTCAGAACTATCGAGAAAAGCTAGAAATTAATGATTTAGATATTGTTCACTGGCAATTTATAGTGAGGTATGAAAAGCCTTGGAGTTAAGCCAGTTGTAGAGGGCGTTAAGCAAGTTATACCAATTTAATATGAAGTTGCAGGCGGAAAGAACCCCACCCTAACCCTCCCCGCAAGCGAGGAGAGAATCGGATTTTCCCCTCTTTTGCAAGCGGGGAGGGGTAAAATTCTATGCAGCTTCACAAAGAATTGGTACAAGCTTAACTTTTACTTAACTACTGCTAATAGATACTAAAAAAGTAAAAAAACTGACAATATTTTTTAATAAATACTGTCTTTTAGCAATAGAACTGATATGCTCAACAAAAGTCTCATTTTGTCATTGTTGGTGTTATTTGCAATGGCTCCTGCTGCAAATGCAGAGATTAAATTGATTGCAATTGGGAGCCTAGATGGTAATATAGGCGATCGCTCCACCGAAACATCTGCTCCCCTGGAAAATGGCGTTCCGGGAAACCTCTTAGGTGGTTTAGGGTCGGGACTAGCCTACGCTGGGAATAACACCTTTATTGCTATCCCAGACCGGGGGCCAAATGCGGTGTCATACAACAACGCTGTAAGTGATACAGCATCCTATATCAACCGCTTTCAAACTATCAAAGTGAAACTTGTACCAAGCAAGCTTGGTTCAGCGTTGCCTTTCACCCTTACCCCTTGCTTAATTGACACAACTCTGTTATCAAGCAATAAGCCTCTTTACTACGGAAGTGGTGCGGGATTGGGTGTACCTAGCGGTGTCCCAGCCTTAAATACCAATAGTAAAAACTATTTCACTGGACGCTCAGACAATTTCAACCCCAGCCAAATCTCAACATATCCCAACAATGCGCGTTTCGATCCTGAAGGGGTGCGTGTATCCAATAGTGGAGAGCAGATATTTATCTCGGATGAATACGGCCCCTATATATATGAATTTAACCGCAATACAGGTAGGCGTATCAGCGCCTTTAACCTACCTCGCAAGTTTGCAATCAGCAACTTGAGTCCCGTTAGTGATACAGAGATTAGTGGCAACACATCCGGCCGCGTTACGAACAAAGGTATGGAAGGACTTGCAATTACTCCCAACGGTAAGACTCTAGTTGGTATTTTGCAAAGTCCTTTGCTTCAAGACGGGGGTACTGATGGTGCTTATACCAGAATCGTCAAGATTGACATCGCCACAGGTGCTACCCAGGAATACGCTTATCAACTAGATAATATTGGCACTTCGTCTAAACCGAAATATCCCACCGTCAGCGAGATTTTGGCGATTAGCGATCGCCAATTCCTAGTAGATGAACGCGATGGCAAGGGGTTTGGCGACGGCTCCAAGGCTGCCTTCAAGAAAATCTATCGGATCGATTTGACGAATGCTCAAGAAGTAAGCAATATCACCGGGGAAAGCAACCTTGTTGGTAAGGCAGTAAGCAAGACCTTATTCCTTGATGTGGTAGCTGCATTAACTCAATACGGCATCAAAGAAGAGGACATTCCTGCCAAGCTTGAAGGTTTGGCTTTCGGAAAAGATGTGAAGATCGACGGAGTGGAAAAGCATACATTATTCATCGCCAATGACAACGATTTTCTTGGTACTTTAGCACCAGATACTTACCATTCGACAAGTGTTGACAACCCAAACAAGTTTTTCGTTTTTGCGGTTGACAGTACCGATCTGCCGGGTTTCGTAGCGCAGAAGATCAAAGGAAAAAATTGATATTGAGTTGGGTTGATAGCGATGTCTACGACGGGCTACGCCAACGCTAGAAGCTTTTAGAGTAGGCGTTTTGCCCACTCACTCTACATGCTTACTAACATTTACCGTTGTTGCCCGATGTCTAACCTTTCGAATAGTCTTTCAAGCATCCGCTTTATCGACTTGTTAGCCAGGATTTAATAGGTTTGTCTACCGATTACATCAGCAGCAGTGTCAATAAGGTTGTCGTAATGTAATAGCAAAATGTTTGTGTCCATACGTTCTTCGCGCCCAATTTCGTAAGTCTTGTTGGTGAAATGAGTACGTTTGCCAGCAATGACGACGAAATGGAACCGTGACCTATCCATTGTGACGAACTCATCAGGTAGTGCAACTTCAGCTCGTCTTGATTTATCAAATGTCTCTTTGAGTGAAGAATAATAACTATCCAGCCAACGTCGCCAGTCACGTAATTGCTTTATGCCTTTGCGAAACACTTCTCCAAGGTCGCCCTCAGCAGTCGTGATCCTACCTTTGGGGGCTTCAAGTTCAACAAAGACAAACTCATGGCCGCCTGAACTCTGACCAATAATTAAGTAGTCGGATCGATAAGAATTGCCGAGCTGAAACTCAGGGAAAAGATAAGTTGCATGGTGACCAAAATGAAAATACTTACTAAGAAGTGAGCCAATGATGAAGTAAGCGCGATGTTCACTAATGAATTTTAAAATACTGCGTTCATCGACATCTTCCGACTCAAGCATTTGTTGGAAGCAAGTAAGTTTATTATTGAGTCCTACACGATCTTGAAGATCAACAAAGTCCATGTAGTTGTTTGGAAACAGGCTGATATAGTGGCGTGCAGCTTTAGGGTACTTATGAAAAAGCGAATTTCTGATTTTGGGGATAACGACTTCTTGCTCCTTGAGTGAGCGAAATTCTGCCTCTTCGTCAGAGGTGAGTATCGTGTAGTCTCTGTCGTACAACTTCATGTGCTGACCTGCTTGGCATTGTTAGCTAACAGTTATTAAACGGATTTTTTCTGAATATCCACTAGAATTTAATATGCCCATTTTTAAATTGAAAATACTCTACAGGCTCATCGTTAATCAATAACGCTAAATTTCTACTATTCCTGTAAAACGGTTTTAGATACAATCCTAGTTTTCTTCAAGTCAGCTTCCGAAAGTTTTTCCCCAGCTTGCAAGCGAGTGGCGGAGGTTTGCAACACTGTTGCTGCACCTTTATCTCCTATTTGTAAAGCGGTTTTAGCAGCTGTTTGCAGCATCGTGGCTGCACCAGTGCGATCGCCTTGTTGCAATTTCGCTTCGGCTAACTGGGTTTGGCGATACTTCGCTAATGCTAAAATAGAATGTTGCACCTGGGGATTAGATGTCGGTTGATACGCTCGCACTACATCTGCATACACCGGCATCAAGGGCGATAGTAAACCTTCTTCGTTAACCAACGGGTCATCATAACGAACTTGCAGATGCCCGATCGCTTGTTTCCCTTCTGGCAATTGTCCCAGATAAATGTTCGCCAAAACTACCCGTTCTACATCCTGCATCAAATCTCCCAAACGCACAGCGAAACCTCCATCAGCTTCGGGTTCTACTGGTAACTCGATTGTGTCTGGGGCAACTTGGGCAATGGGTTTCAATTCCGCTAGTCGGACATTGGGCACTAAAGATAACAGCAAGTGGGCATTAGTTAGCCCAATAGACTGAATCCGTCCAAACAGTCGGCTAAACTGATCCACCGCTTGTTCGGGACGTTCAATATAAGCTAAAGTCCCACCACCGACATCGGCAATTTTTTCCAGCAAATCCTGATTCCAGCTATTGCCAAATCCGAAAGTGTTGATAGTTAGGTTCAGCTTGGCAGCCTTTTGCGCCAGTTTCAGACAGCGCTTATTGTCATCTCGCCCTATATCCCACTTCCAAATCCGCAAACCGCTTTCACCATGCCCATCCGTCAGCAGAAACGCCTGGGAAACAGCGCCCCTTGTGCCCTTCATCAGTTCTGTAATTCCCAATTCCAAACCATCAGCGATCGCAGTGCCGCCGCTAGCAGTCAGTTTGCTTTTTATTTGAGATTTGATGCTTTCGGGGTCTTCAATCGCTTGGTTGGGGATAATGACTTCCGCAGTGCCAGAAAAAGCTACAACCGAGATGCGATCGCCTACTTTCAACCGATCGATTAATCCTTCCACCGCCTGGATCGCCATTTTAATTGGATGTCCATGCATGGAACCACTTCTATCCAAAATCAAGCAGAGATTAAGGGGGAGATTTCGATCGGACTCACTAGCGATTGCCGAAATTGTAATTGCCAATTGACGTTGGCTACTTGTTTGAGCCAGATCAACATTATTGTCATTTAACGCCGAGAGCAATTTAACTTTCATCTAAACCTGAGTTTACTGGGGAGGAGTATCTTGCAAAACTGTTTTGGAGACAATTCTGGTTTTCTTGCGATCGCTTTCGGATAAATCTTGTCCAGATTGTAGCTGGGTGGCAGAAGTTTGCAACACCGTCGCTGCATTAGTATCTCCCATTTGCAAGGCAGTTTTCGCAGCCGTTTGTAACATTGTCGCCGCACCAGAACGATCGCCCTGTTGTAATTTCGTCTCGGCTAGCTGGGTTTGGCGATACTTCGCTAATGCTAAAATAGATTGTTGCACCTGGGGATTCGGGTCTGCTTGGTAATTTTTGACTACATGGGCATAAACTGGGATATTTGGTGTAACTAAACCTACTTTGTTGGCGGCTGGATCGTCGTAGCGGACTTGCACATTAGCGATCGCTTGTTCACCTGTTGGCAATTGTCCCAAATAAATATTAGCTAAGATTACTCGTTCTGCATCTTTCATTAAATCTCCCAACCGCACAGCGAAACGTCCATCAGCTTCTTGTTGCAGTGGTAACTCGATTGTGTCTGGGGAAACTTGGGCGATGGGTTTAAGTTCCGCTAACCGGACATTGGGCATCAGGGAGAATAATAGATAAGCATTAGTCAATCCCACAGTTTGAACGCGGCTAAACAGGCGATTAAACTCTTCGGCTGCCTGTTCGGGTTTTTGAATATAAGATAAAGTACCTAAGCCAGCATCAGCAATTTTTTCTAAAACATCTTGGTTCCAGTTGTCACCAAATCCCAAAGTATTTAAAGTTAAATTATAGCTAGCAGCCAATTGAGCAAATTTCAAACAGCGATTGTTATCACCGTGTTCATTTTCCCCGTCGGTTAATAAAAAAGCTTGGGAAACAGTATCTTTTTTGCCCTTCGCCAACTCCTCAATCCCCAAACGCAACCCTTCATCAATCGCAGTTCCCCCATCGGCGGCGAGGCGATTGATTTGCTGTTTTATTTTCTCTGGATTTTCCACACTTTGATTGGATACTAAGACTTTGGCACGGTGATCGAAAACTACCACACTGAGACGATCGCCAGGGTTGAGCCTATCTACCAAACGATTCGCGGCTTTTTTCACCGTTTCTAGCGATCGCCCATTCATCGAACCACTATGATCGAGAATTAAACACAAATTCAGGGGTACATGGCGGTCTTGAGTCTCTGCGATCGCCGAAATCGAAATTCCCAACTGACGTTGACTGTTCAGTTGATTTGCGTCCAAATTACCATCATTCAAGGCAGGCTGCAAATTAACCTTCATAACTCAGAGTCCCTATTCAGGATATACATACTAAAAAATAACTTCAAAGCACCACTTTAGCTCTACGGAAAACTTATCCAACACAAATACATTAATATAATCAGAATATCTTAGAAGCCAAGCATTGGCAGATGCGAAGCCACCTTTAGCATTAGGGAGAAATCCGCACCTTAAGGAAGGTGAGCATCGCGCTAGGATGTATTACAGTTAACGGCATAGTTTCAGGCGATCAGTTGCTATGGACAATTCCCCAATTAAGGCTGTTCAAGCCCCATATTACGGCGATAACTTTTACCGAACACCACCGCCAGATTTACCTTCCCTTTTATTGAAGGAGCGAATCGTCTATATTGGGATGCCACTGGTGCCTGCTGTTACGGAATTAATCGTGGCCCAATTGCTGTTCTTGCAATCCGACGACCCCGAAAAACCGATTAAAATCTATATCAACTCCACCGGCACTTCCGGTTACAGTGGCGAACCCATTGGCTTTGAAACCGAAGCCTTCGCCATATATGACACCATGAAATATATCAAGCCTCCTATCCACACCATCTGCGTTGGTTCCGCGATGGGAATGTCAGCGATGCTACTCAGTGCTGGTACAAAAGGTTGTCGCGCTAGTTTGCCTCATTCCTCGATTATCCTGCATCAGCCCAAGAGCTACGCCCAAGGTCAAGCAACGGATATTCAAATTCGCGCCAGGGAAGTTTTGGTAAATAAAGGGGCCTTAGTTGATATCTTACATCGCACCACTGGACAGGCTCCAGAAAAAATTACTAAAGACATGGATCGCTTGTTATATTTAACACCCTATGAAGCGAAGGAATACGGTTTAATTGACCGGGTTTTTGAGAAAGAAGAACTCGCCAATCCTCCACTTCCTGCCAGTGTCCTCTAGTGAGTGCTGAGTGCTGAGTGCTGAGTGCTGAGTTATTAAGTTAGGAGTTATCAGTTATTCCTAACTCTCCAACTGCCCCAAATTATTACAAACGGAGTAAATTATGCCTATAGGCGTTCCTAAAGTTCCTTACCGGATGCCGGGTGGACAATATACAGATTGGATTAGCATCTACGATCGCCTTTACCGGGAAAGGATTATATTCTTGGGGCGTGATATTGATGATGAAATTGCCAATCAAATTATCGCTGTAATGCTGTATCTGGACTCAGACGATCCAGGTAAAGACATTTATTTATACATCAATTCTCCCGGTGGAATGGTTACATCTGGCATGGCTATTTTTGACACCATGCAACATATTAAATCAGATGTAGTAACTATTTGCGTGGGATTAGCTGCTTCAATGGGGTCTTTCCTGCTGGCTGCTGGCACCAAAGGCAAACGCCTAGCATTGCCTCACTCACGGATTATGATTCACCAGCCTTCAGGTGGTACCCGTGGACAAGCAACCGATATCGAAATTGAAGCTAGAGAGATTCTGCGGATTCGTCACCAGCTCAATGGCATTTATGCCGATAAGACAGGTCAGACCATAGAAAAAATTGAAAAAGATATGGATCGTGACTTTTTCATGTCTGCCGAAGAGGCAAAAGAATACGGTTTAATTGACCGTGTGATTGAAGAACGAACCTCTGTAATAGGTCAGTAGGGGCAGGGGAGCAGAGGAGGCAGGGGGCAGGGAGAAAGGTTATGGTTCGGCAAGCTCACCAACTAGGTTAAAGGGAAAAGGAATAAATTTAATCTTTCCCCTTTTCCCCTTACCCCTTTCCCTTTCCCCATACCCAATGCCCAATGCCCTTTTATGAACAAACTGTCAACATTGAACTTTAAAATAGAAAATTAGCCCTTATCATTAATAGTCCGGGCTTGAAGCTGATACTGACAGATAATAGCCAATAGCTAAATATTCGATAGCTGATAGCTCAAGATGGATCTTGGAGATTGCTACCGTTTACTAGGTTTAAGATCGGGAGCTTCTTTTGCTGACATCAAAGCGTCTTACCGACGACTGGCGCAGCAATATCATCCCGATATCAACCCAGATGACAACAAAGCCAAAGATAAATTTATTGCCTTGACAGAAGCGTACAAACTCCTGATGACAGTGGTACTACCAGAGGAAACTGTGGCACATTCAACTCAGGTATCAACATCTGGTGGGCGTGATGACGCTAAGGCAACGCATAGGCAGAAAACACCAGTAACAACGGTGACAAGCCAAGAACTAGGGAAACCAAAGCCGCCTAATCTGTTGGAAATAGAAGAACGGCTGAAGTGGAAGACTTATGAGCAATTGCAGCGATTTTTGCAAGAAAAACGATTTCCGCAAGCGATCGCCCTGGCGGAAGCTTTAGCAGATCGGTTGTCAACAGATGCAGAAGTCCGTCAATGGCTAGCGATCGCCTATCAAATTTGGGGACGAGCGCTAATTTCAGAAAAACAACTACTCAAAGCCAGAATTTATCTCAAAAAAGCTTTGAAAACAGACCCTCATAATAAAAGTCTCTGGTATGAAGTTCAGCGCGATTTCCAACGTTTAGAACAAATTTTTTAAAGTTTACAAAATTTATCGAGGAAGGCAAGAGACAGATCGCCTTTGCCATCTACTGTCGCTACCAATCAGGGACGTTTTAAATCCCCACTGTTGCGTCAGCTTCCCGCAGGGTAAGAGAGTTCAGTAGCTTCAAAACATCTAGGGTCAAATAAAAGCATAATTTGTTCCTCCTGCCTCCTCTGCTTCCCCTGCTTCCCCTGCTTCCCCTGCCCCACTTCGGCTACGCGGAAATCGAGCGAAGTCGAGATTCAGTGACCACCTGCCCCCTGCCCCCTGCCCCTAAAGAATTACCGCCATCCCCTCAACACTGCTCCCAAAGTTGCGATTCCCTCAACAATCTTCTCCGTTGTTTGAAAGCTAAAAGCTAATCTGATGGCATCATCTCCCTGGCCACTAGCATAACAGCGAGTCCCTGGCAGAAAGCTGATACCGTGTTCATTGGCAGCAGTTAGGAGTGCTTTGGCGCTGATATCTGGTGGCAATTTACACCAAACGAAAAAGCCGCCATCTGGTCGCAAAGCAACTATATCACTGGGAAACTCTTGAGCGATCGCTTCTAACAACAAATTACACTTATGGTTGTAACAAGCAATTAGCTCCTGAATGTGATAGTCTAATTTGCCAGTAGCACAGTAGCGGGCAAGCACATGGCTGACAAATGGCCCCACAGGCCCCTCACTTTTGAACATTGCCAACCGCTCAATAATTGCTGGATCGCCACAAGCCCAGCCCAAGCGGATACCAGGCGCAATAATTTTCGAGAAGGTACTCACGTATAAAACCCACCCTTCCTTGTCAAGGCTTGCTAGGGAGGGCACTATTTCCCCTTGGAAGCGCAAATCGCTATAAGCATCATCTTCTACCACTAAAACGCCATACTCAGCCGCTAATGCTACCAGCTTTTGGCGGCGAAATAACGGCATAGTAGCGCCCGTGGGATTATGAAAAGTGGGGATAGTGTAAATAAACCGGGGTCGAATGTCCTGTTTTTTTAAATCGCTCAAAGTTTCTTCTAGGGCATCTACATCCATTCCCATTTCATCTACAGGAATGGTAATTAGGTGTGCGCCAGCCTGAACAAATCTATTAACTACTCCCAAAAAGGTTGGGCCTTCCACAATTACCACATCACCAGGTTCAACAAATACATCTGGTAGCAAGCCGAGAATCTGACCAGAACCGTAACCAACAATCAAGCGATCGCGATCAGCAGCGATTCCTTTAGCCTGCAAGCGGAGGATAATTTGCTCATACAATTGGGCTGAGGGTGGACCGTAATTGAGAGCGATCGGAGCCTCTTCTGCCAGCACAGCAGCACTTGCGGCAGCCAAATCAGCATGGGGAAAGAGAATTGGGTCAGCTAGACCATAAGCAAAGCTGACGCTGATGATTTTGGTTAACTCTGTACCATAAGTTGGTGGTGTCAAATTTCTAGCCCGTTCGGCGAACAAATCAGTAATTCGATAACTAGAAGTGGTAGAAGCCATAAGGAATTCAAAATTGGGAGTCAGAATACAGAACACACAAAAAGGCAATTAGCGAAAAGTCATACGGATGTATTATTTCTTATAACATCATCACAAGTATCGTAAATATTAATTACTAGAACAAAATTACTATAGTGAAATTAATTAACTTCAAGTGGCAGCAGCTAATTCTCAGCTTAGGCTGCTTGCTACTGATTATTGGCTGTCAGAGTTTATATCCCACTACTAAGCCAGATGCTAAATCTCTCAAGGTAGCCACAGACCCCACCTTTGTCCCTTTTGAATTTCAAAAGGCTGATGGTAAGTTAGAAGGTTTTGATATTGATTTGATGAATGCGTTGGCGTCGCCCGCCGCAGGCATCGCAAAGGTAGCAGGTTTTGCAGTCCAGTTTGAAAGTTTGCCCTTTGATGGCATGATCTCGACTTTGCAAGCTAAAAGAGTTGATGCAGCAATTAGCGGAATCACGATTACCGCCGAACGCCTGAAAACAATTGCTTTTTCACGACCTTATTTTAAAGCCGGACTTGCGATCGCTGTCCGCGAAGATAACCAAAATATTAAAGACTTCAATAGTCTTAAAGGTAAAAAAATTGCTGTCCAAATCGGTTCAACTGGAGCCGATTTTGCTAAAACCATCCCCAACGCCAAAATTAGTACTTTTAATTCTGGGCCAGAATTTTTCCAAGACTTGCTCAATGGCAACGTTGATGCTGTTGTTAGCGATGCTTTTGCTACTTTGTATGCGATTAAAAATGGCAAACTCCAAGGCATCAGAGTTGTTGCCGACCTTCTCACTAAAGAATACTACGGAATTGCTACCCCCAAGGATTCCCCCCATCTGGATGAAATTAACAAAGCTATAGCGACTTTGTTATCCAATGGCACTTACAAGCAAATTTATCAAAAATGGTTTAACGCTGAACCTCCACAATTGCCAGACTCTTGATAATTGGGAATGGGGAATGGGGAATGGGGAAAAAACCTGGCGTTGCAGAACAGAGGGATGAATTTAGGCAGGCAGGGGAGGCAGGGGGTGCTGGCGTTGCAGGGGGGGAGATTT
>NZ_JAVRBY020000118.1:0-10989 GCF_034531035.1 Nostoc sp. DedQUE02 | reverse complement strand
TACAAATAACTTATGGGCAGTTCTCCCAGCACGGCTGTCACTCCTTATAAGACAAGTGTAGTCTCGCGTGGGGATTCACTCTAGACAATTGGGGAATGGGAAATTTGCATAAATTGGGGGGGGGACGACTAGGGATACTCATCCCCCTTGGTTCTGAATCAATCAAAATTCATCACAGTTTTGGCAGCACCAAACCTCATCAAAACTTCCCCAGAAAACAGAATATTGTCTACATCTTGGGCAATATTTAGGTTCGTTGGCATCATAATCATCTGTTGGATCATAATCATCTGTTGGATCGTAATCATCTGTTTCTTGACTTAATTTTTGTATAGAAAGTCGGACTGGATAATCTTTATTCATGATTTGCGATCACTCTGGTTAATTCCCGAAACAACATATTTGCAACTTTAGACATCAGCTTATTTTGCAAGTGTTTGCCATTGAGCAGTTGCTTACCTGAACCGTCAACATTTTTTTTGAGCTTTTCCTTATACAGAGCAATCTCGTTGCCGATGGGATTGTCCGGCAACCGCCCATCAACCTCAATTTTTGTGATGACGTGTTGCCAGAAGTTCATTCGACAAAGGGCGCTCCCGGCTCCTTTCTCAACTAACTTGTCACCGGATTGCTCGAGGACAGTTCCCATGCCCAGTCTAAGTTTGAAAGCGTCGCGCGAACGGTTACGCTTAACTCGTTTGACATCACCGGGCGAGAATTTGACCACAGATTTGCCATTTTCGCGAGTAACTTCTTTCTTTTTCACCTCCCGTACCTCTCGCTCAATTAACTGTTTCCCGTTGCTGAGGAACGCTTCAAACGGGTAGATTCGGCTTAGTAAGCGAGCGCGAATTCTCAGACCAAAACCAAATTGGTCAAAAATCAAATTGTAGATTCACTCTAAACTATTGGGGAATGGGGAATTTATAGACAAGTTGGAGACAACTCATAGTTAACTCATAGTTAACTTAAAGACTTGAGTGCATATTTTGAGATGCCCCTGTATTGCTTCGTCCCAGGTTGAGTAACGATTCCTTTTTCCATTGAGTGCGCCGCCCATGACTAAAGTTTCAAAAAACATCGGCTCACCATAAGCAAGATTCAAGTCCATACCGACAAAAACAGTTGAAATTATACAATCTTTAATTTCGTTTAGCATAACTGTTGTGTTACTTGATGTCAGCCACAAATCCCACTCCTCCCTTAAGTCAACAGCAACAGGCGTATGTCCTTCTAGTCTGTAGTACCAATTCATAATTCCGTTTTTGTCACATCTTATGCAGTGGACACTATAAACGTGTCCACTGGGCGGTTAGTTAATTTTGATTTGCGATCGCTCTCGATAACTCCCGAAACAGCATATTTGCAACCTTAGACATCAACTTATTTTGCAAGTGCTTGCCATTGAGCAGCTGCTTACCAGAAGCATCAACCTTACTTTTGAGTGTTTCTCTATAAAGAGTAATTTCATTGCCAATAGGATTCACTCTAGCAATTTAGCTCTTGCAGCCTCTGGTATTCCTCGCTAGTAAGGAGGCCCAAATCCTCGCACATCCACAGATATCTAAGTTCCTCGGATGCTTCCTCAATCCAGCCATCTCCCATGCAAAAGTCACAGATTTCTTTTAGCAGCCCTGTGCCATTGCATTTGGGGCAAGTAGTTGTATTTGGTTGATTGGTCGAAATCTCCATTTTGTCACTTAGTAGGCTTAAGCCCTGTAAGCTCGTAAGTCAGTTGATTCCCCGGTTGCTTGCGACC
The DNA here is from genome assembly GCF_034531035.1 of Nostoc sp. DedQUE02. NCBI lineage: Bacteria > Bacillati > Cyanobacteriota > Cyanophyceae > Nostocales > Nostocaceae > Nostoc > Nostoc sp. DedQUE02. Next base: position 9,230 of record NZ_JAVRBY020000118.1, on the reverse strand, counting down.
TTGCACAAAGTCGTGTTTTCTTAGGCTCTGTAGCGCTGGATAGAGCCGATGAAATCCCATGTGTAAAGTTTGATGGATTTGGACTGCACGAAGCGGCCCAGCCCGTAGTAGCAAATCATAAATTTTGGCTTCATCTTCAGTCATAATTCCCAAAGGTAAATAAGGCCAATGGACTTTTAGAAATTCTATGTAGGCAGACAACAATACAAGCTGCTACAAAAACATCTGGGGGCAACTTTTGAAAATTACAAAAATAACCTTCTGTCAAAACTCTGTGAATAGTTTTAGGCGAAAGGATACGCGATACCCGGTCGATAGCCGCAAGATAGGGATTATCAAATTTCCTAAATCGCATTGGTCATAATTCCGTTTTTGTCTCATTATCGCCAAAAGCCTTACGCTGTGGTTAAGTCGATACTACGTCTAACCAGCGAGCGTTTTTATTTAAATTAGTCAAAGCTTTGCTGGATTTACCCTTGTTGCTTAGCGCTTTTGGAGCGCTCGCCAACTCAATTTAGTCAAGAATTAGTCAAGGGCAATTTTGGCGGTCTGGAAAGGATGGGTGACGAGGGATTTGAACCCGCAACCAATAGATTAAGAGTCTACTCCTCTAAATGAGTAGCATTTAAGTAGCGCGATCGCACCTGGCGATCGCTAAAAATTTGATGAAGGAGGGTGTTTTTGAGTAGCAAATGAGTAGCAATATGTCTGAATTAGATGAAAAGCCTGTTTTAGCGTGGTTTACTCCTTTCTTTACAAACCACGGCATAAGCTTTTAACTCCAGTTACAACAGACATCCTGCTTTATTTATGACTGTTTTTGAGTAGCAATATCTACAAACTACAGCGATTTACTGAAGAATAGAAACAACATCCTCATCGGACAGAAAAATTTGATCGCTCATTTCGATTTTCTCTTTCAGTAAACAGTATGGCGGATCAAGCGCAAACTCGCTCCGCCTTTCCTAAGTTTTCCTACTGACCACTAATTAATATAGATATATGAGCCGTTTTTTTATCGCCCTTTTACCACCGCAAGATATTCAAGACTACGCCAACGAGATTAAGCAGTACTTTGCCGATCGCTATGCTAGTATCGGGGCACTAAAGTCTCCGCCTCATATTACCCTGCAACCGCCCTTTGAATGGGCAGATGCTAACTTGCCACTGTTAGAAGCATCCTTGAAAGAGTTTGCTGATGAACAACAGCCAGTAGCAATTACACTCAAGGGATTTGATGCCTTTGCGCCTCGCGTCATATACATTAATGTAGTCAGAAGTCAAGAGCTTTTAACTTTACAAGCTGATTTAATGGCTTATACAGAAAGCAACTTGGGAATTGTTGACAAGGTTTCTAAAAGCCGCTCATTTGCGCCCCATTTAACGGTTGCATTTCGGGATTTAACAAAGCAGAATTTTAAAGCCGCTTGGCCAGAGTTTGAAAAGCGTCAGTTGCATTTTGAGTTTACTGCTGACAAATTAACCTTGCTGCTTCACGACGGTAAGCGCTGGAACATTAAAAGAGAGTTTGATTTTTTCTCTAGTAAGAATTGAGCGATATTTTTGTGATTGACGCCGGCCGTATTTGGAGCTAATTTTATTTTGGATCGATTGTTGATTTACATATTCCCTAATCATTGGCGCTACAGAAAAAAGAGTCGCATTTTTGTTGACTAGAGATTGCTCCTGTAAAGATTCTAAAGCATCTATTAATTTTTGTGGTGGTATAGCAGGTGATATTTGCGATCGCAGTTCTGAAAATGAAGCTGGCTGAGAATTATTTGCCAACCACTCAATAATAATATTTTCTATATCTGAAAAACGGTTAAATTGCTCTTTTAAAAGCTGATGAATTTCGCCAAATACTAAAGCTTTTTGATTTAAAAACTCTAAAATATTCCCGTCAAACAGCCTATGAATTTTGTTGGCAGCTATATTTAATAACAATGGATTCCCCGCATAACTATCAATCAGTTGATGGAAATCACCACTTGAACCACAAAATTCACCCTTATTTTTCAATATTTTTTCTACTTCTATTACTTGTAATCCTTTTACTTGCAATGCTCTAACAGGTAATTTTTCTCCGATCAGTGGCCTAATTTCTTTCGGAGTTTCCTGGCTTGTCAACACTAAGCAACTTTGATGAAGTGTTTGTGCTACTCGTGTTATTAATTCGCTATAACCATCACGCTCTCGAACGTAATATCTAAGATTATATTTAGCCGAAGCCTTTTGTGAAATTGTCTCTAAATTATCTAATATTAATAAACAACGAGATTTCTTTAAATAATGAATTAACTGCGAAATTCTGCCATCTAAAGTTTTTGATAAAGTAGTTTTTTGCCCCTTTGATAAAAGTTTAATTAACTCAGCTAACATATCTTTGAATGGTGGAGCATTGCGGAGACTGCGCCAAATAACAAACTCAAACTTATCTTGAATTTGCTCTGTTAACTTGACTGATAAGCTAGTTTTACCCATTCCATCCATACCCAACACAGTCACTAATCGGCAATTTTCTTCAAGAATCCAGTGTTTTAGTGTTGTTAGTTCTGCTGTGCGTCCTACAAATCCAGAGATATCCGGTGCTTCGCCCCAATCAATGAAATTTTGGATTGAATCCTGATTATTAATTACTTCATCAGTTCGAGGTAGTTGATAATCACTGGGTTCAAGTAATAAATTAAAAGCCCGGAAACAGATGTTTAGAGTTTGCTTATCAACTCCTACTTGGCAATGAAATACCTTCATCAGTGTGTCTGGATCTAAGCCAGTGCGATCGCTTAAATCTTCCAAAGTGTAACGTTTATCTAAGTTTTCCCAACTTTGTGCTTGAGATTTCGCTGTTTGAAGTTTATCAAAACCTTGAGGTGTAAGAATAACACCCCGTTTGCGCCTACGTTTTAGTGGATTCATTACTGTCTCTTAAGTTTTGTACATACACTCATAAAGTAATAATCAGTAGTTAGGGCTTATAATATGCCGGCAAATATCAAATATTTGCTCCACTCAAGAGGTTGCTACAAAGATGAAATGTACTTTTCCTGAAATAAAGTTTGTTAAATATTATGAATATTTTTAGGAACGAAACCTTTTTGGTATACGTGCCGGAGATTAACCAGAATTTTTTTTGAAGTTGTGGGTAGATGAAATCCTTACTGCTCAAAGCTTTGGCAAATAGACGACCAAAAATTTTTAAGTTTATTTCTTAAGTTCCTTAACTTCGGTTGTTAGTGCAGACTTACACGTGCAGAATACAAAAAGTTTTTCGATTCAAAAATCCAGTGAAAAAGTTAAGTCGCATTTTAATTGTTATCCTGACCTTTATCCTTTGGTTCGGTGGTCTGAGTCCAGCTTTAGCAGAAAACAAAACAGTATTAGGTATAACCACCCTTTACAGCACCCCAGAGCAACAAGGACAAGGAGTTACGCTCTATAAGGATATACTTGAATACGCAATTGCTACCCCTTTTTCTCTTCCTTCAAGTTTTCCGATTCCTGCTACTAAAGAAGAGTTTGATAAAATAATAGTACCAAAATTGGTCAAAGGTCTTGGAGATGGCTCAGTTACTAAAGCTTGGTTTGACTTCCAAGCTGGAGAAGCTGAAAGTACTGGCAACCAATTGTTTAGTGTTAATGCTCCATCGGGAGATAAAATATATAGTGTAGTATCTGGGAAGCCTTTGCAGCAATGTCCTCTAGAAATTCAAGATACTCAGATTGATTTCTTTTTAGATTCAGACGAAGCAGCAACAAGAGCTAAAGAACTAGATACCCAAGGTTACTTTATCTATGTTTCTCCTGTTGAAGAATTACGCCAGAAAGTACTTGATACTCTGTATGATAAATATACGAGCGAAGGGAAATTTAGGTCTTGTTTCTTAGTTAACGGTACTACTAAGAAGATTACAGTCGACTTCCAACACATTTACACTTTACTTCCTCCACAATTGCAGCAGGCAGCGAGGGAAAAACCACTCGTTTTCTTACCTAAGGGTAAAAATGAGTTTTTATATGTTGTCAATGCCAGACAGCAAGTTAGTTAGTATTCCACTAGATTAAGGGACTTTCAATTAAAAAACATCCCATTCTAGGCATCTTAGTGGCGCACATCTGTGCGCCTTTAACGCGTAGTATCATCAATAGTTAAGAATAAGCGATCGCACCTCTTTCTTTTTCACTCTCTGTAGTCGTATACGTCGAACGTATCAAAGAGTTGCAGCTTATCGTCATATATCGCTTGACTTTTGGAACGCCTTGCAAATAAGAAATGTTAGATTTATTTATTTCTACTTACCTAATTTTTGTAAAACAAGATACATTAAATGGTAGTCTAGTAGCAAAGGAACCAAAAAGTATGGCCGTTAGTAGCCCTGAAGTCATCCGTCATATATTGATTGGGCTGGGATATTTAGCTCCTGAGATTGATCCTAAGCCGGATCTCACTAAATTTGCTCCCTGGAAGCGGAATAACAATTCCTTAACAGATGATGCCACTGAAGAAGCTATTAAAAAGTTTCAGAAACAGTATTCACAAAAACTTACGGTTAATGGTAATGCTGACGCCGAGACTCGATCTGTAATGGAAGATACAGTCATAGGACTTCAGAATAGATTGAAGTTTCACGGTTTTGCAACCAACGCCGAAATTCCTCCAGACAAGCCTTTTTATGGGCCCGCTACTTATACAGCAGTCAAGAAATTTCAGAAATCTCAGGGTTTAACTGAAAATGGTATTGCTACTATTGAACAGCGTCAAATTCTACAGCAACCTAGTCTAACAGGTAAGCCCCAGCCTCAGCCCCAGTCACAAGTCAAGCTGATAGATTTGTGCTTCCAATTCAAAAAAAATCCTCAAAATCCTTCTTACATCGCAGCGTTAAATAACTTACAACAAAATCTACCCAAGGATGTTTTACACAAAGTTACTAACAAATGGAGGGGAACAAACGATCAAAATCCTGAGATTGTCAAGCTGACGAATGTGTTTACTTATTATGATGACAACAATCAAAACCATCGTGATGCACTAAATCACTTACAAAGTCAGATTACCCCAGCCATCTCTCAAGCATTTTTAAGTCTTTGGAATAAGAAGTAACAAATGGGACTTACAGCATAATTCAGAATTCAGAACTAAAACTTTGTACCTCATCAACTTTAAATCTGCTGTATATAGGCGTAATCTGCTTTTCCATATCTGATACCAATTCAAAAAATGTTTACGACAGATAACTCCACCCGCGCTGACGCGCATCCCGTACCAAGGGTAGGGTTGGACAGAGATATTATCTATGTGTTGCATTCTTTTTTCAAATTGGTATGACATACGAGAATTAAAAACCAGGTTTCTGATCTCTGGTGAGTAGGAAACCTGGTTTTTTAACAATTCTGAATTCTGAGTTCTGAATTCTAAATTCTCATTTAATACTCAATTCCCGGTTGTGCTTTCACACCTTGATCGCGGAAAGGGTGCTTAACTAGAGTCATTTCGGTTACTAAGTCAGCACGCTCAATTAAAGCAGGTGGTGCGCCTCTACCTGTGAGAATAACATGTTTGTTAGCAGGTTTTTGCGCCAAACCGGCTAAAACGTCTTCTACTGGTAAGTAAGCCATTTTGAGGGCAATATTGATTTCGTCTAACAACACCAGATGAAAGTCTGGATTGCGGATGTATTCTAATGATTTTTCCCACGCGGCGCTAGCTTTGTCAAGATCGCGATCGCGATCTTGAGTTTCCCAGGTAAAGCCTTCGCCCATTGCATGAAATTCTATCTGGTCTTCCCAATAGCTGAAAACTCTTTTTTCGGAAGGTTCCCAGCTACCTTTGATGAATTGGATGATCGCTACTTTATACCCATGACCGAGCGATCGCAACACCATCCCCAAAGCCGCAGTAGTTTTACCCTTACCATTACCAGTATTTACAATAATTAATCCTTTTTCTGGTACAGCTTCTGCTATGCGTTTGTCTTGCACTTCTTTGCGTCGCTGCATTTTTTTGCGGTACTGTTCATCAGTCAGAGATGAAGACATTACTTCATCAATTAAGCGCCCAATTTCTTGGTCTGAGTTCAGTTCTTCTGGTGTATCGTTTTTCATCAAGCTTGTCTAGAAATAACTGTTAAAAGTGTTGAGAATGAACCAAAATTGTTTTCCTTTATCCAATTTTACTTAAATCACTTAATTAGAAATGTCCAGTAATTTTTCATGTGAAATATTAATACTGTGTTAGCTTTCTTAAAGATTTACAGGCAATTATGGGAATATATATGATATGCAAACTGAACTTATAATTTGAGTTTACTATTACTGTTTTAAATAATTTAATATGTCCATTAAAGCACTTTATCGGTAAAAATTTATCATTATCTCCTTTGGTATAGCCATAAGTTGCATTAACAAGCAAGGATGTTAGTTTTTCAGGGCAATGATGTTTGAAGATCAGGAGTTGTGCATTTATGGATGTTGTTCTTTCCATTTTTCCCATAAAGGCTGTGTATCCTCTGGTTGCCCGTCATAGTTGAGCAATTGGTCTGAAATTATCACCCATGACTGGGCACTGCGTGTCCAAATGTTACCTACTGGGCGTAACCAACTTGTATCATCTAAGGTTCCGGCTTTAACATTGATAGTATTTGAGTTGTAAGTCCGTTCATGGAACAATCGCGTTCCGCAGTCGCCGCAGAACAGGTTATTTACTTCACCTTTGCGATCAGTTTTCCGAGTCCAAGCTTTCGGTTTTCCCTGAACAATCACAAGAGCATATCGTAGTACTGTAAGAGACATTCCGAAGGCACTAGACGATTGTTTCTGACACTCCTTGCAGTGGCATAGGTAAAGAGTTAACGGTTGGGCATGAATTTCATAACGAATCTGTCCACATTGACAACCTCCAGTATATGGAAGACTCACAGGTTTCATCTTCTAATAATTTTTGTTGGCTAATTGTAACTAAAACTATCTTAATCTTAAAGCAGGTTTTAGCATACACAAATAAAAAACATACAAACACGAGGAAATTTTCATTCTCTGCATTTCCCTAAATTTTCCTTATTCTTCATCTTCATCCAATTCATGATCCTCACTCCAGCGCCACCCTTTACCTTCTTGTGGTTTTCCATGTTTGATGAGCTGTTACGCGGCTTGATTGTATAATATAAGATTAAGTAATTAATTTAGTATCAGCCGCCAATATTAACCTGCAAAATGCCACAACAGGACTATCAACACCGTAAGTTTTATCAAATATGAATAATAATATTTTCATTTTCTACTTGATAATCCCAAAAATTTAATATGAATAGTAACACTCACTTACAGATGATTTTAGCTGATACACGTATTGATACAGTATTACCTGCGATCGCCCAATTAAATCTACTAATTGGTGGTTAGCCGGGGGTGCAGTCCGAAACACCGTTTGGGCTTCAATTTTTGGCAATGACTGTGGGTTAGGTATTAAAGATTTTGATATTGCATTTTTTGATATAGAGGGGAACCGTTCCCAAGAACTAGCAGCAAAGGCGACTCTTACAGAACAATTTTCTCATGACGAGTTTGATGTCAAAAATCAAGCCAGTTTTGCTCGTTGGCGTCTTGGTAGCAGACCTTACACTAGTACAGAGGATGGCATCACAGATTGGCTGCACACCGCTACTGCTGTAGGAGTTCGACTAGATGCCCAAGGACAATGGCAATTTTTCACACCCTACGGGTTGGATGACCTATTTAATGGCATTATTCGACCTACGCCAACGCATACTCATAATTTAGAAGCCCATAATAAGGCTTCTGGATTCTTACAGAAGTGTCCTTATCTACGGTTGGCGTAAAAATTACAGAATTACAACCTAAACCTGAACAATGCATACTAGAAGTGTGTAATATGTATTGTGAATATAAGAAACATAGGCTTGCTGAAACTACCTAATAAACTGAATTATTGCGATCGCTTCCCAAGAATGCTAAAGCAGGCTATTGATATCTGTGGGCGAAAATGCAATACAAATCAGAAACTGGTTGATAGAAAACAAATATTCAGAGATTGAATAGGAAACTTTTATCTCTTCTATGAGAGCCTATCTACTTCAGGTAAGACAAGGCAATTTAGTAAAAAATTGATAATATTCTAATTATCTCAGTAAAAATAGCAGCATTTACGTATAGTTTTACTATGCAATTATGAACTTTTCTTCACATTGTGACAATTAAAGTACAATCCTCATGCTCAAATCCAACCACTTCGACTGAGTAATCGGTGCACTGCTAGAAATATAGTCAACACCCGTTTCTGCCACGTCGCGAATTGTTTCCAAAGTCACATTCCCGGAAGCTTCAATTTTCACCTGCCTATCTTGCTGGCGAATCAACTGCACTGCCTGATACATCATATCCAAAGGCATATTGTCCAACATAATAATATCAGCCTTGTGCTTCAGAGCTTCTTTCACCTGCTCTAAACTTTCCGTCTCAACCTCTATAGTCAAGGGATAAGGAATGTGAGAACGAATACGGGTAACAGCTTCTCCAATTCCCCCAGCAGCCGCAATGTGATTATCCTTAATCATTACTGCATCATCCAATCCCATACGGTGATTAATCGCCCCACCCAAACCAGTCGCGTACTTTTCCAACAGTCTCAGCCCTGGCGTAGTTTTACGCGTATCCACCAACTGAGCAGGTAAATCAGCAATTTTCTCTACATATATATTAGTCAGAGTCGCAATCCCACTCAACCGCATAGCCAAATTGAGTGCGACTCGTTCCCCCATCAGCAGCGCATCCAGCGAACCATGAATTTCAGCTACTACCTGTCCTGGCTCACACCATGCACCTTCAGCCGCAACCGCCAAAAAGCTGACTTTTTCATTCAAAATCTGAAATACCCTAGCTGCAACTGGTAAACCAGCAATTATTCCTGAAGCTTTAGCTATCCATTTCGCCGAACTCAGCGTCACATCTTCTATCAGTAGCGTATTTGTTGTGCGATCACCCCTGCCAATATCCTCCAACAACCAGCCATGCAACAGTGGATCTAAAACCAGCCAAGGCGGCAAAACACCATAACTTTTCACAACTTGATTGCTTCCTTAGTGACTTCCAGGAATACTATAGCCTAAAATTCTTACTCTATAAGGCTTTAATAGTGACGCAGAAACAGTTCCAAATAATTTTGGAAAAAATAGTTGACACATGAAGATAGGTTCGTTATATTGAATAAGTGC
>NZ_JAVRBY020000117.1:0-11306 GCF_034531035.1 Nostoc sp. DedQUE02 | reverse complement strand
CCCCAATTTATCGGGGGATTTAGGGGGATCTAGAACGTTTTGCTACCAAGAAGAGGACTTTTCAAACATCCTCTAAGACACCCGAAGACTGCGATCGCTTTATAATAGCAATCTCTACGATGGTCACTGAGCTTGTCGTACCCCTCCGGGGAAGCAAGCTACGCGCAGCGTCTCGTAGAGAAGTGCGGGCTATTCGGTGTCGCACCACCAACTCTACAGGCGATCGCTTTACAGCATACATTGAATATAGTTAGCAATAGGCAATTCCATTAGTGTTAATCAATAACTGTTACGTGGGATTGAACAATTGAGTGATGAGTAGTTATTACCATTGCTAGATTTAGTTCTTTCTTTACCACAAGTGTATAGCTGAGTTTCCTTACTTTTTGTTAATACTTTCTTCTTATCCTACTATTTAATACCTTATCAATTCTTAAATTAAGAATTGCTGAGATTGGTATAAGAAACTAAACTAGCCATAAAATTGATAAAAAACTTAAAGACCATATTATATATATTTACGTAGGAGTGTGATATACCTACTGATATATTTTTAGTCAACACCTGACTATGAAACAAAAAAAGAATAACCTTAAGACTCGTGTCCTTAGGGTATTATATGGTTCAAAACCCAAGATTTTCTTATTAATCTGCGTTTTTCTCATTAGTGTTTTTGGTATCTTGTTATCAAATTGGTTGATGACAAGCCAGACAGCGATCGCCAGGATTGATCTTTTGCAATCTGCTCCTAATCAACGGCTAGGCTATTACGATTATTTCGGCAAATTACTTAGCCCTCAAGAAGCAGCAGCAGTAGTTGCAAATAAGGGACTAGATGCTAATGATCCTATTTCCTATCAACGGGTAGGAGCAGTTAAAATTACTCAAGAATTAATAGCGCAAGGTGAAAATATATTCTTAAACCGTAAGATTGGAGACACATTCGGTTTACAAGGAGTATTTGGTTTAGGACAAGGCTTCACTAAGATATCAAAAGAATTAGATGTAGCGATCGCTAATTTGCAAGGTCAGCCAACGACAAACCTAAAAATTACTCTCCAAAACGATTTAACTATAGGTAGTCGAACTTTTCCCAAAGGAACTGTTATTCCTACAGGTTTAAAAATTCTCAAAGGACAGACTGTTCCACTAGGAACCACACCTAATGGCGGCGACATTACTTGTGCGCTTTGTCATGCAACTATTTCTAATAATAGTAAAGTCATTGCAGGAGTACCTAATGGGGAATTAGCCATCCCTTTGTTTATTGCCTTAGCACCAAATACAGCCGCAGGGTTTGCACGGTTAAACTTTAACCCCTTAGACCCACAATACAAAGGCAATGGTAAGACTATTATTGACAGTAAAGGTAATAAGGTAGAATTACCCGATCCTGAGAAGTTAGAAAAAGCCTTCGACGATGCTGTGCTAGATGTACCTTTTGGTCATTTCGAGAGTTCACCGGATGGTATTAGAAACAGTACTCAAATTCCCAGTCTATTCACATTTAAAAATCATCCTTATGCAGCATCAGGAGAAGGAGCCGTTGGCCCATTTGGTGGACTGAGCGCTCTTAATAATGGCGTTCACTCTTCAGAAATTAATCTGTTGGCAGCCGCTCAACTCAGTGCAGCTACTCTTGGTATTGATCCAGAGGTTTATATTGGGACATTTCTTCAAAATGCTGCCGTTAAGAGCCTACGTTTACCAGAAGGACTGATAGTAAAACCCTCAGAATGGCTACGGAAGATCCTACCAAATTCCATACAAGCAGAATTAGAAGACCAGATTCCTGCCCCTGGCACGGGAACTTACCCAAACCTACGACCCAGTTTGTTCACTTTAAACGGTTTGGTTTTCAGCCCAGATACTCAAAAGCCTGGTGATATTGCCAGTGGAACTTTCTTATTTGCTAGCAACGCCATGTCTGCTTTTCAAAATAGCTTACTACCACCTGCCAACCAGACTTCAGAAAACTGGCAAGCTTTGAACAGCAATTCTGTCAAGCGTGGTGCAAAAGTATTTGAGAAAGCCAATTGTGCAACTTGCCACATTCCACCCTTCTTCACCGACAACACAATTCATCCAATTGATGAAATTCGTACTAACCCCGCTCGTGCTGAGTCTCACTTGGCGCTGAATAAGTTGTTGGTAGCACCCAAGCTATACACTTTTAACACTCCCGTTCCCATACCAGCTAATGCTGAAGTGCTGGATATACCAACACAGGGTATCTCCGATACTCCCACGACTTTACCCAAAGGCATATTGCCCAAAGGCGGTTATAAAACGACTACGTTACGAGGTCTTTATGCAAGCGCACCATATTTACACGATGGTGGTGCAGCAGTTCGGGCAGGAAGCCTAAAAGTTGACTCCAATGGTAGTTTCACGGTAGTTGACAAGACTGGCTTAGGTCTTTCTGGCACTCTCAGCCAAGGTATACCAGCCGATCCAGCTAGCAGCTTGCGTGCCTTAGTCGATCGCAATCTTCGTGCCTTAGTTATAAAAGCCAACAAAGCTAACCCTAGTTTAGTGCGTAGTAACCTTGATGGCACAGGTCATGACTTCTACGTAGATAGACAGGCTGGGTTTAATTCCAATCAGCAAGCAGACCTAGTTAATTTCTTGCTGGCACTTGATGACAATCCTGGAAGCTTTTAATCAAGCTACGGCTGATAAGCTGTTCCACATTTAACTAGCATAACTAGGGTGGGCGAGATGCCCACCCTACAAGCTTTTGAATAAATGTGAGATATACAAACTAGATGTGGAACCAATACGGTTCGGTTAAAGGGGAAAGGGGAAAGGGAAAAGGTTTTGAATACATCCTTTCCCCTTTACCCCTTATCCTTTTCCCAGACCACAAGGAAAGTGAAAAATGCTTATCCGAACCGTATTGGATGTGGAACAACTTATCCAATCTTAAAGAGCTTTTTCTGGGAAACTACTGCTTGCTTTCGCTTCGTCCACCAGCCAAAACCAAGAGCAAGCAATGAGCCACTTAGTGTATAGGGTTCGGGAACAGGACGGGGTATGACACTAAAGCTGCCATAATCTACATTGCTTGAAAGCTCTGAATAACCTTCATCGAAACTACTGTAAAATACGTTAACATTGCCATTTCCATCTTCCCCGCTTCCAGAAACCAGGTAAGAAAAACCGTTCTTGGTTAACAGTGGTGTACTCGCATTCAACAGATTATCATTGATTCCGTATGTACCTGGTGAGAGCAGCCCGATGATTTGATTGCTAATTCCTTGGACTGTCCTTGTTCCAGTTATCCCTGTGATTGTGTAATTGTTTTTTATCGGGTCTAAATCGGTGGTGGTAAGGGTGCCACTAGCGGAGATTGTACTATTTCCTTCATAACTGGGAAAAGAGTACTGAAAATCAAAGAGTTGTACAGCTTGCGCCGCAGAAGATACGCTGACAACAGTGATACCTGTAATAGCACTAGCGGTAGCAATACCAAGCTTTGCGACTAATTTCATCAGATAATTCTCCTGAAAAACAATGTTGGTAGGTTCGGAAATCAGTGGTGTGCTGACAGTTCTGTAACATTACCCACCCAATAAATATTCTCCGTCTAAACTGTGCCACAAGCCTAGATTTGATGAGACCACATATCAAGTATCTCTAGCAGAACATTCACCTTTCATCGTTTCCTATATTCCGAACACGGCTTTATCTGAAAACGTCGGCAATCAAGCGGACTAGTGTCATTCACGAGTATCATAGGGTGCGTTACTCGCGCTAACATACCCTGCGATCGCTTTATAATTGCGATGTCTACGACGGGCGGTTCCTGAGCGCAGCCGAAGTGCGGACTACGCCTACACAGTTATGAAACAAATCCATAAGCACTTATCCCAATTCTCTTGATGGAGAAACGGTTTCGTGAGTTTGAGAAGATGGTTTACTCAAGAAGAAATTCCAGATTCTTTGAATAGCTATTATTAGAAAACCAATCACAATCACTCCTGCTACCACTGGTAAAGCTAGCGCCAGTAGAGACAGTCCGATCGCAATGACCAACTCAATGGTTGACACAACTGGATTGGTTAATCCACCTGAAACCCCTGTAGAACTTATCCGTAATATATTCGTTAATCCCTGAGTTAATCCTGCGGTTCCACCACCAGCAACTAAAGCTAACGTCCATTGCACCAGTGGATTCATCTCTGGTGCAACAGATGCTGTGACGATTGTCCCGGCGATAAATGCCGCAGGAGTGGCTACAATATCCAGCAGATGATCCAACCAAGGAATGTAATAACCGATAATTTCTAGCGAACAAGCGACTGCAAATACAATTACAGCTTGAGGTGTTTCCACCCAATCAAAGTTAGTCGGTAAATCTAAATGTCCAAAAACTGAAGCCACACTCAATGCTAGCAGTGGTACAAATACTCGAAAGCCAGCCGCCGCACTCAAACTAATCCCCAATAATAATTCAATAAATGTATTGAGATTGAACAAAGAATTTAAATCCATAGTAAGACTCAAGTTATACTCCTGGTGTTTTTTCCATCTTTGAGCTGAAGGGAGTAACAACTCTAAGCTGTGATCCCAAGATAAGAAACTTGGCGGAAATATTTCATCTGACTATGTGTAGAATCAGTGAAATCCCACCTCAATCAATAGATAATGCCATACCCCTACGAGAAATCTAAAGTTTAGACAATGCCCTGAGATACTTCCTGTGACACTTCTAGATTCCCCAATAGACAGAGAACTGCAACCGTAATAGTAACTAACATGTGGGTGTAGGAGAGTTATTAAGGAATATTTGCAATGGCAACTGAAACTAACAAAGCAGTTGAATTATCTACTGAAGCTAAAGCTTATAACGGTGTGGATCGCAATGCTTGGATTCTTGGGTGGAATCCGCAACAAGAATTGTGGAATGGGCGTTTAGCGATGATTGGCTTTATTGCTTACGTACTTTGGGATTTAGCTGGCTATAGCTTAGTACGTGACGTACTCCACTTGGTTCGCTAATTCTTCACTGATGATTTATCCCCCCTTGGGGAAATAATTCAATAAATAACAATTTAAAAGCGTTGTAATAAACCTACTCGTGAATTAGAGTCTAATACCAAGGTTATATATGGACGCACTAATACAATAATTCCGAAGGAGAAAAATATGATAACTAAAAACACAATATATGCGTTAGGAGTATTTGCTAATTCTCAAGATATAGAGCAGGCAATTAATGAATTGAAAACTGCTAACTTTTCTATGGAAAAAGTTTCTGTTATTGCTAAAGATGTAGAGCAAGGTGAAAACTTAGGTGACGCGCAGATAAGCGATCGCATCGCCGATCAAGATGTCAATACAACCAAAGCAGTAAGAGAGGCGTTGACAGCAAGTACTTGGGGTAGCGTGTTAGTTGGTTTGAGTAGTCTGGCGCTTCCTGGCTTAGGAGCCGTGCTAGCAGCAGGTTCCGTAGGTGTAGCATTAGTCAGCAGCGTTGCAGGTGTTGCTGTGGGAGCCGCAGCAAATCAAAATTTGTTGAAGGCACTAGGTGATTTAGGCATACCCGAAGAGAGAGCTAGAGTTTATAGCGATCGCCTGCAAGAGAATTATTATTTGCTCATCCTAGAAGGCTCAGAAGAAGAAATTAATCGCGCCAAACCGATATTACTTGATCGAGGTATTGAATATTGGGGTGTCTACGATTCTTTGCATACTTAAAATGGGGTGTGCTTTAACACTTTGTTCAACCAAAGATGAGAGTAACCTTTAATTTTATCTGCTTTTTCCTAATTCTTTTGTTAACTCTAAAGTTAGATGCATTTTATGTAATTAAAGGTGAAAATTAATAAATAATCAAACAAGAAAAGAATCATGAAAACTAACAACGTAACCAATTCTAACAATACTGAACGGACAACAATTGAAGGTGGAAGTAAAGAAGCCCTCAATCAAAAAACCTCTGTGCAATTTCTACTTAGTACATCACTGGGAGTTATAACAATTATCCTAGTTGCTGTAAGTGCTTATTACGGGCTGATTGGGTTTTAATCCGATTTTTTGAAACAGAAGTTTTTTGTTTTTTGGTGATAGAAAGATTTATGCAATTAAAGCCAATCAATCAGCAGGTTGTTTCCGTCGTTGGAGCTTCCAGTGGTATCGGACGAATCACAGCTCTTGAGTTTGCTAAACGGGGGGCTAAAGTAGTAGTCTCGGCTCGCGGTGAATCGAAGCTCAAGTCTTTAGTAGAGGAGATTCGCAGCTTTGGCGGCGAGGCAACTTATTGCGTGGCTGATGTAGAAGTATTTGAGCAAGTTAAGGCGATCGCAGATAAAACAGTGGAAGTCTACGGACGACTCGATACATGGGTGCATGTCCCTGCGATCGGCATCTTTGCCACCTTCGACAATACAACACCAGAAGAGTTTAAGCATGTCATTGATGTCGATCTCATGGGACAGGTATATGGTGCAATGGCGGCCTTACCTCATCTCAAACGTGAGGGACGCGGGGCACTGATCCATGTTTCTTCAATGGAAGGTAGGCGATCGCTCCCCTACCAAAGTGCTTACTCGGCAGCCAAGCACGGGGTTGAGGGCTTTATCGAAGCCATGCGCCTTGAGTTGCAACATGAAAAATGGCCTATCAGTGTCACAAGTGTGAAGCCAGCAGTGATCAACACTCCCTTTTGGAACAATGGCCGGACGAAATTAGGCGTAAAACCTTCTGGGATACCACCTTACTACGAGCCTAAACTGGTAGCTGATGCCATCCTATATGTAGCCGAACATCCAACTCGCGATTTTTTGGTTGGGGATGTAGCTAAAGTATTAGATTTGGTACAGCGCGTCTCACCATCATTAGTAGATTCACTGTTATTGCTCGTCGGCTTTAAATTACAACATACTTCCGAACCGAAATCTGAAGATGCACCAAATAATTTTTACCAATCTGTTGCTGAAGACGACAGAGTTAATGGAGATTATGGAAACTTAGTTATACCTAGTGTTTCCGATTGGTTAGATAAAAATCGGTTTCTTCAATGGGGTGCGATCGCTGGTACGGCAGCATTAGCATTGCTGGCGGCGCAAGTATTCAATATGAAGGAATAAATCTCCACAAATCGTTGCTTTGGTAAATCAGTGAAAAAAGCTGGAGTAGGTTCAATACAGTTCGGATAAGCGGGAGGAAAGAGGGTTATTGTTCAGTATCTTCTCTTCTCCCCCTGTTGCCTCAACCAAAAAATTCCTGAACCGAACGGTATTGGAAGTGGCTTGATGCAATTGTTTGTCTTGGTGAAATACTTTATTTGCCTTCTAAAGAA
Organism: Nostoc sp. DedQUE02; assembly: GCF_034531035.1. Taxonomy (NCBI): domain Bacteria; kingdom Bacillati; phylum Cyanobacteriota; class Cyanophyceae; order Nostocales; family Nostocaceae; genus Nostoc; species Nostoc sp. DedQUE02. The sequence goes on along the minus strand of NZ_JAVRBY020000117.1, from coordinate 4,000 downwards.
TTTTATTCAACAAATATATTCCAAAAACCTAGTGTTCCTAGTCTGCTTTTTCAATTAAAAGACATAGTTGAAGTTGATTTTGCTCTTGAACTGACACCTCGGATTATTCAAGGAATTTTTAGCCTCAAAAAACTTATCCTAAGTTTAATATTTTTAATAAAAAAATTTCATCTTCACCGATGTATTCCAATATCTCCGAAGACTGATGGCAGAGTGATAACTTTCATAGTTTATTGAAATTAATTTAATATCAGGAGTCATTATTGTGGAAAAAAATAGTAAACAAGAACTCATAATTATTGGAGGAGCTGAAGATAAAAAGGAAGATTGTGAAATACTACGAGAGTTTGTACGACGGGCTGGAGGTACTAAAGCAAAAATAGTAATTATGACAGCAGCGACAGAACTACCTAGAGAAGTTGGAGAAAATTATATTAGAGTATTTAAAAAGCTAGGAGCTGAAGATGCTCGGATCGTTGATACAGAAACTCGTGATGATGCATATTCTTCTACAGCATTAGAAGCTGTCAGGAAAGCTACAGGAATATTCTTTACAGGAGGAGATCAAGCTCGAATCACAAGCCTTATTAAAGATACTGATCTCGACACAGCTATTCATCAGCGTTTTGTTGAAGGGGCAGTTATTGCAGGCACAAGCGCAGGAGCTGCTGTGATGCCAGATAAAATGATTGTAGAAGGCGATTCTCAAACTAACCCTCGGATGGAAATTGTGAATATGGGGCCAGGTTTAGGCTTTCTACCGGGAGTAGTAATTGACCAACATTTTTTACAGCGTGGACGCTTGGGGCGCTTAATTTCAGCTTTGGTACAAGAGCCTGCTGATTTAGGATTTGGTATTGATGAGAATACTGCAATGGTAGTTAGTGATAAACAAGTTGAAATCATTGGTGAAGGTTCAGTCACAATTGTTGATGTAGGGGCTACATATAACAATATGGGTGAAATATTAAAGGATGAAGCTTTAGCAATTTGTGGAGCAAAGCTTCATATTTTACCACGTGGTTACAAATTTGATTTGAAAAGCCGCCAACCTATCCTATCTTAAATAATGCCTCTACAGCAGATGTGTCTGTATTAATCGCAGCAACCGGGGGAGCAGGGGGCAGGGGGAAAGAATTAGAAATCGATTATTTGTATCAGACATTTCGTGAAATGTTATTATGGCTGAAATTAACAAAAGTGTCTACTTGCTAACATTTCCGTGGCTTTGTTGGGTTAAGCAAAGGGCAACCCAACAAAGCAATTTTTCACAAAGCCAAGCAAGCGTATTGACTTATAGTCTGAGGGCAATTAGCCAAAATTGTATGCTCCCAAATTAACGAATTTAGGAGAAGCAAAATGCTTTTAATTGGTTGATTAATTATGTGTAATATACAATTTGAAGTGGCAGGTAATGACTCGGATTAAAAGTAAACCATCTGTCTGGCAATTGGCTTTGAAGATTTGTAGTATAGGGTTGCTGCCTGCACTAACTACTTATCCCGCTTTCGGTGCAGAGCGGATAAAATTTAATTACGGCGCTTTAGAACGTTCTATCCCAATAAGTTCACTTGAATCCTATGCTAAAACAGGCAAAATGGATGATGAGTTTGCTTCATATAGTCAGTATATAAACAAAAAGCAACTCTCTCAACTGCGTCAAACTTTACTAACTCCTATTAAGTTAAATGAAGTAGGAGTTTCGCAGTTTCTTTATACACCAATTGGTGAGCGTTTGTTAGAAACATTAGGTAAAGTTATTCAGACTGAATCTAGATTATCAGGTTTTTATGCAATTCGTTCAGCCCTGATTTTAGCCGCCGCCGATTCAAATAATTTTACCCTTTTAAATGTCTTAAAAAAATACCCTTCTAGGGCAATTTCAATTAATTTAAGCCAGAGTTTAGAAATTGTCAATGCATTACAGAAGTTAGCTAATCAAACGGAAAATGCGGTAGCACTTATTAACCAAAAATTCCAACAAAAAACAACCAATAATTCTGGACTTAATACGCTTCCATTGGACTTAATAAAAAATGGAAGTTTTCGTTTTTCTAAGCAAAGTATCACTCTCAATGATTCAACGCGTAACAGAACTTTTCCAGCCGACATTTACCTTCCCATTGCTCCAACTCCGCGTTCGATAATTATCATTTCGCACGGGCTGGGGTCTGACAGAACAAGTTTTGCATATCTAGCTGAACATCTTGCTTCTTATGGTTTTGTAGTTGCTGTTCCCCAACATCCTGGTAGCGATTCCAAACAACTACAAGCATTATTAGCAGGTACAGCAGATAAAGTTACCAATCCTAGAGAACTCATTGATAGACCCTTGGATATCAAATACTTACTAGATGAACTCACTCGTTTATCAAATAACTCAACATTTCGCGGACGTTTGAATTTAGACCAAGTTGGTTTAATAGGACAATCATTTGGTGGATATACAGCATTAGCATTGGCAGGCGCAAAAATTAATTTTCAGCAACTCCAAGCTAATTGCCCAACTTTTGAAAATACATTAAATATTTCACTTTTACTTCAGTGTTTGGCTATAAATTTACCAATTGGTAACTATAATTTAGCTGATGCAAGAATAAAAGCAGTAATTGCAATTAATCCTGTTGATAGTAGTATTTTTGGTCAAGCTAGTCTCAGCCAAATCAAAATTCCAGTGATGATTGTATCTGGTAGTGCTGATACTGTTACTCCCGCTTTACCAGAGCAAATTCAGCCTTTCACTTGGTTAACAACTCCAAATAAATATTTAGCACTTATTAATGGCGGCACACACTTTTCTACTATTGCAGAATCATCGGATACAGTTGTGTCTGTTCCTCCACAAGTAATTGGTTCTAGCCCAGCTTTGGCACGTCGTTATGTTAAAGCTTTGAGTGTTCCCTTTTTTGAAACTTATATCGTCGGACAGCCAAGTTACCTTCCCTATTTGAATACAGATTATGTTAATAAGATTAGTCAGCAACCACTACCGTTAAGTTTAATTAAATCTCTGACGACTGAACAACTAGAACAAGCATTTAAATAAAGTTTTATTAGTCATGGAAAGCTCAAAACAAGTTGATTCTAGAGCTACTGAAGGACGGTTGTTATCTCGCCCAACTCGCCCCACAACAACCGCTTTGACTGGGTTACACCCACTAAGGCTAGATGAGCAGCGAGATGGTTTTGTTTATGTACCTGAAACCTATCGGGGAGATCAGCCTGCTCCACTGGTGTTGATATTGCATGGAGCCGGAGGCAATGCGGAGGGCGCGCTAAAAATCCTTTATCATCTGGCAATTCGCTTTGGGACAATTTTATTGGCAGTAGATTCACGCCAACAAACTTGGGACATTATTCGGGGTGGCTATGGCCCTGATATTGCCTTTATCGATCGCGCACTAGCACAAACTTTCAGTCATTATGCGATCGCCCCGAACCAGATAGCGATCGCTGGTTTCTCTGATGGTGCTTCCTACGCTCTTTCGGTTGGCATTACCAATGGCGACCTATTTAACCACATTATCGCCTTTTCACCCGGATTCATGGCTCCTCCTAGCCAATCCGGGAAACCGGGTGTATTCATCTCTCATGGAAAGTTCGATACGGTGTTATCAATTGAACGGTGCAGTCGCCGGATTGTGCAGAAGTTAAAACAAGCAGACTATGACCTAGAATACCGTGAATTCAACGGGTTACATACAGTTCCGACTGCGATCGCCGAAAGAGCTATGGAGTGGTTTACTCAATCAACACCGGATAAAGTGTTTCATTCGTGACATCAAAACTATGAAAACTGACCCAGGTATCGCTATAGATTCCAATCCTGTGAAAGTGGAGCCTCAAAAAAAGAGATGGGGAACTATTGGCATGAGGACATAGTTATTGGGCAATAGCTTGGGTTAAGCAAATTTATCTGTTATGGCAGGCTGTTCTTGAGCAGGGGAGGCTTCGGGAGCAGGGGAAGCAGGGGGAGAGAAAAAAGCTTAACTGAACTGTA
>NZ_JAVRBY020000116.1:0-11389 GCF_034531035.1 Nostoc sp. DedQUE02 | reverse complement strand
AAAAGGTTATGGTTCGGCAAGCTCACCAACCAGGTTAAAGGGAAAAGGAATAAATTTAATCTTTCCCCTTACCCCTTACCCTTTTCCCCTTACCCCATGCCCAATCCTCAATCCCCAATTCAATTGTTACCAAATACCACTTTATGACTCTGAGGATTGTACCAATTGACACGAAATAATGAGGCTAATGAATGCCAAGATCAAGAAAAGGATGCCCCAAGGATATTAAAAGTACTATGCCAGAATTACACCAATCAATTGCCCAGCATTATCACGAACGGACTAAATACAACCCTGAGACTCTCGCCTCCAAAAGTCAGCGCTTAGACTGGAATAAACAGCCAGTGCCCTTTAAGGAGTACAAAATTGGCTCTACTTTTGATCTCAAACCCTATATCCAAGAAAAATCAGAGGGATTTGCTAATAATCCAGATGCTCAATGGTGGCAAAGACTCTCGCGGCTGTTGTTTCGCAGTTATGGATTGACGGCGAGAATGCCTTCTATGGGTAGTGCGGTATATTTACGCGCTGCTCCCAGTGCAGGCGGTTTATATCCTGCTGAGGTGTATGTGGTTTCCCGTGGTACGTCGTTATTGCCACCTGGTTTGTATAACTACCAGTGTCGAACTCATTCTCTCATGCATTATTGGGAAAGTGATGTTTGGCAAACTCTTCAAACAGCTTGTTTCTGGCATCCTTCTTTAGAAAATACCCAATTGGCAATTATTGTGACTGCGGTATTCTATCGTTCTGCGTGGCGCTATGAAGATCGGGCTTATCGCCGGATTTTTCTAGATACGGGACACCTGTTAGGTAATATCGAGTTGGCTGGTGCGATTACTGATTATCGCCCTCATTTAATCGGTGGCTTTGTGGATGAATCGGTTAACGATCTGCTTTATGTCGATCCGCAACAAGAAGGTGCGATCGCTGTCTTACCTCTGGCAGACTTGTTAGATGTCAATCAAAATTTGCCATTGGGATGTACTGCTTTACCTTCGGCTACTGAAACCAGTTATCCTCAAATCCCCGATGGCGAACTACTAACATATTTCCATCGACACACCCAAATTCAATCAGGTGTAACTGGCAATCTCAATCTACCAACTATTAAACAAGAAAAATCTTTGGAGGATAAATACAATTTTCCTTTCTGTTTAAAAATTCCCACTACCACCGCACCTATAGACTGGGGACAAAAACTATCAGAACTGGAAAGCACTATGTATAAGCGACGCTCTACCCGCGCTTACAATGGTGATGATTTAAGCTTTGATGAATTGAAAAGTTTACTCGATTTTACTTACCAGCCGCAAAATTATATCGACCAAAGTTTAGATATTTCTCCAGACTACTTTGATTTAAATTTAATCGAAACATTCATTGCGGTTTGCGGAGTCAAAGGACTAGAAGCAGGTTGTTACTATTACGCACCCAAAGCCCAAGAATTACGCCAAATTCGGTTTAAAAACTTTCGGCGAGAGTTACATTTTCTCTGCTTAGGACAAGAATTAGGGCGGGATGCGGCAGCAGTGTTATTTCATACAGCCGATTTGAAAGCTGCGATCGCACAATATGGCGATCGCGTTTATCGTTACTTACACATGGATGCTGGTCATTTGGGACAGCGCCTGAATTTAGCCGCAATGCACCTGAATGTAGGCGTCAGTGGTATCGGTGGATTCTTTGACGATCAAGTAAATGAAGTTTTGGGTATTCCTACTGATGAAGCTGTTTTATATATTACTACATTGGGACGACCAAGATAAAACGTAGCGCAGGCGATCGCAAATAATACAAAGTCACAAAAATTATTGGCGTTCTTCTCTATGAGAAGCCACACGTAGCTTGCTTTTCCCTAGAAGGATGCGCTTTTTGCCGTTTTTTTACCTAAATTTTTGAAGGTAAATCTACACTGTCAATATTTTTACCTAAGAAATTGTACAATACCATGATTATTATTTCATTTTTGCCATCAATCTTTACCCTGACAAAAAATTGTCAACCTGGTTTTGGAGTTCAATGTAGTTTCATCTGGGACAATACATTTTGAAACTTTATTGTAGTAAATTATCCCCTGTAAACTCCAGTTAGGAGTTATAGTCTTTGCGTTCCCATGTTTTGCTGGGTTGTTTTATGACTTCTTGATGAATGAACTCCCTTATTAAACTTATCTATCGATGAGGTTGCAAAAACTGCCCATAGTTTGCTAATAATACTGATGGTGAATATTATTTTTTTGAAACTCACCCTTAAGCAACTCCAAATACCAATTCAAATAGAGAAAATTATTCCTACGAAAAATAAATGTTTTAACAATTTTGTCAAGTAAAAACATTGGTTTATTTCAGTGTATTGTGAATATTCAAATAATTGATTTTGAATTCTCAATTCGGCGTTTTTTCTCAATCTTGCATTACAAGCTTTAAGAAAAACGCGATTTTAATTTCGCAGATTTTACAGAAAATTAATGATTTTTTCGATTTAATTAAATTTGATATTTTACAAAAATTTTTTCAGACACCTAATAATGCTATTTCCTGAGAATGAAAGCCAAAATAGTTTTAATATCCTTTTCTCTAGAAATCCCAATCCAATGTGGGTATATGACCAAAATAATCTGCAATTTTTAGATGTAAATGATGCTGCTGTTATCCACTACGGCTACTCACGAGAAGAGTTCTTGCAAATGCAAATAACTGACATTTGCCCTTCAGAAGATGTGCCTATTTTACTGGAATATTTAGGACAAAATTACCCTAACTTACATTTTACTGAACAATGGCGACATCGGCGAAAAGACGGGCAGATTATTGAGGTTGAAATTTTTATACAAACAATAGACTATGGTAGTTATAACGCTCGGTTGGTTAATATACGAGATATTACAGAACACAAACAAATAGAAAAAACTCTTCAAGAAAGCGAAGCTAGATTTCGAGTCATTTCTGAAGCCATTCCTGTTCCATTCATTATTTCGCGTGTGTCTGATGGGTTGATTTTATACGCTAATACACAGTTGCTTCAAACATTTCGGTTTTCTCCAGACTATTTAGTTAATCGCAAAAAAATTTTAGAACTATATTATAATTTTGCAGATTTAGAAACGCTGCTTAAAATCCTTGAGCAACAAGGTTTTATTCATAATTATGAACTCCAACTAAAAAGAGCAGATGGAACATATTTCTGGGCGATCGCTTCCTTACAATATTTAATTTTTAATAATGAATTAGCAATTTTCACAGTCTTTAATGATATCAATGCTCGGAAAAACGCCGAAACAAAACTCCAAGAGAAAAATGAGTTTTTGCGGATTATTTTTGATAATATACCGTTGATGATTGCCCTGATTAGTCCTAATTGCAAACTCCAGTGGGTAAACAAAGAATGGGAAAATGTTCTAGGTTGGAAATTTGAAGATTTCCAAACTCATGATGTCTTGGAAGTGTTATATCCTAATCATGAATCTCGACAGGATGTAATTAATTTTATTCAGTCAGCACAACGTAATTGGGCTGACTTTAAAACTCATATACGTGATGGTCGTATACTGGATACGTCTTGGACTAATGTTTACCTTTCAAATGGTCAAATTATCGGTATTGGACAAGACATTACAGAACGTAAGCAAACTGAACTAGCTTTAAAAGCCCAAGCCGAACGTGAGCAATTGATGCGAACCGTTGCTCAACGGATTCGCCAATCTTTGAATCTCCAAGATATTCTGAATGCAACAGTTCAAGAAGTGCGAGATTTACTTGGGGTTGATCGAGTTATAGTTTATCAGTTTGACTCAGAGATGATCGGCACAATTAGGGCAGAATCGGTGGAACCTGGATGGAGAGTTTCTTTGGGCGTAGAAATTCATGATACTTGTTTTCAAACAAGTACAGGAATGGAGTATTATCAAGGACGTAAACGAGCGATCGCTAATATTTATGAAGCTGGACTAACTGATTGCCATATTAGCTTGTTAGAACAGTTTGAAGTGAAAGCCAACTTAGTTGTGCCCATTTTACTAGAAGTAAGCTCTCAAAACCCTGGCTCTCACCTTTGGGGTTTACTGATTGCTCACCAATGCTCTAATTTTCGTGACTGGGAAGAAAATCAATTAGATTTGCTCGATCAGCTGACAGTCCAATTAGCGATCGCAATTCAACAATCCAGCATTCTAGAGCAAGTTCAAACTGAACTTGTTCAAAGACAAAAAGCTCAAGTCAAGTTAAAAAGTGCCTTAGCTGAAAAAGAGGTTCTCTTAAAGGAAGTTCATCATCGAGTTAAAAATAATTTGCAAATTGTCTCCAGTTTATTACAACTTCAGTCTCAAACACTCAAAGATCCGGAAGTAATCAAAGTTCTGCGAGAAAGTCAAAACCGAATTGAGTCAATATCTCTAATTCATAAAAATTTGTATACTTCCGCCAATATTGGACAAATTGATGTTGCTGATTACATCAATAATTTGGCTGCAAGTTTGCTAATTTCCTATCAAATATGGCCTAATAAAATTTCTTTAGAAACTGATATAGATCCATTGAATTTGAATGTCGATCAAGCTATTGCTTGTGGATTGGTAATTAACGAATTAATCTCCAATGCTCTCAAGCACGCTTTTCCCAACGAACAATTAGGCACAATCAGTATTGCTTTACGTAATGCTGGCAATATTGTCGAAATGACTATTCGAGACAATGGGATTGGTTTACCAGATAATTTAGATTGGAGAAATACTGATTCTTTGGGTCTATCACTAGTACATGACTTGGTTACAGAACAACTAGAAGGCAACATTATTCTAGAACGCAATCATGGAACAATATTCAAAATTCAATTCACGCACTTAAGTTTGCATTAGTAAATATCAAATGGGTCAAGCTAGGATTTTAGTCGTTGAAGATGAAGTGATTGTGGCTAGAACTATTGCTAGCCAACTCAGTCAACTAGGATACATTGTTACAGGTACAGCATCATCTGGAAAAGTTGCCATTGCCAAAGCATCGGAAACTCGCCCAGAGCTAGTATTGATGGATATTATTCTTAAAGGTGAAATGGACGGTATTGCTACTGCCAACCAGATTCGTGAGCAGTTAGATGTACCGATAATTTATTTAACCGCTTATGGCGATGAGCATACTTTAGCAAGAGCGAAAATTACCCAACCTTTCGGATATATCGTTAAACCATTTACTACAAAAGATTTAAGAATAGCGATCGAGATTGGTCTGTTAAAACACCAGTTAGAACGTGAACTACGGGAGAATCGAGATCAGTTAGCAACCCTTTTAAACTCCATGAGTGATGCTGTAATCGCCGCAGATGAACATGGAAAAGTGACATTTATGAATCCTGCGGCTGAGGCACTAACTGGCTGGCAGCAAAAAGATGCTTTAGGCAATGAGGCGACGAAAATTTTTCATATTGTCGATGAAGTTACAGAAACTACATTAGAAAACCCTGTGACAAAAGTGCTGCGGGAGCAACAGGTTGTTTATTTAGGGGAATTCACATCTCTGATTACAAAAAACGGTAAAAGAGTTCCAATTGGTGATAGTGCTTCACCACTGAAGCTACGAACCAACCAGATAAATGGTGTAGTAGTTGTTTTCTGGGATCTTAGCGAACGACGGCAAACACAATTGCTAGAGAAAGCATTAGAGAAGGAGCAAGAACTTAACCGTCTCAAGTCCCTATTTATCTCTACTGTATCTCATGAGTTTCGTAATCCCCTAACTGTTGTTCAAACCGCAGTAGAACTCATAGAAATGCAAGGAGCAAATTTGACAGATGCAAAAAGAAACATCTATTTAAAGCGAATTCAAGCTGCTGTGCAATCTATGGAAAAACTCATGGAAGAGGTGCTATTTATGGGTCGAGCAGAAGCAGAAAAACTCATATATAACCCTACTGCCCTTAACTTAGACAAATTTTGTCGAGAGCTAATCGAAGATTTTTCCATTGTTAAAAGCAGCGTGTGTGAAATTGTTTTTACCTGTCATAGTGAAGATACATCTGCTGTAATGGATGAAGGACTATTACATTACCTATTTGGAAATCTTCTCTCAAACGCAGTTAAATATTCTCCCAGAGGTGGAAAGATTGAGTTTGATTTAATCTGCAACCCGATTGAGAAAGTAGCAATTTTTTATATTCAAGATCAAGGTATTGGCATTCCCGAAGCAGACCAAGCTCGACTTTTTGAATCATTCTACCGAGCCTCAAATGTTCAATCGATTAAAGGTACTGGATTAGGGTTAGTAATCGTTAAAAGGTGCGTCGATGCTCACAAGGGTCAAATCAGTGTCACAAGTCAAGTTGGAGTCGGTACTACATTTACAGTCATCTTGCCCTTAAATTCCGAATTATCCCTGACTGAAGCTTCAGAATTCTGAATTCTTTAACTCAAATCCTGATTTTTCTTACCAATTTGGGTTTGATAGTGCCGCCATTTCTCTTGCTGACGCACTCTTTTCTCTTCGGTGAGGCTATCGAAACAATAGGGACAGGAGATACCTTGCTCATATTTGGGAGACACTTTATCTTCTTCAGAAATCGGACGTCCACAACAGAGGCACAATTCATAACTTCCCTCCTCCAACCCATGACTAACGGCTACCCGCTCATCAAAAACAAAACATTCTCCTTGCCATAAACTTTCTTGTGCTGGAACTTCCTGCAGATACTTAAGAATGCCACCTTTGAGATGATAGACTTCTGCAAAACCTTGGGCAAGCATAAAGGATGAGGCTTTTTCACAGCGAATGCCGCCTGTACAAAACAGAGCAACCTTTTTGTGTTTAGTCGGGTCGAGGTGATGGCGCACATAATCGGGAAATTCCCTGAATGATTCAGTTTGGGGATTTTCCGCTCCTTGGAAAGTACCGATATTTACCTCATAATCATTGCGGGTATCAATTACGGTTACTTCTGGATTGGAAATTAAATCATTCCATTCTTGGGGATTGACATAAATGCCAACTTGCTCATTTGGGTCAATTTCCGGCAACCCCAAAGTGACAATTTCTGCCTTTAACCGCACCTTCATCCGCTCAAAGGGCGGGGTTTCGGTGTAGGACTCTTTTGATTCTAGGTCTGCTAGACGGGGGTCAGAACGCAGAAACCAGAGAACTGAGTCAATAGCTTGACGCGAACCAGCAATTGTACCGTTAATCCCTTCTTGCGCTAGCAAAATTGTCCCTTTGACACCTTGGGCTTGGCAGTAAGACAGCAGAGGATCTCGTTTCTCGGCAAAATCGGGCAGTTTGACAAATTTATACAGTGCTGCAACAACTTGGATATTTTCTGGCTTCATCCCTTTGGTAATAGAACAATATAAGTTACAATAACAATGACAATCAAAGTTACCTACTATTTATTTTAATTTTATGGGGGTTTAGCTCAGTTGGTAGAGCGCCTGCTTTGCAAGCAGGATGTCAGCGGTTCGAGTCCGCTAACCTCCATTGGAGATGTTTGATTGAAATTTGCGATGCTTGCGGTTATTGCTACCCTACGCACATACAATGTCAATTGAAACCCCATTACTGATAAAGGAATGGGGTTATTTTCCCTGAAAAGCAAGGGGTTAGGAAAGAGAGAAGTAAGCTGTTAAGCATTGAGACCGCAGGGGGGCAGGGCGCATACTTCGACTGCGCTCAGTACAAGGGGAGCAAGGGAGAGGGTTTGCAGCTTTTATTACTATAGGACTCATATTTGATTTCTGAAAAAACTCAGTAGAACTAAGAAACCTTCTTTCCTATTGCCTATTGCCTATTGCCTATTGCCTGACAGCGTAAATCAGTATGGCTACGCCACGCTACGCGAACAAAAATAAAGCGGATTCCTATATGAAAATAGTGCAATTTAAAGGACGATTAGCTTATTGCATCTAATTGCCACGATTCAAAGCCGTACTTAGTTAGAAGAATCCCTGGATCAGGAAGTTAATTACCGTTGGCAAAAGTGGAAAGTTGGGGCGAGCAACTATTGCTACAATAAGCGTTTGAGTTAGCATCATCTAGAGCTAGTTAATCAAAGTTTGATTTTATATACTTAGGGGGTTGTTTGGAAAAACGTCCATTGGGATTAGTGGCAATTGTTCTCTACAAATCATTTGCCGCCTTGCTGCTTATGGTTACTTCGATCGCTTTATTATTGACATTAAAAAATTATCAAATTTTAGAGGCATTTTCAGATAATTATGTTTTAGAAGGTAAATCGATAATTATTGATTGGCTTTTAAAGAAAGTTGTCAACTTAAATCCTAGAACTTTAGCCTTTAGCGGTATTGGAACCGGAATCTATGCTATTGTTACTGCTATTGAAGCCGTTGGTTTATGGTATGAGAAGCGTTGGGCACATGTGTTGGTATTGGTACTTGTCGGTATCAGTATTCCACCAGAAATTTATGAATTGTTTCGGGGAATATCTTGGATAAAAACGCTGGTTTTTGTGTTGAATTTAGCTGTGTTTGTTTATTTATTCCGAAATTTTCCTAAACATCCCAACTAAATTTTGATTCGATACTTAGGGTCTTGAGTAACCAAGAGAGCGAAACGTGGTGATTGAAATGTTTTGACGACAAGAACCTACGGGTTTAAGCAAAACCAAGACCCACGTTGTACAATAGATTTCTTGTATAAGTCGGGAAAAGGGAAAGGGGGAAAGGGGAAAGGTTCTGTATTGTCCCCTTTCCCTTTAACCTTTACCCTTTTCCCCCTCTTGTAAAAAACACTTTTGCAAGAGGTCTAATCGCTAGAAACACAATCGGGAGAGCGACTTGCCTAGATCGATTCAGTCTACTCAACCACCACTGAAATTTATTCCCCAACGATTGAATCGGCTGGTACTTCAGATTGTTCGGTGGTTATTGCCGATCGCACTACGGTTTCGCACTCGCCCTTGGCTACCGGCTGGGATTGTCAACGTTGAAGCCAAGAATGTTGAAGTATTAGCTGAACTCTATCAACAATTCCAGGCTGGAAAAATTCGCTTTTTGCTGGCATTTCGCCACCCAGAGGTGGAAGATCCCCTCTGTATGCTGTATTTGCTTTCTCACATTGTGCCACAAGTTGCTCGTCAAAAAGGTATTACATTACCATCCCTAGTTCACAGTTATTTTCTTTATGACCGGGGTATGACAGTTTGGGCTGGAAAGTGGCTAGGTTGGCTGTTCTCTCGGCTGGGGGGTGTGCCAGTTCGTCGCGGTAGGCGACTAGATCGGCAAGCAATCCAAAATGCACGGGAGTTGTTTGCTAATGGCGAACTACCGATCGCAGTAGCACCAGAAGGCGGTACTAATGGTCATAGCGGTATTGTTAGCCCCTTGGAACCTGGTGTTGCTCAAATGGCGTTTTGGTGTGTAGAAGATTTACAAAAAGCCAATCGTTCTGAGACTGTGATCGTTGTACCGATCGCTATCCAATATAGTTACGTTGAGCCACCTTGGTCTAAACTCGATTGGCTATTGAGTCAGTTGGAAGCTGATAGTGGCTTGAAAGTTTCGGAAATTGATTCGGGTAATCGCGAAGAAATTTACTATCAACGCCTCTGGAGATTGGCTGAATATCTGATTACCGAAATGGAAGAGTTTTATCGTCGCTTCTATCATCAAGATATTCCCAAAACTATCTCAACTGATGAATCTGCTAATCCTAATCAGGTATTAATTGCCCGACTCCATCGCTTACTGAATAAGGCTTTACAAGTTAGCGAGCAATATTTTGAAGTTCAAGGGCAAGGTAATTTTATTGACCGTTGTCGTCGCTTAGAAGAAGCTGGCTGGAGTTACATTTACCGAGAAGATTTGCCAGATATCAATGCTTTAGCACCCTTCAAACGCGGTTTAGCAGACTGGATTGCTGAGGAAGCAGATTTGCGAATGCGGCACATGCGGATAGTGGAAAGTTTTGTTGCAGTCACAGCTACTTATATTCAAGAACAACCGACGGCAGAACGGTTTGCAGAAACAGCTTTGCTTGTATTCGATATGCTTTCTAGAATTCAGGATACAACACTTCCGGGGCGACCTCGGTTAGGTTTGCGACAGGCACAAATAACCGTGGGGGAACCAATTTCAGTTACAGAACGCTCTCAAAACTGTCAGAGCGATCGCCAAGCCTCTAGACAAGCTGTGAGTGATTTGACAAAAGATTTGCAAATCGCTTTAGAGAAAATGATTGCTTGATTCCAAAATGACCAAACGTTTTAGCTTTCAAACAATTTTTACAGAACACCGCGTATTGTGGGCTGTTTTACTCCTTGGTACAGCATTGGTGATCACACTAGCGCTGTCACTTTCTCAAGGAGCAGTACCTTTGAATATGTCGGAATTTTGGCAAGCCATTCTCCGCAAAGGCGATCCGATTAAACAGACAATTCTCTGGGATTTGCGCCTCCCACGCATTACTGCTGCTCTGATTGTCGGTGCAGCCTTGGGAATGTCAGGAGCATTGCTGCAAGGAATGTTACGCAATAGTCTTGCCGATCCATTTATTTTGGGAATTTCAGCAGGTGCAGGATTAATTGTGATTCTGATGATCGTCTGGCACATATTCCCGATCGCAATTCCTCTAGCAGCATGGATAGGAGCAATTTTGACTTCAGCGATCGTTATTTTGCTCGGTCGTGCAGGGTCGGGTATTTCTGTTGAACGGTTGATTTTAGGCGGAGTGGCGATCAGTTCTTTATTTGGTGCTGTACAAACGACATTACTGTTGTTAGCTGAAGACGGTCAAATTCAAATTGCACTCAGTTGGCTGGTTGGTAGCCTCAATGGACGGGGTTGGCAAGAAATTGCTACAGCTGGCCCTTATATCATCGTTGCATTGATCGGAGGATGCTTGCTGGCGCGATCGGTAAACGTGCTGGCTTTAGGAGATGATTTGGCTGTAAGTTTAGGGATTTCGTTGACGCGATCGCGCCTGTTAATTGGTGGTATTGCCACTCTATTAGCCGCAGGTGCAGTCAGCATCAGTGGCTTGATTGGATTCGTTGGTCTTGTTGTCCCTCACGGTGTCCGCCTGATCGTTGGTACAGATCATCGCTTTGTTTTACCACTTTCCGCCCTTGCAGGTGCATGGTTACTCACTTTTGCAGATTTACTCTCTAGACTAGGAGCAGTAGAACTACCAGTAGGTTCCGTCACTGCCTTGCTGGGTTCACCGTTGTTTATCTGGTTACTTTATCGTCGTTCTGCTGGGTTTAATAAATTTTGAACTCATAAAAATTGCTGGTGTATTTACTACAACAGCAACAAGCAGAATGATCCTGACGGGGCGACAAAAAAGGCTAGGATACAGATAAAATAAGCTCCATAACCCTGAAACCTCGTTGATAATACTGGAGTTTATTGCGACTTAATTTTATTAAATCCGTGACTAAATCTTGACATTGG
>NZ_JAVRBY020000115.1:0-11614 GCF_034531035.1 Nostoc sp. DedQUE02 | reverse complement strand
ATGTTTATCGTGTAGTTGCTTGGCGCGCGGCGCGGCTACACCGCGCCATTGCTTGTGACAGTTGCGTAAGTCCTGTCATTATAGGACTCATATTTTATTTCTGAAAAAATTCAGTACAACTCAAAGACGCTTCTTCCCTATTGCCTATTGCCTCTTCCCTCTTGCCTCTTCCCTATTGCCTATTGCCTATTGCCTCTTCCCTATTGCCTCTTCCCTAGAAATCAAATCGCATTGCTATAACCTAATATTGAATAGAAAAGTTATTCAACTCTGGCGCGGAGTGCGGGAGATGGAAAGAGATTTTCAAATCCAGCTTGTCGCTCCTCTAAAGATTCTAGGGCATCGTTCCAAAGGCTTTCATAATAAAAGAAGGTTACGCCTAAACCGCGTTCTTGGACAGCCCGCACCTGAGACTTAATTTGCTGTATGGGAACCGGGTTATTTCGTAACCCTGTCATAATCCCAATTCCAGTTGGAATTGTTTTTTGTGCTTCTTGAATTTCCGGGCGGGAAATATTTGCCACAAAACTTTGCAGATCCGGACGATAAACTTGCATAATTAATTCGTCCACAATATTTTGCCGCATCCAACTTAGCCAATCTTGCAAGTGAAACTTGTAAGCAAAATCATAGTAGTTAGGAGAAACAGAGAAAATCGCCTGGGGTTTTCTCTGTTTCACAGCTTGGTTAAGTTTTACCATGAATGCCGTAATTTTATCTGCCCGCCACTTTACCCATGCTGCATCTTGGGAATTATTTGGGGGAGGATTCTTCGTTTCTTTGGTGTACAAAGAAACTGTATATTGGTCGTAGCCAAATTCGTGAGGCAAACTCATGTGATCGTCAAACTGAATGCCATCGGCATCATATTGAGTCACAGTTTCCAGCACAAGATTAGTGATGAACTCTTGCACTTGCGGAAGGAACGGATTGAGCCACATCACCTCACCTGCTGCACTATTTGAAGTTTGGCTACCATCCCGCTTTTGTGTGAACCAATTCGGGTAATTTAGTGCTAGTTCTGAAGTTGGGGGAGCCATAAAACCAAACTCAAACCAGGGAATGACTAGCAATCCTTTGCGATGGGCTTGAGTAATGAGGTCTGCAAGAATATCATGTCCATCTGAACCTTTGTAGACAAAAGGTTGAATACCTGCACGCTGTGCTAGGGCGCTAGGATACATCACATAGCCAGAATTCCACACCACAGGATAGATTGTATTGAAGTTCAGCCGTCGGAGTTGACTGACTGCATCTTGCACTTTATCGCGACTCTTGAGGGTGTCAAAATCATTATTGGTCATCCAAACCCCGCGAATTTCTTGACGGGGTATCTGTGCGATCGCACTGAAGCCACCACCTTCGCTGATTGCAGGGATGAAACTGTCTAACAGCAATACCGTAACAAAGGATATTAAAATGAGAATGGGAAAAAGAGACTTGAGCAATGTTTGACGACAAGCTGCTATACATCTACGCCGCAAACTTTGAATAATAAAAGATAATTTCATAGATTTGAATGATGCATTAGCTACCCACACACACAATTGATCGCTTTTATGATTGAACCTACTAAGCATATAGTCTACAAGTATTTATGCTTACTACGACTTGATAAGTTGGTAGTTATTCGTTCCCTGCTTATGGAACTTTTGCACCAGAAAAACTAAAGCAGACAAATTAAGATAGTTGACGCAGCTAATAAGCATTTGTGCCCAATAATATTTGGTATGGGGAATGGGGCAGAGGGGCAGAGGGGCAGAGGGGCAGAAGGGCAGAGGGGCAGAGGAGAAAGACTTACTGCAACTGCTCCCCTGCTCCCCTGCTCCCCTGCTCCCCTGCCTCCCCTGCTCCCTGCCTCCCCTGCCTCCCCTGCTTCTCATCTTCACATTCCCCCATGCCCTACCTGTGTCACAATAGAGAACTGTAATAAGAAAAATATTGTTAAGGTAATTTAGTGAGTCCAACTGCTCAATCCACGGCAAGTGCGCGTCGCGTAGTATTTCCTTTTACGGCAATTGTGGGCCAGGAAGAAATGAAACTGGCGCTGCTATTGAACGTGATTGACCCCAAAATTGGTGGTGTAATGATCATGGGCGATCGCGGCACCGGTAAATCCACAACTATCCGGGCACTGGCGGATCTGCTGCCAGAAATTTCTGTGGTTGCCAATGATCCTTTCAGTAGCGATCCTAGCGACCCCGACTTGATGAGCGATGAAGTCCGTCAACTTTTAGAACAAGGGGCGGAAATTCCTGTAACTCAAAAAAAAGTCCAAATGGTAGACCTGCCGCTAGGAGCTACAGAAGACCGAGTTTGTGGCACGATCGACATTGAGAAAGCTTTATCTGAAGGTGTCAAAGCTTTTGAACCGGGACTGCTGGCAAAGGCTAACCGAGGCATTCTCTATGTAGATGAAGTCAACTTACTAGATGACCACCTTGTAGACGTGTTACTCGACTCTGCTGCCAGTGGATGGAACACTGTAGAACGAGAAGGTATTTCTATCCGTCATCCAGCGCGTTTTGTGCTTGTGGGTTCTGGAAACCCAGAAGAAGGCGAACTACGCCCCCAATTACTCGATCGCTTTGGGATGCACGCTGAAATTCACACAGTAAAAGAACCAGCCTTGCGGGTGCAAATCGTAGAACAACGGGCGGATTTTGATCAAAATCCGCCAGTATTTCTCGAAAACTACAAACCCCAGCAAGAAGCATTGCAAGAGCAAATTATCAATGCTCAAAAGCTTTTGCCAGAAGTGAAAATTGACTACGATCTACGGGTAAAAATTTCTGAAGTCTGTTCAGAACTGGATGTAGATGGTTTGCGGGGTGACATTGTTAGTAACCGCGCAGCCAAAGCCTTAACAGCTTATGAAGGACGCACTGAAGTCACAATTGATGATATCCATCGCGTAATTACCCTATGCTTGCGTCACAGACTGCGGAAAGACCCCTTAGAATCGATTGATTCTGGCTACAAAGTCGCCAAAGTTTTTAGCCGCGTCTTTGGTGTCGAACTACCAGAAAGTGATACGGTACAAAAAAACGGCACAGGTCAAAAATTAGGGGCTAGGAGCTAATTAATTTTGGATTTTGGACTTCGACTTCGCTCAGTCGAACGATTTTGGATTTTTCCTTCAATCCAAAATCGAAAATTCAAAATCTAAAATTGGCATCTAACTCAACATAGCCTAAACCATAGCTATTCGCTAACAGCACTCAACACTGACTATGAGATTTTGCTCTTTTTGGTTTAACACCTTTGTTCTATCTAGCCAATACAACCCGCCCAGATTTGTAGAATTATTGATGCTCTTATTAGCGATCGCCATGCTGGCAATAGCCAGTATTTTACCCGACAGACCCTATTTAATTTTAGGCTTGAGCTTAGTAGTTGGGGCATCTATTTCCATCTTAGTGCGGGAAGCGATCGCCCCCTCACCCCAGACACGAATTACCCAACTAACAGCATCCCTATTACTCATCATCAGCCTCTATGGTTTTGCTGACTTAATGTATGCTCTTTAATGGGGAATGGGGAAGCAGGGGGCAGGGGGAGATGGCAACGCCAAAGGGGAAAGGAAAGCTCCCTCCTTGTCCCTTTTCCCTTTTCCCATCGGTAGTTGAGCGTAGTCGAAACTCAGTACAAGTGCCCCACACCCCATACCTAATCACCAATTCTGCATTTCCACCAATTCCATACACAACTCATTAATTTGCTCCAAATCAGGTTTGTGAGGTAGAGCAGATTTTTCGTAAACAATTTCCATTTCCGCGACCAAATCTTCTGCCATTTTCATCACCTGTTCATAAGAATACTCACCTGTTAAAATAGCTTTTAAATCCTCAACATCACCAGCTATTCTCCTATCTACAATTACTTCACCTCGCTGTAATATTTCTACTCCACTGCGTAACAATCTAATGCAGTGCATCCCATGTTTGAGGTCAAAACCCGACTTTTTTTCCATTTCTGCCCTAGCCGGATTTCTATTTTCCTGCCAAGATAAGTAAGCTTTCCATTCTCTTAAAGCTATTTGATAGCTTTGGCTTTTCTGAAGCAGGCGGATAAAATCTTTACGACTATTGGTTAACTTTTGGGTATATTCCAAAGTTTCATCGGATAAAGTATATTGTTTTAACACCCCTTTAAAATCAATATCTGCTGTCAGCAACTTATATAATTGTTCTGCTTCTTCCAAAAACTCAATCCGGCCTCTGATTAAATTATAAAGATACTCCAGGAAAGCATTTAGCTCATCTTTGCTAAGGGGTGCTTCATCTTCGATGGCGAAGTCAGATGGTATTGGTTTTTTTTGCGGTGGATTTAACAACCATTTCCGGTGAGTTTCCATCTTTTTGATTTGGGCAAAAGCATAACCAGTATAAGTATGTTTTACCTTCTTACTCAAAAATAACTGTTTATGCTCGATTAAATGCTGTCCTCCTGCACTTAAAAAAGGATAATTCTTTAACCAAAGCAATTCTAAAACATTGGGATTTGCGCCCGCTAATAACTGGAGGATTTTTCTTAATTCATATATAACTGTGTCTTTGTTGCCATCTAGAAATGGAAATATTCCTGGTTCATCCCAACCACTATCTTTTTGTTCTATAGGATCAAATCCTAAGTAATACCTCTTGGGTGCGATAAATACTCCTCGATAATCAAAGTCAGAATTAGGACGATTTAAACCATAACCGTGGCTACCTGCCAAACCAATTAAAATAGTTCTTTGCTCAACTTCTATTCTTTTCATATCATCTAATTAAAATATAGCCATCCTAACTCATGAGTTAAGTAGGTGGCGAGGTGGAGAGTAAAGAAAGAATTTTTAATTATCTTCAGAGATTAAACTTCTTGCCAGGGCAAACGTGTCTAAATATTGACGAGACTGGATAAAAGTGGAATTCACCAACACCCTGTTCAGACATCTGACTTTTCACGGTACCTGGAAAAGTCATGTTCAGACATGACTTTGAGGAATTAAATATTCATGCTTTAAGTAATGATAATCATAACGTTGCTTTTTGAAATTAATTGACTTCCTGAATGATTTTCGCGCTTCTTTAGTCAGTTTCCCTCTTGCTAGTTGAATCCCTTGCTAGTTTTTCTCTTCCTAAAGTAACAAAAGAGGGATATAATCTACTACTGATTGAAAAAACGCTTGAGCATCCAAATTATAGTAGGAGTGTTTATGAGTTTACCAGTTAAAGAAATTGTTTTAGCACCAGGAGAAGGTAATCATCTAACTACTGGTAATAGCGAAATAACATTTAAGGTAGTTGGTGCTGATACTCATGGCCACTTGGGATTGTTTGAAAACTTAATACAGCCAGGTGGAACTGCTCCAGTATTACATATTCATCGAGAAATGGAAGAAATGTTTTATGTATTAGAAGGAGAAATAGAAATTCAAGTTGGTAATCAGGTAGTGCAGGGACAACCAGGGGCGTTTGTGTTAGTTCCACGTAATACGCCTCATACATTCGCTAACCGAGGAACTCAGCCTGGAAAATTATTAATTATGTTTTGTCCAGCAGGAGAACGCGAAAAGTATTTTGAAGGGTTAGCCAAACTGCTCAAGGATGGGCAGAAACCAGACAACAAAGCTCTTGTAGAATTAATGGGTAAATTTGATCAGGAGCCAGTAGAGATTTAATTATCGACGGTGTTACTAATTACAACCTATCTTATAACGAACCTATCCCATTAATAATATTTGTGCTAAAAAGCTTAAGCTTATTGAGAAATGAAAACGAACAATCAAGGTTTTCAAGCACATTTTACAAAAAGAACTAGGAATTTTTAGAATAGTGGGATAGGTTCAAGTATATGATTGATTATTCGCTGCCCGTGATTGCTGGTGCGGATGTTACTGGCGTTGTGATACTAGTGACTCTACACAGGTTCAGTTACTTTCCGTACCTGGAAATGTACCTCTAAAAGGCTCGATATCTCTAAATCCTGACCCAACGCTTAGTACTTTAAGTTACTACTACTACCGGGCAACAGCAAATTTACTTTATTATAATTAAAAATGGTCTCTTATAATTTTGCTTTCGACAGTTTTTGAATTTGCCCAGTAAAGTATGCTTCCTCATGTTTAAGTTGTTGCGCCAGTTTTAACCCTTTTTGAAAAGCTGTCAGTGCTTGAGGAAACTCTTTGCGTTCTAGATATAATTGTCCAATTTGGTCATAGGCTTGCATCATTCCGTAAAAGTTAGCGGTTTGCAGGTGTGTTTGCAAAAGAATTTGACTAGCCTGTAAAGCCTCGTCTGTTTGTCCTTGAGAACGATACAGCGCAATTAATTTCTGCAAGGCTTCAGCAGCACGAACATATTGCTGTAATTGCCAAGCAGTGGTATAAGCTTCCTGATAATTTTTAAAAGCTTCTAACAGTAAGTTATGATCTTTCTTAGCTAGAAATTCGTAATCTGAGGCGATCGCTAGCTTTAATTCTGGTATTTTACTAAGATTATTTTCGTTGACGTAAATTTCTGCTAATTTATTAAGTACATTCAATGACTGCTGCGGTTGGTTGGTCTGCTCGTAAATGTAAGCCAGTCGTTGCAGATATGTTACCTCGTTTGCACGTTCGCCAAGGGATGTAGCTAAACTCAACAATTCTTCGTAGATTGGCGCAGCTTTGCGATAATCAAACCAACTCAAGTGCACCTCTCCAATTGTCTTGAGGGTTTCTACTAGTGCGATTGGATCTTTTTGCTGTCGTACTACTAGCAAAACTTGGTTGTAAGCTTCTATCGCTAGTTTAGACGATCGCACGTTTTGGTAAGCTTGACCTAGCGATCGCCACAATTCTAGATCAATTGGGTCGGTTTTTTTCTTAGATTGCACCTGTTTTTGAATTGCTTGCAATCGCTGCGTAATATATTGTACTTCTTGGCCATTATTTTGATTCCAAGCGATCGCGCCAACTCGTGATAATGCTTGCACCTGTGCTAATGAACTTAAAAAGCGCCGCAAACGCAATTCTCGGTTCCAAATTTCAAATGCTGCTTCCGGTTCACCTGCTTGCAATTTTGCCGCAGCTTCTTGATTTAATGCATCCAACGCTGCTTCTAACTTTTGCTGTTCTTGAGGAGTTAACGGCTCTTTATCTTTGGGCGAACGTGGTGACAGTGGATCGGGTGTGGTAATCTCTAGAGGATTAGGAGGAAACTTATCTGGTGGTTTGGGCTTCTGACTCTCTGCCAACGTCAAGGAACTGCTAAAGACTATAGTAGTAGCAACGATCACAATTAAACGTTTGAGCATAAGTATTTTGCCTTAAGTTGGTTAGATAAAGTAATTTTACAATTCATCAAAAAGAGTAAAGTGGAAGCCAGCAGCTTAACTTGTACTGAAGCATCATGATTTTCTCCAGTCAGAGCATCCATAGTATATCTAAATTGAAAAATTGCGATCGCGACCGGGATTTTTGAGTCTAGGGAGTGTCAAAATAATCCTAGATAATTTTTAAGCAAACACTTAATCATCTTGTAATGACTCATTCTACTGATATCGTCACTTTAGCGCGCTGGATGGCAGCCGACTTTAGCAATCAAGAGCAAGCTTTTGAAAATCCGCCTTTTTATGCCCATATCCGTGTGTGTATCCGTCCCCTTCCCTTAGAATTGTTTTCGGGGGTAAGTTTATTTCTCGAACAAGCTTATGATTTTATGCTCAATCAACCCTACAGGATGCGGGTAATGAAGTTGATTCAGGCAGAAAATCACATTGCAATTGAACACTACACCGTTAAAGAAGAACAAAAATTTTACGGTGCATCTCGTGAACCCGAACGCCTCAAAGAGTTGTCCGTTGACCAATTGGAAAAAATGTCAGGTTGCAACATGATTGTAGAATGGACAGGTAATAGCTTTAAAGGCAGAGTTGAACCTGGCAAAGGCTGCATAGTGGTACGTGACGGCAAAAATACTTATCTGGATAACGAATTTGAGATTGACGCTAAAGAATTTTTCAGCCTTGACCGGGGAAGAGATTTAGAGACTGATGAACGTCTTTGGGGTTCCATCGCCGGCCCATTTCACTTTGTCCGTTGGAGTAATTTTGCCGAGGAAGTAAAAGTGTAACAAGTCAATGGTGAGGAATTAAAGCCTCTTTAATCTGCTAAGAGTTGTTTGTACTGCAATCAACCTGTGATTAAAATTTTTTAGCGATCAGATCATTTAAAGAATACCAGAAACATCCAGTTAACCTACTATCTCTACCTTAGAATCCTATGCTATCATGGTTAAACTAGTGTCACATGGCTACTAATGCTTACTAAGACATCTTAGGAAGATTAAAGTAGTTTAGAGGATGTTTCTGTGGCGGCATAGCCAAGTGGTAAGGCAGAGGTCTGCAAAACCTCCACCCCCGGTTCAAATCCGGGTGCCGCCTTCAAATTGTACATTAACTAATTATTTGTCACTGTTAACAGATTGATGTCACTGTTAACAGATTTTTTGTCACAACTACAAACGGACACCTATGACAAAGGCAGACCTCTGCCTTACCTTTCAACCCACCATAAATTTAGCAAAGTTTTAGTAGTTGACTAAAACCTTAATATGTAGATATCCCTTTGAAGGGATTTTTAAAGCAACCTAGAGACGCGCTCATTTTATCCTTATCCTCTAAGAATCTTTCAACCCTCCTAATGTCAGAACTGGAGTTGAAACTACTTGAATCTTTAACCCCGATCAAAAATAATTAAGATGGGTTGCTCCTTGGTCGGAGGTGAAACGGTCACGCCACCCTTTGGGTTCGCCACTTTGCCGGAAAGAAAATCTCCCCGGCAAATGGACTCACCGCTGCGGTAAACCCGCACCTCTATTACTGGGGGCGCACCTGATTCCTGTTTACAAGAGATAGCAGCTTCAAGGTGGGCAGCTACTAGGGTCAGAAAGCACGACTGTGTTCCTACAGTCAAACTAACCCAAACTTTTCACAGTTCAGGGGTTGATTACAACATGAACTGCGGCGCTATTACTTATTCTATTTTCAAGGTTCAAGTTTTTGTCAATCAGCTATTTGGCGTGATTTATAGGCGGCGATGGCCAACTCTTTTGCTTTCTGTTGTGGGCTTCCTCTGATAGGCTGTTTCCCCTGTTCTATAACAATTCCAGCTTTCGTCGCTTGAGTTTGAATACACTCAAAATCTGCCATAACTCCACTAATGGACACTATGCCGATCAGGATGTCTTCGGTATTGCGGTAAATTTCAAATAAGGTGTTAAATAGATGGCGATCGCTTGTTTGAGGTGTGTGCTGAACACCATCAGTCTGTGAAAGTGCAGATTTTTTGCTTTTTTTAACTTTGCTGGTCTTTGGCTGTTGAGTGTCAATTGTATCAACTGGAGCAATTTGAGCCAAAATTTCAGTTGCTTTAGTGCAAATTCCATCCAAGGACGCGCTACAGATTTTAACTAATTCAGCATCACTTTTGAGCATTTCCAGCCAGTAGGTTTTGCTATCGAGTTGGGACTGCAACCGCTTCATTAAGGCCAGCCACGATTTATAAGTGTAATTCACCAATGCGATCGCACTGGCATAAAACCGAGAAGGTTGACCACTATAGCGCGAGTCAGTTTTGAGTGTCAGACATAGTTGCTTGACGATATCAGCAGGGATTCTAGCTTTTTGTCGCCAATTTTCCAGGTCTGGGTGATGTCCCAATTGTTCCAATAACTCGTTAATCAGAGGCGTGTTTTGCTCTGCCATTAACTTCCATAAGTATTGGCGGGTAGATGCACTAGTAACCAAACGACACTGAATCGTGATTTGGCTTATGACACTTTAAAACAAATATGTCTAATAATAACATATTTGTCCTATAAATAGCCGTGTGTAAAATTATTTCATGCAAGAGACATTTTTTACGAGCAAACAAGCGGCTGAAATCACAGGCTGTACCCTGCGTCAACTCCAGTACTGGCGAGAGAAGGGGGTAATTGTTCCCGTTATCAGCGAAACGGGAACAGGACGTAGTATTTATTACTCAAAAGCCAATTTGGTGGAATTGGCTGTGATGGTATATTTTTTGTCTGCTGGATTGAGTTTTGATCTGGCTGGTGAAACGGTCAAAACCCTGAAAGACAAAGAGCCGGAGTTGTTTAAATCTGGTCAGGGAAAGCGTTTTATGCTGTTGGGAGCAGTAGGAGAAAAAGCTACCAAGGGAGGAACAGGGTTGATGCTTTCCCTTGTGGAGTTTGACCGAGAAAAAGCGATCGCTTCTGTAGTGGAAGGTAAGCCTGTAATTCCCGTATGGTTAGATCAGATTTATCAGCAACTACAGCAAAAATTAAAAGCTTAAAGGAGCTACGAAAACATAGATGGTTGAACATAAGGGTAATGAGGACAAATCCCTGAAAATCTGGATATGGGACGCAACTTGTACTATTCGTGAAACCCAGGAAGCAGCGAAGTATCTCGAACCACAAGGAGGAGATCAATAAAAATGCTTTCCTTTGATGACCTCTGGGAACTCCTGATCACCGAAGATGAAGATGTAGAAATAGAAGCAAAAAAAGGCTCAGAAGTTAGTAAAAGCTGCTGGGAGACTATTAGTGCATTTTCTAATCAACCCAGTCTAGGAGGTGGTTATCTTATACTCGGTATTAAATCACTTACATGAAAGAGTTAATACAAAAATGAAAATTAACACTTTAGAAGATTTGGATAAGTTTGAATCTAAAATAGGTTCTGAATTCAGAAAATTTAGATTGGGAGATATTTTACACTCGTTACATATTTATGGAAAAACAGCAGAGCATCCTTTTATAGTTGCAGGAGCAGCTTTATTTGCTATTAGATTCTCTTGTCCAAGCAAAAACATACAGCAGAAGAAAGGTATATCTTCTGGGAATTTAACTAAACTTCTCAATCTGGTCTGGAAATATCAGAGCATAGATCCAATAACTTTCGATAATGATTTACACACTAATTTTAATGAATCGAATCCTATATTTCTCTTAATTAGAGTAGTAAACCAGCAATTCCCAGTTAACATTTCTAATTATAGCCAATTTACTAGACCAATATACCTATATCATGAAATTCCACCTACTTTAGTCGGCAAGAAAGGAGTACCTAAATTTGATTTAATTAAAGAATTTGAGAATCTTAATGGTGTATCTGTACCTGAGTTTATCAATTTGATGTTCGTTATATCTTCATATTTACGCCAATATTCAACTTTTTCACTGGATGATATAATACGTCAGGCCAATTCTAAGGGAATTAATATTCCAGATGAGCAAGGTATATCTTTAGCTATTAGTCAGATAGCAGGCGATCAAAAGCAGTTAACCAACCTCTATAAAAAGCGACAAGCAAGAGACCGTCGTTTTAAAATGTATGATATAAGTCCACTCTTAGAATTTTCTATAATATATCCTTGTCGAGGGACAGGATTTAATGATTATGGAAATAATATTATAAGCGCGCCTATACCTGATTTAATAGCTAGAACATTGACTCGGTGTTTTCCTTTGTCTGCACGTTGAGTTTGAGTAAGTCCTACTAACCCTTCTTGCTCTCATTTATCAATCAGTCGCCGTACTGTTCGCACTGATTTACCCAGCTTTACTGCTGCTTGTTGGAG
>NZ_JAVRBY020000114.1:0-12143 GCF_034531035.1 Nostoc sp. DedQUE02 | reverse complement strand
CAGCGTCTCGTAGAGAAGCCATGCCGAAGGCGTTGCCTCTCGCAGAGAAGGCTTTACGCTACGCTATCCTGCCTCCTGCCTTTTACCGACTACAAATATTTACACAGACATACTTAAGCGGACAGAGTAACTGTCCATACATCAGAGACTAACTACTGAGATGCTTATATGTATTTAAATAATTCCTGATTTCCTTTGCTTGAGCTTCCATGATTTTTAGAGCCAGTCTACATACTTTAAATCGTATCTGGGTCAATGTTCAGTTCTCGCAATTTGGCTGCTAGGCGTTCAGCACGTTGTTTTTCTTGTTCAGCGACTTCTTCCGGTGTAGGAACTAGATTCCCTTCCGCAGTGAAATAGCGCAATTTATGTTCATAAACACCTAAGTACAAATTTAATTGCTGACTCCACAGCCATCCTTGAGGATTAGGTTCTATCGGTTCGTAAGTACCGCCAATCAAGATAAAGCCAGCAAATTCTAAATTATTGGGATCGAACCAAAAATATTCTGGTGTGCGAAAGATATCTTGAAAAATTTGTTTTTTCAAACCCTTGTCAGTTGAGGCTGTAGAATTCGAGAGAAGCTCTACAATTATGTTGGGATATTTCCCATCTTCTTCCCAAACAACCCAACTTTTACGAACTTTGCGTTGACATCCCAGCACTACAAAAAAATCTGGCCCCCGGAATTCTTCTGATCTCTTCTGACGTTGGCTGTAGTAAATTGTCAAATTACCCGCAGCATAAAAGTCATTGCGGTTTCGCCACCACAATTCTAAAGATTGCAATAGCAAAATTATTTGGCGTAGATGTAATTCGCTTTCCAAAGGTGGTTCGTCACTATATAACTCCCCTAGAGGAAATATTACATCATTTGGTAATTCAAAATCTTTGGCGGCGGACATGGCTGCAAGTTTTGGGGTGAGATGGGTGATTTAAACTTACTGTAATCTAGGTTTGTTTTTCCAGAGGTGCAATCGCATTATAATCAGAAACCTCTTCAAGCGATCGCTTAGAGTCACAGACGTTACTTAGCTTTCATATACATTGAAGCAGGCATTTTTGTAACTAGCAATTTCAGTTATCTCTATCTGTCTTATGTAATAAGTCCTATACCTACCCTAAGTAGGGTTATCTATCTGTATTTGTTCGTTAAGTTGTATGAAGTACTGAAAGCAGAACATCCTTAACTTAGTTGGAGTTTTTTATGACTTACACAGCTGATGAAGCAACAAAACCGGCTTTAGAAAGTTTTAAAAAGTTTGATGTAGACACTCAGCTAGCCCTACTTTGGTTCGGTTACTTGGATCTTAAAGAGCAGTTACAGCCTGCACCTCCTGAAAGAATAGAAGTTCCCGCTAAAGCAGTGTTTGACAGATTCATAGACTTGTCTAAAGAAGAGCAACTGCAAGCACAACGCGACATTATTAATGGTGCAGCCAACGAGATCAGCCAAGCCTATAATGCTCTAAGTGCCAATTCCAGATTAGACGTTTGGCTGCTGCTAGCACAAGGCATGGAGGATGGAACCATCATTCAAGTTCCGTCAGATTATCAACTACCTGGCGAAACGGATGAATTTGTCGCATTGATCAAAAAGCTAGAGTTTGAGCAGCGGATTAATTTCATGCTGACTGTGGTGCAAGACTTTGGTTAATTCAAGTCTAAGAACTCTCAAACTTTCTAGAATTAGGAATAACTCAAAGTAGCAAATTAAGCTAGACTTAGCTATTTTTGGTTTATTTTAATAGTTGTGAACTTAAAACTACCGCAGAAATGCTCATCTTTGCGGTAGTCTTAATGGAAGTTAATTTTGTTAAAACTGGGGGCGTTGCTGATTCCATGTATGATGTAGGGTTTTGCATAATACCAAAATCCTTGTAGAGACGTAGCAGTGCTACGTCTCTACATCCAAATTCATACTTTAATTCAGCAACGCCAAACTGGGAACATGAGACTTGATTTAGATTTTTTCCAACCGCACGATCGCATTATAATCAGGTACACCTTCGAGCGATCGCTTAGTTTTATCTAGTAGCACATTCCCTTCTGGCCAATGTACTTGCAAGTTTCCTGACTGAATTGGGGCAATATAGACTTGACATAATAACTCGCCTAAATCATTCTTAAGAATGACGCGATCGCGATCTTTTAAACCCAACTTTGTTGCATCAGCAGCATTCATTAGCACCGCCTCTCGCATCGCCCCAGTAATTGCATCCTTGCGTTCTTGCACCATACTATTAAATTGTTTGCCTCGGCGGGTTGCTAATAAAAAATAGTCTTCCGGTAATTCTCTTTGACGTGGTAATAATACGCCAAAGTGTGCTTTGCCATCGGCTGTCGAGAAATTCCAACCAAAGCACAAATGTGAACCACCATATTGAAACTGATCGCCAGCTTGCTGTAAATGTTGAATACCTGCATATTGGGGGACGACTTGAGCAATTTCTTGACGGATAGCAGCTGTGTCAGCAAAAGCCAGCTTATCTGCCAAATCTGGTTTTACCCGCCTTGCCAATTCTAGAAACACTTCCCACTCAGGACGCGCTTCTCCAATGCGCGGCCCCGGTATTTCTGGACTGAAAATTACGCGGCGTTCGGTGTTAGTTTCTGTGACTCCCCTTGGTATTTCGTAGCGAGTTGTCGCAGGTAACAGCACTACAGTATCAGCAGGTTCCACCAACATTTGGCTAGAGAGAACAATATCTATATGTACCCGCAGGGGTATTTGCTTCAGCGCCGCTTCCACATAATCTGGTTCTGGCAGCACTTCTAAAAAATTCCCACCCACGGAAAACAACACATCTAATTCCCCCTGATGTGCGGCGTTAATCATTTCTGGAGCAATCAAACCTTTACTTGCTGGCACATCAAAGCCCCAATGCTGACTCAATTGGGCGGCATTTTCTGGAGTGATAGGTTTACCACCGGGAAATACTGTCGCGTAACATCCCATTTCTGCACCACCTTGCACGCCAGAATGTCCGCGAATTGGCATTAAACCGCAGCCTTCCCGACCGACAAAACCTTTGGTGAGAGCTAAGTTAATGATACTTCGCACATTATCTTCGCCGCATTCATGCTGAGTAATGCCCATACTCCAAACAAATACGGCTTTATTAGCTTCTTTGACCATTTGGGCAAAGGCGTACATTTCTTCGCGGGATGTTCCAGAAAGCCGCTCTAATTCTTCCCAAGATTGATTTTCTAACGATGCTTTGAGTTGGGCAAAGCCAACTGTATATAAGTTAATAAATGACTCGTCTACCCAATTGTTAGCAATTATATGTTTAATAGTGCCATTTAAAAATGCTATATCCCCGCCCATGTTGATTAAGAAGAAGTCTTCGGCAAACTTTGTACCAAAAACGGCACTTTCTACAATTGAGGGAACCCAGTAGCGCTCCATTCCTGGTTCGCGATAAGTGTTAATGACTACAATCTTTGTGCCAGCTTTTTTAGCGTAATGGAGATATTTGACGGTAACAGGCTGATTGTTAGCAACATTAGAGCCAATGAAGACTAATAAATCAGTACCAATCCAGTCTTTATAAGAACAAGTGGTAGCCCCAGCACCGAGAGCAGCTTTCAGCCCCGACGTACTGGGAGAATGACAAATGCGGGCAGCGTTATCAATATTATTGCTTCCCATTGCCCGTACAGCTTTTTGGGTAGCATAATAAGTTTCGTTGACAGTACCGCGACTGGTAACATAGAAACTGAGGCGGTCTGATGTAGTAGTGCGGATGCGATCGCTAATTATCCCTAAAGCTTCATCCCAACTCACACGACGAAAGCCTTTTTCTCCTCGTTGACGAATCATCGGGTACGGGAGTCTTCCCAAGTCGCGCAATTGGACACTTTTTTGCTTTTGCAACTGCGAAACATCTGCCAATAACACAGGGTCAAAAGCTGGCATAGTATTCATTCGCAACAGCCGCAACCGAACATTGCAGAGATGAATGCCATCTAAAGTCCAATCCTTCATCCCGGTTGTTCCGAGAGCGCAACCATCGCAGACACCTTTATCTAAGATATTCCACGCATAGGGTAGTTTGTCACGAGACAGCCAAATTGCCCGAAATACCTCCCAATAGTTGTTGGGATACTGTTCGCCAATGCCAAAAGGCTTCCAACTTGCCCAATTTGAGGGTGTCCAGTGCTTTTTGGGTTTAGGTAACATGATGTAATGTGTGTGAGTTGCTGGATTATTTAAGGCTAGCGTTTTAAGTAGCGTTTAAGTAGTAGGCGGTTAAAAATCTAGAGATAAAGACTGATACCAAGTTGCGTTCAAAAATATTAGTTTTGACAGGCTGTTCTTGAGCAGGGGAAGCAGCACTTCGGCTACGCTCAGTGACCGAGGGGCAGGGGGAGAAATACTACATATAATTGCAAAATGGTATGAGAAGATTAGTTTCTTGTCTCTTAACGACTACTTGAACTTTTATAAGTAAAACTTCATCTGTAGCAACAAAAACTTAAGCGTTACTTATCAAAATAGGAACATTAGTAACTACAGCTTTAGCAAATATAACAACAGCTTAAGTCGTTGTCACAACGACTTAAGCATAGCTTATCGAACTATGAACATTACTAACTACAGCTTCTTCTATAGTTAATACAGAACAATTTGTAGTTACTACAGCTTTAATTTTTTGACTTACAGCGTTTAGTATAGTGACAACTGATGAGCCGAGTTATATATATGATGCTCAGTTTGTAATAGACATCTCCAGAAATTAGTTATGCGTTGCCCAAAATTCTTGATAGGCACAATTCATGAATTGTGATTACGTCATTTTTACTCTTATGTCTATTATTATTTTAACAGGAAATATTTTCTAATTTTTCAAGCTGGTATCCGTACCAGCAACTTTTACATTGGGCGCAGTAGTTCAAATAAAAATCCCTGCCAGCAGTGACAGGGATAATAGTTTTTAGCTATGGCTTGTCTCTTAGCTAACAAAATCTTTGTGGGCAGCGACTAGCATCTGAGCTTGCCTTAAAACATTTCCGAATAAATAAATAGGAATCTGCCAAGCTGCAACCGTAACTTCTTTGACTAGATCCTGTACACTGATTGCTATTAATTCATGCTCTGGCGGCTCTCCTTCAATCGCACCAGACCAAGTAAAAGCTAATAAGAAATTGTCCTCTCCAGGTAAAGATGCAATCAAGCATTCTTCGGGCGTTGGTTGGCAAATAATGCCATATTCATTTGCAAGTTCTACTAGTTTTTGAAATTTGTTTATGTTGGTCATTTGTCCTTGGATGTAATTGAATGTCAGTTTTAGAAGAAATCATATTTTTATCTCCATAACTCAAGTTAGTTGCTCCGTAGCATAATAAATTACAAATTATGAATTACGAATGATTAAGGAGTTATTGGAGATGAATCAGGCTTAAGTCCAAAATCTTACCGCGATCGCCTGCTTGTATCAGCAACAATTGTTACTGTTTTCAAAAAAGCTAGACTACCTACTTTTTCGGTTTACCCTATTTACATACACCTCCCTTTGTTACCATTTCAATATTGATTCCCTAATCTCACTCAGGCTGACGCAGTGCATTGAAAATTGCGATCGCTTTTGGCGGAACTGCTGTAAACCGAAGCAGAAAAAGATGCTCGTCAACATGAGACTGTTGGATCACCTTGGCATAGATATGTTCTTCTTCTATACCCAGTTTTGGTTCAATCAATAACTTGAGTTTGAGATTACTCAAGAGTTCTAAAGAATGTAGCGATCGCATCTGCGCCCCTTTTTCCGATAAGCTAATCAATACTCCCAGAAATACTGTTCCCACTGCATGTTTTCCCTGCAAAATTGTATATTCTACAGGTACTTCTTGATTGAGAACGATCATTTTTTCATCATCATCAGGCAAGAATAAATTATATTTATCGCCAATGCCACGAATTTCATAAATTGTCACAGGATGTTTAATTCCCTTAGGTTCTATTTGTAGCTGACCAGCAATTCGGAGGTCAATATTGGCATCCTTACAAGTATTTTCAGAAATTAAAATCTGTCCTCCCACTGTATAAGATTCAATTCGAGCAGCTAAATTAACATGGCTGCCGACAACAGTATATTGAGCGCGTTTTTGAGAACCAACATTTCCCGCTACGGCTTCGCCTGTATTAATACCGATTCCCATTTCGAGAATTGGGAAATTCATTTGTCGATTTTGTTCATTCACTTGCTGCATTGCCAATTGCATTGCAATCGCACAAGCGATCGCTCGTTGAGAATCATCTTGGCGATTAATTGGCGCACCAAATACCACAAAAATCCCATCACCCATAAACTCATTAATCGTGCCTTTATACAGATTGATCACATCTGTCATTATTCCCAAATAAAGATTCAAAATCTTTACTACTTCTTCAGGAGGCAATTGTTCAGAAATAGCTGAGAATCCTCTTAAATCAGATACAAGAACTGTAACCTTTCTCCGTTCTCCCCCTAGCTTTAACCCAGAAGGAGTTTCGAGGATATTAGCGACGATTTCATCAGTTAGATAGCGACCGAGGGTTTTTCGCATCTCGGTGGCACTTTGAGCAATATACTGAGTGAGTGTGATCGCAGAACCAGCAAATGCCAGCAATGAAGGGATAACGGGAATCCACCAACCAGCCAAAAACGCCAGAAAACTACCACCAATTAAACTCCCACCTGCCAACAAAACACTAACAGCCATGAGGATTTTCTGGTTACTACTGTGGCGTTGCAGCCAACACAAGCTAGCACCAATAATTGACCAGATCAAAATCAATAGCCATTCTAGCGGGTCAGGTAAACACTTGATTGGCGGCCGACCTTCCATTGCCGAACTTAAAATTTGACTAATCAAATTAGCATGAATTGTCACACCCGCCATCCGTTCCGGGTCAGTCAACACATTACTGCTGTAAGGCGTATAGAATAGATCCTTCAAACTCTCAGCAGTAGCACCAATTAGTACCACCTTGTCTCGCATTAAATCTGCTGGAATCAGGTTATCTTGCACTTTGGTGAGAGAAACTTTCGTAAACTGCTGTATCTCTCCTCGATAGTTCAACAGCACTTGATAACTTCCCGCATCTGCTCGGACGTAACCTCCATCATTAGCTTCAAAAATTGGGAAAATCCCCCGATTTAACTGCAAATAATTGGAGTTAATTGTTGATGGCTTGGCAGTAATACCTTCAGGTTTCAAATATAACAATGCTAGTTTCAAGCCAAAGCTTTCGAGAATTTCGTCATTATTTAAATTTACGTATAATAATGCTCGCCGAATTTTGCCATCTCCATCTATGGGTATGTCATTCGACCCAACTTGATGAAGTTGTTTCAGTTCTGGAGACGAATCAACCGCCGAACTATCAACAGTATCAGAGACCTTTTGGACTCCAATCAAATTGGGAGTAGATTTGAACAGCTTAAGTAAAGCTTGATGACCAGGATTGACAGGTAAATCACGATAAATATCTAAACCGATCGCTCTGGGTTTTTGCTGTTTGATTTTCTCTAACAAACTGGCAAGTTTTGCATCAGACATAGGCCACTGTCCCTGCTTGCGGACATCTGCCTCATTAATCTCAACTATGACGATGCGGGTATCAACCGACTCTCGTGGACGGAGGAGAAAAAATTGATCCAGTGCTGCCAGTTCCAACAATTGCAGTAATCCAGTCAAGCGGATTGCAATTACCAAGGCTGTAATATTGGGAACAGCAAGTAAAACACCCCGCCATTGCCAGATTTGCGGTTTCAGCTTTGCCCACATAATATTTTAGTGCTGAGTGCTGTTAGCGGTGGCAGGGGGTTTAGCCTGGGCTGAATTCTTAGATGTGCAACAATCGATTAGTGGTTCGGAAGCGATCGCACTCAAACCTACTGACTTGAAAAATTGGTTCCAATCCAGCCTCACTTTAAAATTATTCGGCTCAGTCCGGCGTAACTGCACCAAACTAGTCAGCGCTTCATGCCAAATTCCAGCTTCGGCATAGATGGTGGGTAACTTATGCAAATTTGCCTTTGCTAACGTCTCCGACAAGGGCAATCCTGGTTGAGTGCGTTCCACCCAACCCTCTACAGTGGGATTTTCACTAGAGTCTTGAGTATCACAAAGAATTGTTAGATACCAATGATAAGTTTTACCTACAGTGAGCGCGGGCGCACTTTCAGGAAGTTTAAAGCTAATAATTCCCGGCTTATTTGGAAGTGTAAAAGATGTTTCATAAAATACGTTCTGGTCTTCAGTCAGGAGCAGAAACTTGGCTGTTTTGAGTTGAGATGGAGGTACATACCAGAAAAATGTTGGATGTTGAGCAAATGTCAACCCTAATTTATCTGGAGGTATTAAAGGAATTATTAGTTTTTTACCTGTTAAGCAAGAGCTACCACGGGTAGAACCACCAGCACTTGCAGGAGGTTTCCCTCTCTGTGGTGGCTTAAATGTCTGACTAATTTGCCAAGTTTTATTGGGATGAGACAACTGAGCCTGTACCTCTGCTGTTAAGGCAGAAAGCAAATACAAAGGAAAGGAAAAGCCCACAAAATATAGAGATGGTTTCATCCATTTCATATTGATAATGTCTAGGTTCTAGATTAGTCATCTGAATAAATCAAGTATTCCCAAAACCAAAGTCATATTTTGCACTCAACTACGAAGTATTGGGAATTGTGAGAATTGCCTTACTAAGTTAAGGAATAAGAAAATCATTCTCCCCCGGTCACTGAATCTCGACTCACAACGACTGCGCGATAGTTGAATCTCGACTCACTTCGACTGCGCGGGAGTTGAGCGTAGTCGAAACTCAGTGCAAGTCGCTCGATTTCCGCGTAGTCGAAGTGCTGCCCCCTACCCCCGGTCACTGAGCGTTGGTCATTGAATCTCGACTTCGCTCGATTTCCGCGTAGCCGAAATGAGCCGAAGTGCTGCCCCCTGCCCCTTTTTACTCAAGATATGGGAATATATAAAGGTTCTAGCTAACCGCCTACGTAGAGGTTTAAAGTGGATACCATTGAAATTCCTGCTCTAAATCGGCCAGTGGATGCCACGGTAGAAATTCCCGGTTCTAAAAGTCTTACCAATCGGGCATTACTTGTTGCTGCTTTGGCACAAGGTGACTCCATTTTAGAAAATGCCTTATTTAGTGAAGACAGCGAGTATTTTGCCAAATGCGTAGAGCAATTGGGCATTCCCATTACTTTGAATCCTCATCTGGCTCAGATTCAGGTTGCAGGAAGGGGAGGCGATATTCCAGCTAAACAGGCGGATTTATTTGTGGGTTTGGCAGGTACAGCAGCACGGTTTATCTCGGCGCTGGTGGCACTGGGGAACGGCGAATATCGGCTAGATGGCGTTCCTCGGATGCGAGAACGACCAATGGGTGACATGCTAACGGTGCTGCAAACGGGTGGAGCAACCGTTAATTTTGAGGGAAACTCCGGGTTTATGCCCTACACCGTCTATAGCCAGGGATTCGCTGGCGGAAATTTTCGCTTGAAAGCCAACCAAACAAGTCAGCAACTTTCGGCATTGCTGATGATTGCGCCTTACGCTCAACAAGATACGAGCATTGAAGTTGAGGGGACATTAGTTTCTCAATCTTATGTCAAAATGACTTGTCGTCTGATGGCAGATTTTGGCGTGGAGGTGATTCAAATCGGCGATAATCAATTTCAGATTAAAGCTGGTCAACGTTACCAAGCTCGACATTACACAATAGAACCCGATGCGTCAAATGCCTCTTATTTTTTCGCCGCCGCCGCCGTCACGGGTGGACGGGTGCGCGTTAAACATTTGACTAAACAATCCTGTCAGGGTGATATTCTCTGGCTAGATGTATTAGAACAGATGGGTTGTCAAATTAAAGATTCGGATGATTACACCGAAGTGACAGGGCCGAAGCAATTGCAAGGCATCGACATTGATATGAATGATATATCGGATTTGGTGCAAACATTAGGAGCGATCGCGCCCTTTGCCAGTTCACCGATTACCATTCGGAATGTAGAACATATTCGATATAAGGAAACCGATCGGATTAAGGCTGTTGTCACAGAGTTGCGTCGGCTAGGAGTTAAGGTTGAAGAATTTCCAGATAAGCTGAAAATTGAGCCTGGCCCCATTACCCCGGCAGCAATTGAAACCTATCACGATCATCGAATGGCGATGGCTTTTGCTGTCACTGGTTTGAAGGTTCCAGGGATTGTAATTAAAGATCCTGGTTGTACAGCGAAGACCTTTCCAGATTACTTTACCCGATTCTTCCAAATGATAGAACAATAAGAGATTGATTGATATTCTCGCAGGTGTTGAATGCCGTTTGCTTATATTGTTACCGGAGAGTAAGGTAATACCAATTCACTAAAATAATGAGACAGATGCAAACCCCGAAAGCCTTACTAATTCTGACTTTCTTAATTTTGAATTTTGAATTTTGAATTTTGAATTTTGAATTGGTATAACGTCCTAACTGTTCTTTTTGATGTTTAATCGCGGTGATAGGTTACGGCGTTCAACCCGTTCTACAAGATAATTGGTTTTTTAAGACGCGATAAATCGCGTCTCTACAAAGGTTTTAAAATCATGCAAGATCAATTTCATCAAGAAGGGGAAAGGGGAAGGGGGAAGGGGGAAGGGGGAAAGGTAAAAACCTTGCCCCTGGTGGGCGACCTAATCCATGCCTTTCCCCTTTTCCCTTTAACCTTTTCCCTTCTTTTTTATAGCCGAATTCGGGAATACTTACTTTTTCAGTGCCAAAGTTAAGCCATCTGCGATCGCTAATAAACTCAGATTAACTCGCTGGTCTTGATGCAGCTTTTGATTAAAGGCACGAATTCTTTTAGTTCTATTATCTTGCAGCTCGGGGTCGGCAACTTTGCCTGACCAGAGGACATTATCGATGGCAATTAATCCCCCCGATCGCACTAATTGCAGCGATCGCTCATAATAGCCATCATAGTTGCTCTTATCTGCATCGATGAAGGCAAAATCAAAGGTTTCTGTCTCTCCATCTGCCAGTAGCCGATCTAAAGTCTGCAAAGCTGGGGCAATGTGCAGTTGAATTTTATCTGCCACTCCAGCTTGTTGCCAATAACGCCGAGCGATCGCAGTAAATTCTTCGCTAATATCACAGGCTACCACTTTACCGTCCCTCGGTAACGCCAATGCCACCACCAAGGAACTATAACCTGTAAATACCCCAATATCCAAAGTTTTTTTAGCTATCAACAACTGCACCAGCAACGCTAAAAACTGCCCCTGTTCGGGAGCAATTTGCATTCTACCTATTGGATACTGGGCTGTTTCTTGTCTTAATTGAGTCAAAATTTCCGGTTCTCGCAGAGAAACTGACAGTAAATAGTCATAAAGGTTTTGTTCGAGTCCTAGTGTTTGGGTTGTCATACCGTGCGTTCCTCTTTTGCCTAAACCCCATACACTAATTTAGGACTTACGCACGAGTTATATCATGTCCGTCAAATTACCCATAATAGAATGACACGCTTGTAAAGGGAAAATCGTTGAGGCAGCTCTTGTGCAGAGGAGCAAAGGAGAAACAATAAGTTTTAGGTATTGCGTTCGGATATTTAGAAATTCTCCTCTGCACCCCTGCCCCTAGAGCATCCTTACGCTGCCTACCATTCAGCTTAACAAGCGTGCCATTCACCCATAATAAAAGAACCCCACCCCGCCAAAGCTGTGCATTGTCTCCCCTCCCTGCACGCCTACCGTGTACACACAAGTCTTTAAGAGTTACCCCATAAGCTTTTGATCCCCCCAACCCCCCTTTTTAAGGGGGGCAAAGAACTCTCAAAGTCCCCCTTAAAAAGGGGGATTTAGGGAGATCTACGACAATTTTGGTTTTCTAGAAAGATGTGTGTACACCGTAGCCCTGCACGCGGGGAGGGGTTGGGGGTGGGGTTCTCCGGATTTAATAAGTAATCAAGCGGACATAATATTACGGAATAACGTAGAGACGAAGTGGTAAAGCAGCGCGGTCTTCTTCCAAAGCTAAGCTACGGTGTACACACAAGTTTCTTAAATTGTAATGGCATTGCCATCGATTGACAATGGCATTGCATCGACTAACAATGGCATTGCATCGACTAACAATGGCATTGCATCGATTGACAATGGCATTGCAT
>NZ_JAVRBY020000113.1:0-12226 GCF_034531035.1 Nostoc sp. DedQUE02 | reverse complement strand
AAACCTTTAACCTTTACCCTTTAACCTTTTCCCCAAACCCAATGCCGAGTTGAAAATGCACAAAGCGTGCAGTATTGGGATTATCGTCAACGGCAGAGGGAGGTGAATTAAAACCTTTCCCTTTCCTCTTTCTCCCTTAACCGAAAAGTATTGCGTCCACACCCCCTATTAATGAAAGTGGAAGTAATAAATTGGGGGGGTATGGACACAGATGAAGCAGACAGTATTTTCAATGTGTAAGTCCTAGCTTCTAGTCATGAGTTATGGACAACCAAAAAATGAATTACCCCACCCACTCTGGACTTTGAGTTGACCGCCGACTTCCAATCAAAGAAGAGTTAGGTTTTCATCAACGTTCATAGTGACCACGAATCCATACTCTATGGTGATTTATTCTCTCCCAATGTCCAGGAATCCACCTGTGATGATGATGCCTACCAATATCGATTACTAATGCTGATGCTTGTTTTGGCATGGCAGCAATAAACAGTGGCAAAGCAACTAATACACCTGCAAGTATCCGTTTCATAACTAATTTTCCTTTTTTCAAGTATTGGGCATTAGTTCAGTTAAATTCTTTGTGAGTTGATTTTCAGCAATTTAACTGATTTCTAAATTTAGACTGCTGCTTTTTTCAAAAGGTTTAATTTAGTTTACGTAAAGTTTGTGTTGTTAATATGTCAAAATTATGTACTACAAATTTCCTTACTAAGGCGAACCACATTTAACTTATCCACACGGGTACTCCTAGCGATCGCTTCAAGAAAGCCTTTATCCAAATTTTATATCCTTCTAGAAAACGATAACAAACCAGAAGGTGAGAAAAATACTGACTATTATTACTTGAGAAAGTAAGCGACAGGTGGGTACATCATCGTACTGGCTCAATCTTAGAGTTGATTCGTAAAGTAAATATTAAGCAGCTAATCGCCTAACCATGAGACGGGGTAAGGTTTTCTTTGGGGATTGGCAATCTCCGGCAAACGAGTCATTTTTAGTACAACCATGCAACTGGATCTAGCTTAAAATCCACTCCTACTCATCCAAAGTTACTTTAGATTTTATTTACGAATCAGCTCTTACAGCTACTTAGCTAAAAGTTTTCAATGACTACAGGCTCAACTGGTTGGGCAATTTCAAAATTGAAAATTCGTGAATAAAAGTAAAGTTCTGCTGACAAAGAACGCTTGATGTTTGCGGCTTTGCGGAAACCATGTTGTTCACCCTCAAAAGCAATATAAGCCACAGGTACACCTTTTGTTCTTAGCGCTGTAACCATTGCTTCAGTTTGATTGGGCGGAACTACTTGATCTTCTAATCCCTGGAAAAAAATCATTGGGCAGGCTAGACGCTCACTAAAGTTAATTGGCGAGCGCTGTTGATAAATCTGACGCTGTTGTGGATAAGGGCCAACCAGACGATCCAAGTACCGTGATTCAAACTTATGTGTGTCCCGAACTAAAGCTTCTAAATCACTGACACCAAAATAGCTGGCTCCTGCTTTAAAAGTATCTC
The DNA here is from genome assembly GCF_034531035.1 of Nostoc sp. DedQUE02. Classification (NCBI taxonomy): domain Bacteria; kingdom Bacillati; phylum Cyanobacteriota; class Cyanophyceae; order Nostocales; family Nostocaceae; genus Nostoc; species Nostoc sp. DedQUE02. The sequence goes on along the minus strand of NZ_JAVRBY020000113.1, from coordinate 10,711 downwards.
GGAAAGTCAAGGCACAAAGCGTTGTGTAACCACCTGCACTCCCGCCGGAAATGGTTAGACGAGCGCCGTCTACATCTCCCCGTGACACTAAGTAACGCGCACCAAAAACACAATCATCCACATCTACAATTCCCCAATTCCCAGAAAGCCGTTGCCGATACTCCCGCCCGTACCCTGTACTGCCACCATAATTTACATCCAAAACCGCTATTCCTCGGCTAGTCCAATACTGAATGCTAAAATTGAGGCTACTAGAAGTTGCTGCGGTGGGGCCACCGTGACTTTTGACAATCAAGGGCGGTTTTTCAGTCTCAGGAGCCGTATAGTCACGGTTTCGAGGTGAGTAGAAAAGGGCGTATGCTGTTTTGCCATCAGATGTTTCGTACTCAATGGCTTCAGGTAAAGAAAGATAACCAGGATCAATAGTTACATCACTAGAACACCGTAGTACTTCTAGCTCTTTAGTTGTCAGATCCAAACGGACAATTGCTGCTAATTGAGTTGGCGAACTTGCGCGAAAAACTACCTGTTTAGAGGTGGCGTGGAGAGAGCTAATATCTGTGTAGGGCGTATTTATTAGTTTTAACTGACGTGTTAGTGTATCAAGGCTTGCTAAATACCAAATGCCTTGCTGGGTATAAGTACAAATAATCTGGTTGGCAGACCCAAAAGCATAAGTGGACATCCCAAAATTCCATTGCGGCTGACCAAATTCTGCTTCCATTTGAGTTAGCGCTTCTACATTTTCATCTTGCCAACGATATATATTCCACCAACCTGTACGGTCAGAAACAAAATACAACTTACCATCTGGCGACCACTGTGGCTGAAAAATAGACTCATCTAAATCCCCAGCAATTTTTTGAGTATTTCCTAGAGAACCATCTGCCTTTAATTCCCCAACCCATAGTTCAGTCCCATCCCAAGGCATATTAGGATGGTTCCAAGTCAGCCAAGCTAAACGTGAACCATCCGGACTAAGCCGAGGCGAAGCATAAAAGTCATTTCCAGATACTAATAGTTGGATTTTATGATCTCCGTCTAGTTCCACGCCGACTAAACTATTACTCGCCTCCTTTGTCACATCTGTGTGATCTTCATACACACAAATAATTCGGTTGTTTTGACGATCAAAAACACCGTCTGCATAGCGTGTGGCAGCTTTTGGGGTGATGGCTTGCGGCTCTTGATCGCTCTTTTGATAATATAGGCGTTGATCAATAAAGTTGGAAAAGTAAACAGTGCCATCCACTACAAGAAAGGAACTGCCACCATATTCATGCACACGAGTACGCACATTGAAGCCACTAGGCGTGAGGGACTGGATTTTACCATCTGCACCCCGCCGCACTATGACGTTTCTACCTGACTCTGATGGTCGTAGCTCACTCCAGTAAATCTCTTCGCCACAGAGGGCAATTTGTCCCAATCCAATTATACTTGCGGTAATTAAGTCTGTTGTTATCGGCGATCGCCAACATCCGTAAGACGCTACTTCTGCTTTCATCACGCTCTATTCTGCTCCCTGTTCTCAAGAATCATACATTGTCTGTACAGACAAAACTCTGACACACCCACTTATACTAATCCCTAATTCGTAATCCTAGCCTCTGTCTTGCAGCAAGCTACGTAATTAGAAAGTTGTTTAATATTAGGTTATTTCACGCCATCTGGTTTAGATGTCTTGTATGCAGGCGTGAAGAAATCGAAGCTAGGTTAGAGACGATAGTCTAGCTGGCGAGACACATTGATTGTCAAAAATACCTTCTATTTACCTAACTCACCGTAGAGAAGATTTATATCCTCAACCAGATAAATTTCAACCAGAGAGGTTTATAAATCGTAAATACTCACCTTATGAATTTTGGCCTTTTGGGACAGGTTCTCGTCAATGTTTAGGTCAAGTATTCGCTTTATTTGAAATGAAATTAATTCTGGCGACGATTCTGTTGAATTCTAAGTTGAAATTAGAGGAGAAAGCCCCTGTTACTCCAGCACGACGGGGTTTTTTAATGGCTCCTAAAGGTGGAGTAAAAATGAGTATTCTGGGAGACTGGTAATTTACACCGGAGATAGATGAAACTACACCTTTGTTAAGTAGTTTGGAGTTCGTTGCTAATTGTCAGAGGTAACAACAGCGATCGCTCTACTTAGTATTTGTCGAGTAAAAAAAAGCGTAGGCACAGCCTGTCATAAACATCGCTCCACCTGTGAACACCAACTGTAATAATTTATAACCCCTTCTCTTTCTTCTCTTGGCGGCTTGGCGGTTCGATAATCATAACTTGCTTCAAAATAATAAGTGCGATCACAGTAAAATATCTAACTTTTTGTATTTGATTCTAATATTGTTATGTGATTCTATGTAACTTAATGGCTATAGCTTTCCAAATTGCCCAGCTTCTATTCCAGATTCCTGTATATAAATATGCCAGAAACTCAATCAAGTCCTCATACACATACAAACACATCAATCAAAGCTGATACCTTATCTGCATCTGTGATCTCCTCTTCTACCTCTCAAAAAATCTACGATGTTGTAGTGATTGGCGCTGGGCCGATTGGGTTAGCCACTGCCATTGGCTTACGTAAACGTGGTATTGAAAATGTCCTTGTCATCGATCAAACTCGCGCCTTTCGTCAAATTGGACAAACATTGGATCTCCTCCCCAATGGATTAAAAGCTCTTAAACATTTAGATCCTAACGCTTACGAAGAAGTCAAAAAAACTGGACTAGGCTTATTAAATTTCAAACAGTCTAATGACCAGGAAACTGTCGAACTTACTCCAACAAAACAGTCTCCAAGATCATCACTGCAATGGGCTTACAAAAATTTAAAGGGTGAGATAATTCGGTCAACTTCACTTAGTTTCGATGACTGGTTTAAAGATTATGGTGAGGGTCGAGTATCAATTTCTTGGTACAATTTACAAACAACCCTCAGACAGTTACTTCCACCAGACTTAGTTAAAGCTAATCACCGTTGTATTAATGTTGTGAATGAGCCGGACAAAGGTTGTGTCCGCATAGATTGTGTAAGTGATACACGAATAGAAGCCAACCCTTATGCCTATTGGACAGATGGGCAAAAATATAACGATCCGCAGTCCCAAAACTCAGATATTCTCCCCCAAGAATTAGCAACAAAATCTATTAGAGCTAAACTAATTGTTGCAGCAGATGGGATTAATTCTACAGTTCGTAGACTGCTTTACACAGATACTCAATATGATGATTTTGCCCGACCTGAATACTCTGGGTTTGCAGCTATATTTTGTAGGGAAATAGCTGAAATACCAAAGAAATTATGGACAAAACTAGAAGAAGATTTCTTTCAAGACTCACCACTTGTAACAATCACTAATGATGAAATAACTGGAAATTCTGTTTGTATAAATAACATCAGGATAATATTATTTCGCAAACCAACTCGTGTACTTGGGTATATAATACATCTTGCTTTGCCTTTAGACTCGTTGCAAGAAAAGTCAGAAAGTTCTTTAATTGACTTAGCTTTAGAGGAGTTGGAAAAAGCAGGTTTTCCTGATGCGCTCAAGCAATTAGTGAGTATGTCTCCTCCTGCCAATATGCAGCAGCGTCCATACTACATTCACCACGCTACCATTTTGGATTCTCTACAAGTTTCTAACCTAACTGACCTCAATATAGAAGCTAATCCTGCCAAAATTCCACCAAGCTGGAGTGTAGGGCGAATCGTCTTAGTTGGCGATGCCGCACATGGAATGCCTCCCTTCATGGCTCAAGGTGCTAATCAAGGATTGGAAGATGCGCTAATAGTTACAACACTCATCACTAAAATTGCTGAGGAGAATAACTGGAACGATTTGCAAGCTATAGCCAAAGCCTTCGAGAAATACGAGTGTCTTCGTCGCCCATTGATAGCATACGTCCAAGAGGCAACATTAAAGCGATCGCCCCACTCGTCAGATAAAGAGTGGCATGACTACACCCAACAGATATATCGCCGCAATTTCGAGCAAGTAATAGAGGCACTGTAGTTTACCGCCATCGTCGCACAGCCAGTAAATATGACAATTAAACAGATTGAGAAACTTAAAAGAGGAGAAAGCCCCTGTTACTCCAGCACGACGAGGTTTTTTAATGGCTCCTAAAGGTGGAGTAAAAATGAGTATTATGGGAGACTGGTAATTTACACCGGAGATAGATTTAGTGAAACTACGCCTTTGTTAAGCAGTTTGGAGTTCGTTGCTAATTGTCAGAGGTAACAACAGCGATTGCAACGCAACTAACGTACCAATCTCCAGAATAGTCTGTGCCTTATGGATTAAGGCTAATAACATCAGCAACTTACCTCGGTTCTTTTCCAAGCATTCAGTTTATAATTTGGCAATTATTTATACCTCTGTACAAGTACTGTAAATCTTGCCTACAGTGATCGCATCAAGCACTGCATGAGGGCGATCGCAGAAGGAACAGATGTAACAGAACATGGATTACAGTTGCGGTTTGCCCTACTACCAGATTCCTCACAGCATCGGGATTACCTATGAAGAATTGTCAAACGATTGGCAATTACACAGCCTGCCGAACCTGCACCAATCACAATGTAGTCATATTGAGTCATGAAATTCTCCTGTACTTTGCTGTTTTTCGGTAAATAAGATTGCTAGTACGACAAAACTTTAAAAAATTTTTCATGATTATTTTTGCCATCCCAAAATATTGATGAAAAATTTTCTAACTTTTAGAGCGTTAAAAGGTTGAGAAAATGTTGTATAAACTTCTCCTGTATGCGTTTTCTCCACAAAATAGGTGACTCCCCGATAAATTAATTGATAAGCTACTCGTGGTGTAGAAACTTCCGCAGCTTCGATATTTGGGTCAACACGATAGGTTTGCCCACGATAAGTTAGGTTATAAGCAGAACCTTGACGATCAACTGGTGCAAATGGTCGTGTTCCTCTTTGAGCTGCTTCACTTGAGTTATATTCGTAACTAAGACCGCGATAGTAAAGTTTCATTTTTTGCTCACAATTTATTTATTTTTACAGGTAATTACATACCTATTTGGTGTTTGCTTAATTGGTGCAGGTTTCATTCTGGGTTTAACTGTGGGATAGCAAGAGACATATACCGCAAAATTATCTGTCCAAGTGAGTAGATAAGATTTGTCGCTAAGTTTAGTTAATGCTGGTGGAATATTTGATGCAGTAGCCGCAGCTTTGAAGTTAACTTGAGAAAATGCAGCGATTCCCACAGCAGAAGCGCCAATAAACAAACTAATACTTGTTATCCAGGTTGTTAATAGTTTCATCCAAATTTCTCCTTACAAATTAAGCGTTTTGAGTTTCATTCAGTTTTCTGTTCATTTGCTGGTGCTGTTGGTGAATTATTTCCTTACATTTGAGCAGAAAAGGCTTTTTACCATAGTTGTTACCCAGCTAGTAGTTCGCTAAGGGAACGCAAGCGGGGTAAAGGGTAAGGGGGAAAGGTTTTAAATCCCTTACCATGAGTCCGTTTTTCCAATCAAGAGCCCTCACAAGCGCATTTTTGGGTTGGCAGAGTACTAGATACGCATGTTCAAGCAAATCGAGGCGATTCAGTAGTTGGACAAAATTAAATTCAGTCATGGAGACGGGGAACAGAGATCAGTCTGGTTTATCTGTGATGGACGTTCGCGTAGCGTCTTGGAGAGAAGCTTCGCCGGCGATCGCAGCGATCGCTTCAAAAACTGTATGGGGACTTTTGAAGGTTAGTCGCGCTTCTGGTTTCTGGAGTGCCACCATCGTTTTCACATGTTCAGATTCATCATCACGGATGTTCACGAACACGTCGTATAGATTATCTACCTTAGGACGGCGAAATTCATGGACTGGTGCAGTCTGAACTTCATCAAACATATAGAGATCGCCATCACGATAGAAGTTGATTGCGACTTGGGGCGCTCTTTGAGCTTTCAGTTGGGCTTCATAGGTTTTCAAGTATTCGTCATAGGTATGGTAGGCATGACCTTCAATCAGTTCCATCAGGTAGTAGGCGTAAGAGGGAAACAGTATGTAAATCAGCACAACCACCCAGTAGTAAGCTACAGCGACATGTTGAGCAATGAAGCGATCAATCCAGTGGCGATCGCCACCCAGTGATTCCATAATCAACAGATGATGTAATTCGTTCCAGGTTTCAGCAAAATGAAGTTTCAACAAGTCAGCTTTGCGCCAGTAACCCAGCGTCTCGTAAAGATGCAGCACCGATAGATAAGAAAAGTAAGGAACGCGGGCGATGGTTTCCAACATATAAAACCGAGGGTAAGAACGATTTCCGTAGACGAAATCGACAATAAATACAAAAAAACTGACGATCGCTTGAATCAAAACTTTCATGGTGAATTCCTCTAAAATCAGAACACTTTCCTGATTTACCGATTCCGAGATCCGATAGATGTAGGTTTGGTTTAATGCGTCAACCTAATGCCCATAAGGGTTAGCGATCGCTTAACCATCGTATAAATAATTAAGGTTAATGAACTTTACTTGAGGCTTCTGCTTTTGCTGCTTCAATAATCAGATTTGCTACTTCCGCTGCACTTGTGTTTAGCGTCTAGTAGAAAAAATCCAGCCTTTTGTCAATCGCCCTGAAACGAGACGTTTTTCTCCACTGCCTCACGGCTTATATGCAGATGATTAGCGGGAAAATCAGGATCGGAATAGCCAACGGCTAAACCACAAATGATTAATAATTCCGGTGGTATGTTTAACTCGTTGCGGATGATTTCGGGATAAGTCGCTAACGAAACCTCTACGCAAGTGCCAATGCCACGAGCAGTTAGGCTCAACACCAGCGTTTGTAAATACATCCCCACACTTAAAGCATCGGCAACGCCCAAATCTTGATGCATACAGACAATAGCAACCATTGGTGCGCCAAAAAATTCGTAATTACGCAAAACGGCCAACTGTCTATTCGCTTTATCGTCACGAGTAATCCCCATCGCCCCGTAGACTTGCGCTCCCAGTTCCTGGCGGTAATGCTGGAAGGCAGAAGGCAGAGGAGAGACGTTGGGCTGCTGCTTGGCAAGGTTTAGCAAAGCCTCTTGCAAGCGATCGCGGCATCCACCTTGGGCAAACACCAATCGCCACGGCTGGATGTTTGAATTCGACGGCGCGAGCTGCGCTAGAGCCAAGGCTTCATCGAGCAAAGCCCGTGGCACTGGTTGTGATAAGAATTTGCGTGTTGAGTGTCGGTCTTTAATAGTTTGGTCAAGATCAAACATATTTTATCAACCTCTATGAGAAATAAATGCGATCGCCAAACTGGGATTCTAGGAATTTACCTAATAAATATGCTCTTCTAAATCCTTATTTGGATGCCTAAGCCAGGAATTTACCCCTGGCTTATACCAATTCTCTAAAATCAAGCAACAGATCCAAGCCCCGGATACATCCGGTTTGCTGAATTACGAATTGGTATTAGGCATCCACCTACGGCAGTTATGCGCTGAACCCTCCATCAATCATCAGGTTTGCGCCGGTGATGTAACCGGACTCAGGGCCAGCCAGATAAGCAACCAGCCCCGCAACCTCGTCAACCGTGCCGTAGCGGGCTACCGCTATCTGCTTTTTGAGCATCTCGGCAAACTCCCCCTCCGAGGGATTCATATCCGTAGCGATCGGCCCTGGCTGCACGTTGTTGATTGTAATCCCGCGTGGGCCAAGGTCACGCGACAGTCCTTGCACAAGCCCTTGCAAAGCAGATTTACTCATCGCATATACGCCGCCACCAGGAAATGGCATACGTTCGGCGTTGGTGCTGCCGATGTTGATGATGCGTCCGCCCTCTTTCATGTGCTTAACTGCGGCTTGCGTCGCCACAAATACAGCACGCACGTTAATGGCAAAGGTTCGATCAAAGTCCGCCAGCGTGAAATCGTCGATTGGGCCGATCGCCAGTACGCCCGCATTGTTAACGAGAATATCAATGCTACCCAATTTGTTCACAGTCTCTTCGACAGCCGCGACTACCGCACTGGCATCGGCACTGTCGGCTTGGATGGCAAGAGCCTGGACACCTAGCGCCTGCGCTGCCTGCACAATTTCGTTAGCCCGATCGGGTGAACTAGTATAGGTGAAAGCGACATCAGCACCAACACTTGCTAAACGCTTGACGATCGCTGCCCCAATACCGCGACTGCCTCCAGTAATGAGGGCGCGTTTATTCTTGAGTATGTGGTTCATGTTAGATCCTGTGCAATGAGAAATTAGATAATTCAGTGTCTATTTCTAATGAAAGAAAACTGCTCTAAATTGAGAGCAAGCAAGTAAACAATAACAGATGATGGTGATTAAAATAATCGAAACAATTTATATAACCTTTTCTGGTTCCTGAGTGGTTTTCAATGCCCAGATGCCAATCCAACAGCCGAATCCATCCACAATTAATGTCAGAATGGCTGTGATTTGGAATAGCAATCCCCAACCTGCAAAGGAAACTTGAGACACATGATCCGAACTAATTACGAGCAAATGATTGTAGATTCCAAAAAGGATTGATGCTGCCATTAAAAAGAGCAAGAGCCAGCTACCAATCAGGGCAAACTGTGTCCAAAGTAAAACGACTGCAATGATGGGAATCGCATAAATCACAATACCCACAAATAAACTCTGAAGTATTGAGAGGGGAACAGGGATTTCCACATGTGCTAAACCATGCAGTCCATGTACGATCGCATGGATGACCACGATCGCTGTTCCATATTGAGCAATTTTCATCTTTCTTCTCCCTTCAATTCTTAACTGGCATGAACCACGGCGCTGTTAACCATCCATTCCAAGGGTCGAGGCTGAAAATTTAATTCGCGTTTTGCTTTAGCATTCGATGCGCCTCGCATTTGAGTACCATAATAAACAGCATCCGCACCACTAATTCGCAGAGCATCCTCAACCGATACCTGCAAAGGTGGTGGAGTATTGAGCCATTGGGCATAAGCAGAAAGCCACTGCCGCACCGCTAAGGGTTGATCGTCTGTAATTAGGTAAATGCCAGGATTGCCTCGTTCTGCTGCTGCAACTGTGGCGATCGCAGCATCCTCAATATGAATCCACGACCATACACCTTCCCCATTCCCAACGATCGGGAACTGTTGCTGTAGCACCTGTTGGGCAACATCGCCATCGGGGGCAAACCAAGTACCGGGCCCGTAAAGGAAACCATAACGCAGAGCAATTCCTTCTAGGTTAGGCGCTTTGAGTAAGTCACGCTCGATCTCAGTGACTATATGAGCATCTGCTGCAACCGCAGGTGAGGCATCAAAAGCTAGTGGCGTTTCTTCGTCTGCCAAGCCTGCGCCGGGAATCGCCCAGAATGCGATTGACTGCCTTAGATAACGCCGCACGCCAGCCGCTTGGGCTGCTGCCAGTACATTAGAACCTCCTTCTCGACGGATGCGAGTATTTAAGGCTGATGCTGCACTCATCGACTCGTTAGTATAGGTTTTGGGGAGGGAAGTGAGTTGTTCAATCACCACTTCCGGCTGAGTGCGGGTGATGGCAGCTTTAACAGCATCTGCATCGAACACATCTGCGATCGCCAATTCTACGCCTTGTTCAGCTAAAGTTTGTGCTTTTTCTAAAGAACGTGTCAACGCAACTACTTCATGTCCTTGCGCTAGCAGTTGCGCGATTAACGGACGACCAATCGCTCCCGTTGCGCCTGCAACAAAAATCTTCATTTATGAACCTCCTGTTGAAACCTGTGAAATATTTGAGAATCGCTAGTTGTGAGAATATGAGTTTCTCTCCTTGAAATAGCGATCGCCAGCCGACTGATGAACTTGAGTAATATGACTTTGAGTTCAGCCGCACCAAAGGTATTGGTTAAAACGACTCTAATATTTCAAGTTCCCATTTTCGTTATAGCAGTTACCAGGTAGGTTAGGACATCAATTGATCGTAAAACCCCGGCACCAAGTGACTTTCAAGCCTGTTTCCTGCTATAACCAATTTTTAGATGTGAACATTCCCAGATAAGACAAAAGAGCATCGTTGGTTGCGCTAACATATATTGTTTATCTTGATGATGTGAAACTTGTCTTCTATATATCTATGGGTGTGAGCAAATCAGTATTATGCAGCTGGTGATAAAATTTTTTCCCCATCGTCGTAGCGCACAGGAGTCGATTCCTCTCACAGGTTCCCTCTGTGTGAATGCCAATTGCATGTATCTCACAGCCAAGGCAGTATCCGATCTGATAAGTAGGTCGTCGTGAATATTTATTGTCAGGGCAAGGCAGGAGGCAGGAGGTCACTGAATCTCGACTCACAACGACTGCGCGGTAGTTGAGCGTAGTCGAAACTCAGTGCAAGTCGCTCGATTCCGCGTAGTCGAAGTGAGGCAGAAGGCAGGAGGAAAGAGAGTTTGAGCTTCGTTTATCTTTATTAACATAGTTATGTTTGGGGAAAGGTTCTGTATTGTCTCCTTCCGCTTTAAGATGAACCCCTTTTTCCCCCTCTTGCAAAAAGCACTTTTGCCAAGAGGTTTAATAAGTAGGAAGATATTTGCGCCATTACTGTTTAATTTTTACTTCTCCGACCAGAGGTTTTTGGGATAAATTTTCTAAATCGAGATTTCTCAGTAGACTAGCCCATTCATTGTCTAAAGTGGCTTTTTTTGGTTCAGCAAGGCGGAGTTTTGCTAACTCTGTCAGGGCTGAGTACCAAATACCATTTTGGGTA
>NZ_JAVRBY020000112.1:0-12352 GCF_034531035.1 Nostoc sp. DedQUE02 | reverse complement strand
TCGTTCCGATACTTTGTATGAGAATGAGTCAAGCCTGATCAAGCTAGGTTTTTAGGACTTGTGTGTACACCGTAGCCTAAAAAGAGAGAGGAATAGAAGTGAGGTCAAACTGTATTGCATACAAACGAGCATAGACGCAAAGCGGCTTGTCGTAAGACATCGCTATAGAAAACACCATTTTGTAAAGCCCCATTTTGTAAAGCCATAGTGTTGAACGTTTATTACACAATGGATTTTAAGCCATACCCAGCTTTAAACCACTGTTGTTTGTCCTAACAGGTGGCTGTTGATTAAAAACCCTTTTATTTTTACTTCCATCAGCACAATTCAAGTAAATGGGCAACATACTATGTCAAGGGTGACTGAAAAGCCAAAGCCAAGTGAGCAGACATTTAATCACGAACAACCTAAGATTTGGTGGGGTATCGCTGTAGCCGTGCCAATAGTAATCGCTGCTGGGATACTAGGTACAGCTAAAATCGAGCAGCTGAGAAAACTAACTACACCTGCCCCCGTAATGCCATCTACCAATAGCATTAGTGCTGTTGGGCGTTTGGAACCGCGAGGCGAAGTTGTTAAATTGTCAGCCCCATCATCAGGATTAGCACCATCGTCACGAATTCAGCAACTTCTGGTGAGAGAGGGTGAACAGGTAAAGCAAGGTCAAATTGTGGCAATTTTGGACAACCGCGATACCCAAATAGCCGGACTACAAGAGGCAAAAGCCAAAGTGCAAGAAGCGCGTGCGAATTTAGCGCAAGTCAAGGCTGGATCTCCAAGAGATATTCAAGCCCAAAGAGCAGTTATTGCTCGTTTACAAGCGCAGTTAATTGGCGAAAGGAATGCAGCGCAAGCAACGATCGCAAGGGTTGCAGCTCAATTAAGTGGTGATAAACTTGTCCAACAAGCAACCGTGAATCGCTTAGAAGCTGAACTCAGTGGGCAAAGAGATGCTCTAAGAGCAACGGTTGCACGTATTCAAGCCGAACAGCGCAATGCTCAAGTCGATGCCGGACGCTATGATTATTTATACAAAGAAGGTGCTATTTCTCAGCAAGAGCGGGACAGAAGACGCTTGAGTGCAGTAACTTCTAATCAGCAGGTTGCTGAAAGCCAAGCTACCCTGAAACAGACATTGGCAACTCTACGACAGCAACTTGCTGAAGCCAGAGCTACCCAAATACAAAATTTAGCAACTTTGCAACAGCAACTAATCGAAGCCAAAGTTAACCGTGATAAAACCGTAGCTACTTTGCAAAGACAAATCGATGAAGAAAAGGCCAAACTGAGCAGAATTTTAGATGTTAGTCCTACCGATGTGCAAGTAGCGCAAGCCCAAGTTAGTAATGCGATCGCAAATGTTAGAAAAGCTGAAGCAGAACTGAGATTGAGCTACGTTCAAGCACCAATCGCTGGAGAAATTTTAAAGGTTTACGCCAAATCAGGCGAAGCGATCGGCGCAAATGGCATTGCTGAACTTGGTCAAACCAAGCAAATGTTTGTAATTGCTGAAGTCGCCGAAGACAGCATTGGTAAAGTCCGTCTTGGTCAAAATGCTACTATCACCAGTGATAACGGCGCATTTAACGGTGAATTAAAGGGAACTGTCACTGATATTGGCAGGAAAATTGGTAAAAAAGATGTGCTGAATACAGATCCAGCAGCAGATGTAGATGCCAGAGTCGTAGAAGTTAAAATTGCTCTATCTCCAGAAGATAGCCAAAAAGTTTCTGGTTTAACTTACGCCAAAGTTCTTGTGGATATTAATAATTAATTAAGTTGTAGGTGAGCAGTAATCCTAATCCTTGATTTGATATTTTGGATTAAAAACATTCGTTAATAGTTTGTTTGATCGATTTTAAACATTCTATAAATACGTAAGAATCTCACCATAATAAGTTTAAAGTCTAAAATTGCTAAACTTGCTGAGATGACTATAAAATGAATCAAAAAATACCTCTGTCGTGGCTACAACTGACAAGGGAAAAAACTCGCCTGGCTGTGGCATTAGCAGGAATTGCTTTTGCCGATATTTTAATGTTTATGCAACTCGGCTTTCGGGATGCTCTGTATTATAGTAACGTTAGATTCCATAACAGTTTACAAGGCGATATTGTTTTAATTAATAGTCAATCTAACGCTATATTGGCGATGAGAAGCTTTTCTCAGCGACGGTTATATAAAGCTTTAGAATTACCCGCAGTTCAATCAGTACATCCGATATATTTGGATTTTACAATCTGGAAAAATCCTGTAACAGGTCGTCCTCGGAGTATCCTAATTTTTGGAATGAACCCAGAAACTAACCTAGTTAATTTACCTGGAGTTCAGGAAAATTTAGATAAACTTAAACTACCTGATGTAGTTCTATTTGACCGTTCTTCTAGGGTAGAGTATGGGCCGATCGCTGCTAATTATGACCAAGGAAAGACTGTAACAGCAGAAGTACGAAGGCGGCGAATTAAAGTAGGAGGGCTATTTACGTTAGGTGCATCATTTGGTGCAGATGGTAATTTAATTACCAGCGATCTCAACTTTTTCCGAATATTCAGCAATCGTCAAAAAGGATTAATTGATATTGGGCTAATTAGATTAAAACCGGGAGCCGATGCTAATGTTGTTGCCCAACAATTACGAAAGTATTTACCTAATGAAGTGAATGTTTTAACTAAACAAGAATTTATTGATTTTGAGCGGAGTTACTGGGCGAATAGTACAGCTATTGGCTTTATTTTCACATTAGGGACTGTCATGGGTTTCATTGTGGGAACTGTGATTGTTTATCAAATTCTTTATACAGAAGTTGCAGACCACTTAGCTGAGTACGCTACTCTCAAGGCGATAGGTTACACACAAAACTATTTATTGACAGTTATTCTTCAAGAAGCCTTATTATTAGCAGTTTTAGGCTATTTACCTGGGATAGTTTTTGCCTTATTTATGTATAGCAGCGCCAGAAATGCAACACTTTTACCAGTTTTTATGAGTTTTGAGCGAGCGGTAATGGTATTAATTTTGACTATGCTAATGTGCATTATTTCTGGTGCGATCGCAGTCCGAAAATTACGTTCTGCCGATCCAGCAGATATCTTTTAATTAATTCAATCTTAATTAAGAGATATTCATGATAATTCTAGCTTATCGTTAATAATTAAGAAATCTTAGTTTCTGACGGGCGCTACAGTTAAGCCTCAAAACTACTAATTTATAACTAACAAAAATATGATGGAAAAAGAACCTGTAATTGCCATTAAAAATCTTAATCACTACTATGGCAAAGGCGCACTGAGAAAACAGATATTATTTAACATCAACCTAGAAATTTATTCTGGTGAAATTGTGATTATGACCGGGCCATCAGGTTCAGGGAAAACAACATTACTGAGCTTAATTGGTGGTTTGCGGTCTGTACAAGAAGGAAGTTTAAAATTTTTAGGTGAAGAACTTATTGGTGTCAGTCAAAACAAATTAGTGCAGATACGACGCAACATTGGTTATATTTTTCAAGCTCACAATTTGCTAGGATTCTTGACAGCCAAACAAAATGTGCAAATGGCAGTGGAATTGAATGATAATATTTCTCAAGCAGAAGCAGTGGCAAAATCAAAAGCTATGCTGGGGTCTGTTGGATTAGAAGAACGAGTTGATTACTACCCAGACAATCTTTCTGGTGGACAAAAACAAAGAATTGCGATCGCCCGCGCCTTGGTGAACCGTCCCCCTTTGGTACTAGCAGACGAACCAACAGCAGCATTAGACAAACAATCAGGACGCGATGTCGTGGAAATAATGCAGAGTCTAGCTAAAAATCAGGGAACTACTATCTTATTGGTGACACACGACAACCGCATTTTAGATATAGCCGATCGCATCGTCGAAATGGAAGATGGTCTTTTAACCCGTAATTCCCCCAATACAGTTATTCAGTCATGATTTTTAGTCATTAGTCATTTGTCCTTTGTGAATGACCAATGACTAATGACAGCCATCATTTATTGTCTAGCCGAGCCTGATTTTTTAATTCCAGATGACTTTGGCGGAGTTGGAGTATTTGGTTGGCGACTAGTACGGAAAGTCACATTTACACCTTCATTCGATTGCTCTAGCACCAGTAAAGGCGTTGGTTTAGCCTTTTGATCCCAATGCATAGTCGCAATTCGACCTTGAATTATTGGTTGCCAACTATCTTCGTCTTCTATCGGGCTTAGGTAAGTTTCTATACAATCAATAATTTGACTAATCGTCGCAGAAGTTGCTTGCGTCGGTAATTTCATTAACTTGATTTGAATCCGAAACAGCACGCGTTTAGCAGAATTCCCTGGACTACCAGTTTCATACTCGACATCAAAAATTTCATCTACTTGCCGTCCAGCACTATTAGCAATTCCAACCGATCCCTGTTGGGCTTGATTTGGACGCAGGGCTTGAGAAATTTTTTCTTTGATTTGAATCTTTATTTGATTAAGAATTGCAAAATGAAACACCTCCTCTGACATCCGCATTCGCAGATAATCCAGGTTAAAGTCCCGTGAATTCACCAAATCGGGATTAGTTTCCATTTTGCGAATTGTTTCCAGCGCCAGCTTAAACTTTTTCTCTAGTTCTCGGGCGCGGAATTGTTCAAACTTAAGTTTTTTCTCCAGCTTATCCTTCTGGAGTTTAATATACACAATCAAAGCAATCACCACTAAAGCCAGTCCTCCAGAAGTTACCAACAATAATGGTGGTATTTGAGGATTACTTGCTGGCACTTCCTGGGATGCCTTTTTAGTAGCCTTTTTCCCAGAGGATTGGGCAAGAAACATTGAAGTGGACATGGTGGGAAACTGAAAAACTTGACTCCTGATGTTTAGGATGCCCAAATCTTTAAGGTCATCTTGCTGTATGATTAATATTTTTTACAGCTTTTTACAAACCGTATATGTCCAGAGATTTGAGCCTCGCTCCCCTATCTGAGGTTTCATCTACAAGCTTGAGCAAGATTCGTCTGATCGCCACAGATATGGATGGAACCCTGACTAGACGAGGAAAATTTACTCCAGCACTGCTACAAGCTTTAGAGGACTTAGCCGCAGCTGACATTAAAGTGCTAATTGTCACCGGACGTTCTGCTGGGTGGGTAAGTGGATTGAGTAGCTTGATGCCAGTGGTAGGTGCGATCGCAGAAAATGGCGGTTTGTACTTTCCATCTGGAAATCAGAAACCAGTAGTTTTAACACCCATTCCCGATTTAGCTCAACATCGCCAGCACTTGGCTACAATTTTTGAGAATTTACAAACTAAATTTCCCCAAATCCAAGAATCTGCTGATAATCGCTTTCGCGTCACCGACTGGACTTTTGATGTAGCTGGTTTGCGTGAAGACGAACTACAAACCCTAGATCATCTCTGTCAACAAATGGGTTGGGGATTTACCTATAGCAACGTGCAGTGTCACATTAAACCCCAAGGGCAAGATAAAGCTGTGGGATTATTGCAGGTATTGCGCGAATATTTACCCCCGTATTCACCAGAACAAATTGTCACCGTAGGCGATAGCCCCAATGATGAAAGTTTATTCGATCGCCGTTATTTTCCTGTTTCTGTAGGCGTGGCTAACGTGCTGGAATATGTGAATCAGTTCAAATATCAACCTGCTTACATTACCACTGCTGCCGAAGGCGAAGGATTTTGTGAGTTATCTAGTTATATTTTGAAAAGCTTGCATATCTCAAGTTAGGAAGAACTACAGTTAATACTCATAGCCGGAGAAGTAGAATTAAGGCACTCTTCAGGCAGTTTACAACTTTAGTTAAAATTCAATGTGCTGCCCGATTGTCGAGCAGGCAGGACTATTTTTTTGACCTCACTCGGTCAACCAACTAGAACTCTTCCGAATGTGTTAACCTAGTATGGTTAACTAATCTCGCACATCTGAGAATTCGGGTGTTTCCCAGTTGGGAAATACGCTTGGATGGAGGTTTAACCCGAATCGGAGTTGAAAAATATATGCCAGTCGTTTCATTGGCTCAAATGATGGAGTCAGGGGTTCACTTTGGGCATCAAACCCGGCGTTGGAACCCAAAAATGTCTCCTTACATTTATACTTCCCGCAATGGTGTGCATATTATCGACTTGGTGCAAACTGCCCAATTGATGGATAATGCTTACAACTATATGCGATCGCACGCAGAACAAGGGAAGAAATTTCTTTTCGTCGGTACCAAGCGTCAAGCAGCTGGAATTATTGCCCAAGAAGCTAGCCGTTGTGGTTCCCACTACATTAACCAACGCTGGTTGGGCGGAATGTTGACCAACTGGGCAACTATCAAAACACGGGTAGACCGCCTGAAAGATTTAGAACGCCGTGAGGAAACTGGCGCACTAGATTTATTACCAAAAAAAGAAGCATCAATGCTACGTCGGGAAATGACGAAGCTTCAGAAATACTTGGGCGGTATTAAAACAATGCGGAAAGTGCCCGATATCGTGGTCATTGTAGACCAACGGCGGGAATATAACGCAGTTCAAGAATGCCAAAAGCTGAATATTCCCATTGTGTCCATGCTGGATACAAACTGTGACCCAGATGTAGTAGATATCCCCATCCCCGCAAACGACGATGCGATCAGGTCAATCAAGCTGATAGTCGGAAAATTGGCGGATGCCATTTATGAAGGTCGTCACGGTCAGCTGGATGTTGAAGAGTATGACGAAGATTACGAAGGTGGCGAGTATGACGACGACTACGAAGAAACCGAATATACTGACGCCATAATTCCCGACGAGGAAACAGAAGAATAGTGCTGAGTCAAGAGTGCTGAGTAAGATAGAAAGACTCAGCAAATTGAATAGTGCTGAGTCTTGATTTTTGAAGTTGTAAGTTGTGATTTGTCAATGAAGAATAAAATTGATAACTGAACACTCAAAACTCAGCACGGGCTAAACGCCCCGCTAACGCTAACAAAACTCAGTACTCAGTACTAAATTAGGTGAGTGATTACAACTCGAGGTCAAGTTAGGAATTGAAGCAACATGGCGGAAATATCTGCAAAACTCGTCCAAGAGCTACGCCAAAAAACTGGTGCTGGCATGATGGACTGCAAAAAGGCGCTGATAGAGACTGAAGGAAATGTAGAAGAAGCCGCAGACTGGCTACGGAAAAAAGGCATCTCTAAGGCGGGGACAAGAAGCGATCGCGTTGCGGCAGAAGGTCTAGTAGACACTTACATTCAGCCCAATGGTCGAGTAGGTGTACTCATCGAAGTCAACTGCCAAACCGATTTTGTTGCCCGTAACGAGGCTTTCAAAGCTTTAGTTAAGAACTTGGCAAAGCAAGCAGCGACTGCTGATAGTGTTGAGTCTTTGTTGGCTCAACAGTATGCTGATAGTCCAGGCGGGACTGTAGAAGAATTCATCAAGCAAACTATTGCTACGCTCGGTGAAAATATCCAAGTGCGTCGCTTTATCAATTTTGCACTAGCAGAAGGCACGCAAGGTGTTGTAGACAGCTACATTCACACTGGCGGTCGAGTTGGTGTATTAGTAGAACTGGGTTCCCAAACTGAGTCTGTAGCTGCTAATTCAGAGTTTCAAAGCTTGGCACGGAACACTGCAATGCAAGTTGCGGCTTGTCCAAATGTCGAGTATGTAAGCGTAGACCAAATCCCCGCCGAAATTGCCCAAAAAGAAAAAGACATTGAAATGGGCAAGGATGATTTGGCGAACAAGCCAGATAATATCAAAGAAAAAATTGTTCAGGGACGGATTGAAAAACGCCTGAAAGAATTGACTTTGATCGATCAGCCTTACATCCGCGATCAGAGTATTTCCGTGGAAGACTTGATCAAGCAAGTGAAAGCACAATTAGGCGAAGAGATTCAAGTGACTCGCTTTGTGCGTTATGTACTGGGCGAAGGCATTGAAAAGCAAGAAATTAGCTTTGCTGATGAAGTTGCTGCACAAATTGCCAGCACGTAATATTAGTCATTAGTCTTTACCAAAGACTAATGACTAATGACTCTTTACAAAACAGGTCAAGCAAATAGCCTGACCTGTATTTTATTTAGTAAAGATAGCAAATTTCGCATTTAATTTTAAAGTCTAAAATTCTCTGGAAAGTTATCCTAAAATAAATTTGTACATTTGTACTATGTAATAGTTCAGATGGGCAAGAACGAAAAGATATGGCAAGAGCAATCGAGCGAATTGAGCAGGATATCGCAGCACTCAAAGAAGCGATCCAGGCGATCGCAATAGAATTACAAAGCGCTTATGCTAGTTATCTAAATACCTTGGGGCTAGCTGTACGAAAACAGTTGATTCTGGCGAGTTACCACCTTTGTACCCAAGGTTATCCCGAAAACTTTCTGCATTTGTCATTGAATCAGCGCCAACAATTGCAGCAAGCTATCCGCAAATTGGGTCAATTGGCAGCTGAACAATTGCTCACTTCTATTAAAAGCGAAGAAGCAGGAGGAAATCAGGGAGATGAAGCAGATGAGGTAGATGAGGAAAACGGGGAAGATGAGGGAGTAACATCCGCTTCATCTTCTGTAATTTTAGGCACATCCAAGCCTCAGCTTCTCACCCTCGACACATCTAATCCTATAGAACTAGCAAAATGGCAACACAACTTAGAAGAGGTCACACAAGATATACTGAAAAAACTTTCGCACGATGCTAATCTTTTATTACAAAAAGCTGGGGTATTACCCAAAAAATTACCAGAACCGATTTTAGCAGCTGCGGCTGCGGCTGCATCAGAAGCATCTGCCGAGGTAATGCCAGGGCCACCCAACTTATTAAACTTAGTAGTTGAAATTGAAAATGAGCAGCAGTCAGAAGATTCTGGACTGACACAAATTATGGCTATTAACCTGCGGCTAGGAGAAATTGAATTTGCTGATGTGACACTCTCATCTGAGCGCAGGCAAATCCGCAGTATTTTAGTTCAGCTAAACAAGCTAGGGCGAGAGTATCAAAAGAAACATCGAGAAAAGGCGATCGCTGAAGCTGAAGCTGCATGGCGTGCTAGTTGGTTTGAGGATTAGTCATTTGTCCTTTGTCTTTTGTCCTTTGTCCAGAGTCAAATGACCAATGACCAATGACCAATGACTAATGACCAATGACTAATGACTAATGACCAATGACTAATGAAAAACCAGATTGGATACGATTGCACAAAGCCTTGGCAATAGAAGCCGAACGGGGCTTTACAGACTTGGTGGGTAGAGAATATCGCTTCAGTGAATTTTTAAGCCTGACTTTGGGCAAATTCCCAACAGGTTTACCCCAAACTGAACGCCGCCGTTGGCAAGGACTAGCGGTGCAATTTGCTAGTTATCCACATCTAGCACTGGAAGAAAGACAACATTTAGTAGCAGAGACTCGTAGATATCTCTCCCAGCTACAGCAAGAGGAGCAGGGGAGCAGGGGAGCAGGGGAGCAGGGGAAAACTTATCAATCCAAAGTTCAAAATCGTTCGACTGAGCGTAGCCGAAGTCCAAAATCTCCAATTGTTACTGAGGTAAGTCGGAGGCTTGCACCAAAAATTGAGCAAAAGCTTAGTGATTTACCAGAAATAGGGTTTAAAAAAGCTGATAATTTGGCACGGCTTGGTTTACATACCGTCCGCGACTTGCTTTTCTACTATCCTCGCGACCATATTGATTATGCGCGTCAGGTGAATATCCGCGAGTTACAGGCAGGTGAGACGGTGACAATAGTGGCAACTGTGAAGCGCTGTAACTGCTTTACTAGCCCTAAAAATCAGAAATTATCAATTTTAGAAATGGTCGTAAAAGATAATAGCGGTCAAATCAAAATTGGTCGTTTTTACGCGGGTACGCGCTTTAGCAGTCGCGCTTGGCAAGAAAGTTTAAAACGTCGTTATCCAGTGGGCAGTATTTTGGCGGCGTGTGGGTTGGTGAAAGAAAGTAAATACGGCTTGACACTCGATAATCCAGAACTAGAGGTTTTGGCAAATCCAGGGGATACGATTGAGTCGCTAAATATTGGGCGAGTAGTACCAATTTATGGATTGACTGAAGGCGTGGTGGCGAATACAGTGCGACAGGCGGTAATTGCTGCTTTGCCTGCTGCGGCTAACTTGAAAGATCCTTTACCAAGTGGTTTGCGGCAGAAGTATGGTTTGATGGAATTGAAAGATGCGATCGCTAACATCCATTTTCCCAGCGATAGCGCCGTCCTACAAGTTGCCCGTCGTCGCCTAGTTTTTGATGAATTTTTCTACCTACAACTTGGGTTACTGCAACGTCAACAGCAAGCAAGAGCGATTCAAACCAGCGCCATCCTTGTCTCACGCGGTCAACTTGTAGAGAAATTCCATGAAATACTGCCTTTTCAACTCACTGGCGCACAACAACGAGTTCTCAACGACATTCTCAACGATTTACAAAAACCTGTGCCAATGAATCGTTTAGTGCAAGGTGATGTCGGTTCTGGTAAAACAGTCGTCGCCGTCCTGGCTATCCTTGCAGCAATTCAATCTGGCTACCAAGCAGCGCTGATGGCTCCTACAGAAGTTTTGGCAGAACAACATTATCGCAAATTAGTTAGCTGGTTTAACCTCTTGCATTTACCAGTGGAATTACTTACAGGCTCCACTAAAGCTGCGAAACGAAGACAAATACATTCTCAGTTAGGAACTGGTGAATTACCTCTGTTAGTAGGAACCCATGCGTTGATTCAAGACCCTGTAAACTTTCAGCAATTAGGGTTAGTAGTCATAGATGAACAGCATCGCTTTGGGGTAGAACAACGGGCACGTTTGCAGCAAAAAGGCAATCAACCTCATGTGTTAACTATGACAGCTACCCCAATTCCCCGAACCTTAGCACTGACGATACACGGGGATTTAGATGTCAGCCAAATTGATGAGTTACCACCGGGACGACAAAAGATTCAGACAACAGTATTGTCAGGTCAGCAACGCAACCATGCTTACGACCTGATACGGCGAGAAATTGTCCAAGGTAGACAAGTTTATGTGGTTTTACCCTTGGTGGAAGAATCAGAAAAATTAGACTTGCGATCGGCTGTTGACGAGCATCAAAAGTTACAAGAAAGTGTTTTTCCTGATTTTCAAGTTGGATTGCTACACGGTCGCATGAGTTCAGCCGAAAAGGATGAAGCAATAACCAAATTCCGTGATAACCAAACGCAAATTTTGGTTTCTACTACAGTTGTTGAGGTTGGTGTAGACGTACCTAATGCTACAGTAATGCTCATTGAAAATGCAGAGCGATTTGGACTATCGCAACTGCACCAACTGCGGGGGCGTGTCGGTCGTGGTGCAGCTCAGTCTTACTGTCTGTTGATGAGCAGTTCTAGAAGTCCTGATGCTCAACAACGGTTGAAGGTATTGGAACAATCTCAGGATGGCTTTTTCATATCCGAAATGGATATGCGTTTTCGTGGGCCAGGGCAAGTACTGGGAACTCGTCAATCTGGAGTGCCAGATTTTACCTTGGCGAGTTTGGTTGACGATGAAGAAGTTTTACTTTTAGCGCGGCAAGCAGCGGAGAAAATAATAGAGATGGATGTTACTTTAGAGCGTTGGTATTTAATGAAAGAAGAGTTGAAATATCGATATGAACGGTTGATGGGAGGGGCGATTTTGACATAACATATTTGAGTTAGTTTAAGAGAGAAACTGACTATACATTCCTAGCTTTTAAAAGTAATTTATTCCTTGGAAGTTCCCTGGAGGTTCTTACTGTAGTTACCGCAAACGAGCCAGAGCAAGAGTTATGAGAACCAGTGCTGTGTATCTTTATTGCGAAGTATTGGCTAAAACTACGCTGTTGAGTGGGAGTAGATTGAAAAGTTAGCGATCGTAATTTGGAATTAAGCTACTGAGAGTTATAGGTGAAGGTGCAGTTTTGAGTTTTGAGACGATTAATAGAGAGATTATAGTTAAAAAGCCGTTAGAGATAAGAAGATTAATTAATATGTCGGCGATGATAGAAGCTATTGAGCGGATTGCAACTTACTATTCAAGTTTCGATGCTCCAACAAGTCTCGACATGAAAGTGTTTTATTGGATGCTGAATAATGGATATGACGCAGTAGGAAAAGATGTAAGAGAATTGCGAAAGTCTCTCAGTCCTGAAACATTGCAAAAAGTAGTATCTAATTACTCTACTCCAAAATTAACTCTTGAACAAATACAAGAAATTACAAAAGATTATCCATTCCAGTTACCTTTAGAAATAATTGATTTATATCAAAAAGGTAATGGTTGTTTACCTATTGGTTTGGTTGACACATCAAACCCACATTCCGCAGGTTAGTTAAGAAAGAAGATAATATTTTCGACAAGGAGCACCAAAAAACTGGAGAATCCATT
>NZ_JAVRBY020000111.1:0-12832 GCF_034531035.1 Nostoc sp. DedQUE02 | reverse complement strand
CTTAATCGTAACCTGTTTGCTTCTTATAAAGCTAGTTTAGGCTATATTTGGGCTTGATTTTTGTTTAAGTCCCACTAGTAGTTCGCCAAGTGAACTTGGCGTTGGCGTTGGCGGGGGAAAGGGGAAAGGGGAAGGGAGAAAGCCCTTACCCCTTACCCCTTCCCCTTTACCCAGCCATCACGCAGCATTTTTGGGTTGGCAGACTACTAGCGTTTGGTCAAGGATGCAATCCCGCAGATAAGATAAAGCTTTAGAGGTTGCCCTTAAACTGTTATGATCTTGTTGACTTGACAGTGACTCAAAGCAAATTATTACTAACCACCACTATAAGCATGAAGCATCTGTCGGATTACAACTTCTTTGACCCAGAACTGCTTGTGTGTCCTTATGAATTTTACAAGTTGGCTCAGGAGCAAGCACCAATTATGGAACTACCAAGTCCCAGAACTGATGCCAAGCTCTTTCTTGTTACCAGCTATGACTTAGTAAACGAAATCCTTAAAGATACAGGAGTATTCTCCAGCAATTTCTCTACTTTACTGGCAGGCATTGAAGAACAAGATAATGAATTGCAGAAAATCTCGGATCTTGGTTGGCCTCAGATGAACACCCTGCTCACAGCAGACCCGCCAGAACACGAGCGATTCCGAGCGCTAGTGAATAAGGCATTTAGCTCGTCGCGTGTGAACAAAATGCATAATTTGATTGAGCAGATTGTTGATGAACTTATTGACTGTTTCATCACGAGGAGCAAGTGTGAATTTGTCAGTGAGTTTGCCGTCCCTTTACCTGTCAAAGTTATTGCTCAACAATTAGGTGTGCCGCCAGAGGATCTGCCAAAGTTCAAAAAATGGTCTGATGCTTTTATTGCGCGTCTAAGTCATCTACTTTCTAGAGAGCAGGAGATCGAGTGTGCTAAAGATGTTGTTGCTTTCCAACATTATTTTCATGATGTCATCAAGTCACGCAAAAAACAGCCGGAAGATGATTTGATCACCGACTTGGTACAGGCAAAGGTGGCTGGAGAACGAGCGCTCGACACTGCTGAACTGCTAAGTATAATTCAGCAAATATTAGTAGCAGGTAATGAGACGGTCACTAGTGCCCTTACAGCTGGGATGTTGTTGCTGACAAAGAATCAAGAGCAGATTGGGTTGCTACAAGCAGATCCTTCCCTGCTAGAGAATTTAGTGGAAGAAGTTTTACGGATGGAAAGCCCCACAGCCGGAATGTGGCGAGTTGTAACGCAAGATACAAAACTCCAAGACATCGATCTCAAAGCTGGGTCTTTAGTGATGCTTCGTTTCGATGCCGCTAACCGCGACCCCAGAAAATTTCAGGAGAGTGAGCGTTTCGATGTCCGCCGCCATAATGCAAGTAACCACCTATCTTTTGGTCATGGTATTCATTTTTGTTTAGGTGCTATGCTTGCTCGTAAGGAAATGCACATCGCTTATAAAAGGTTGCTGCTACGGATAAAGAATATCCGCTTGGCATCAGAAGGATACCAATACTTACCAAACGTACTCATGCGTACACTGAAGCACCTCTACATTGAGTTTGACAAAGTGTGATAGTGGCGATTAGAAATTTTATTTTGGGTTAAAATTCTTCGTCTAAAGAGCTAAGTACATCTGCTAAATCTCTTGCTCCATGAAATACTCGCCCGCATTTCAATGGTAGTATTCTCAAAAGAATATAAAATCAGATAATCCGGAAAATCCTTGATGCGCCATTGTCGGATTTTACCCAATCTCGATTCCACCAACTGCGTTACCTTTCCCATCCTAGGAGTCTTTGACAACTGAGCAAAGGTTAATTCCGCAGCATTTAAGAATTTAACTGCTGCATCCGTATTCCCATTAACCAATATATAATTTGCCAAATGTCGTAAATCTTGCGTTGCCCGGTCTTTGACAATTAACCGATAGTTCATGTATCGTTTTGGTTCCCCATGCTGTTCTGACCTAAAACGGTAGAACGCAAATTCTGCCAATATTCCGGTGTTACTTGCTGCCCAAGAGAATCAATACCCTCTTTCAATAGTCCTTCTAACTTCACTTGTGCCTTGCGTTTTTGGTCTTGTTGTACCAATGAGAGAAAATATTCGCCGATGCTACTGTAAGCACCTGCCATCACTTGTGCCTCTACATAAACGCGCACCTCATCAGGTATGTCAATACTGATATTCATTGGCGTTCCTGTATAACTCCCTTCATTATTTTAGCTGACAGTTTTCATCCGACATCAAATTATAGCCAATCCCTTCTAATATGGTGATCGCCCCTATTCTCATGAAGCCCTTGTTGCCGTTTTATAATGAAAGGATGCAAAAGCTTACCATCACCCGACCTGACGATTGGCATCTGCATCTGCGCGACGGTGCAGCACTGAAAGTGGTTCTGCCCTACACGGTGCGTCAGTTTGCCCGCGCGATCATCATGCCGAACTTGAAGCCCCCTATCCGCTCGGTGGCAGATGCGGCAGCCTATCGCGATCGCATCCTCGCCGCCATTCCAGAAGGCCAACAGTTTGAGCCATTGATGACGCTCTACCTTACCGACAACACCAGCCCCGACGACATTCTCCGGGCGAAAGAATCTCAGTTTATCAAAGCGGTCAAGTACTACCCAGCCGGTGCAACCACCAACTCAGACTCCGGTGTGACGGATATTCAAAAGGGCGATCGCATCTTTGAAGCAATGCAGCAGGTGGACATGCCTTTATTACTGCACGGGGAAGTGACCGATAACGATGTTGATACGTTTGATCGCGAGAAGGTGTTTATCGAGCGACATTTAATCCCTCTCAAGCAGCGATTTCCCAACCTGCGGGTGGTGCTTGAGCATATCACCACCTCGGATGCGGTGCAGTATGTCCTGTCTGCCAACACCATCGCAGCAACAATTACGCCACAACATTTGTTGTTTAACCGTAATGCCCTGTTCAAAGGTGGCCTTTGCCCCCATTTTTATTGCCTGCCCATTTTGAAACGGGAGGAGCATCGTCAGGTTTTGTTGCAAGCGGCAATATCGGGGAATCCGAAGTTTTTTCTAGGTACTGATAGCGCTCCCCATACCCGCACCAGTAAAGAAAGTTCCTGTGGCTGCGCGGGATGCTTTTCGGCTCTGCACGCCCTTGAGTTGTATGCCGAAGCATTTGAAAGCGTGAAAGCCCTGGATAAACTGGAGGCGTTCGCTAGCTTCTATGGCCCAGATTTTTATCAACTGCCGCGTAATACCGAGCGAATTACCTTGTCCAAAACGACTTGGCGCATTCCTGATGAAGTTCCATTTATGGAATCTGGGCTTGTACCTTTGGGGGCGGGGCAGGAAATGACATGGCAAATGGTATGACATTCGCATTGTGCATCAGCCGTTGTGGAATCTGGTATGGTACAAGAGCTACTCAGTACGCTGACGAGTGATGAAAGGTGGGGGGTGATGGTTGAGTTTGAGATATAAGCAAATATTGCTTTATATAAATAAATGTTACGATGCCTTTACAAAAGATGAAGGGGTGTAAACCGTACCGACGCAGGCTAAAAATGCCGTATCTGCTGCTGGAAGCCTTGATATCACTCCATTGTGGCAACCCAAGTAAAAACTTAAGTTCTAAAGTTTCTTACTAAGAGGTTTTAAAAGCATTTTTCGCCTCTGCTTGCGGCTAGCGATCGCCAGCCGTAGGCGAAACAGCGCCATCGCTGTTGGAGGAGATGGGCAATACTTTGGGCAACGATTAATGAGTGTCGTGGCGTGATGCTGGAGTTTAAGGATCTTGACCGTGAGAAGTTTGCTCAACTGGTGATAGATGCGCCGCAGTGGATTGAGTGGATGGCTTGATTTACACCCAAGCTTGGTATTAGACCAATAAATTATTGCTTGCGAAGTGTGTCTGCCACTTCAAGATATAGCTATACCCTCATTACAAGCCAAACTTCTCATTACCTCTGACGGGCGTTGGGAAATCCTCCCGCCTTGCGTGGAACAGAGTAAATCAAAACGCTACAGTCAATTACAATAATGATTGATGCAAGTGGCTTTATACACAACAGTTCTGGTTTGATTTCAAAAACTCAAACCGACTCAAAAGGATAAAATCCTAGAAAACTGGAGCTGGGTGAGCTAAATTCCTGTAATGAATATGGCTAAAACTAAAAAATCAGAAAATGCTTCCAAAAAAGCGACTAACCCTTCTCACAATCCACTATATGTGCTGGAGGTATTTCTAATTGACGGCCCAATTACAGAGGAATTTGCAGCAGAAAATCCAGTGGTGTCTAGAACCATCGAAATTGAAGGCAGCAATAATTTGCAGGATCTGCATAAAATCATCTTCAAAGCATTTGACCGAGAAGAAGAACATATGTATGAATTTCAAGTAGGAGGAAAAGGACCGCAAGATCCAAATGCAAGACGCTATTGCATAAAACAAGCATTTTCAAGTTCCGATTTGACACCAAAGCCTACAGGAGATGTGTCTAGTACTTCAATTGAGTCTTTGGGCTTATCTATAGATGATGCTTTTGGTTACTGGTTCGATTTTGGTGATGATTGGTGGCATCAGATTGATGTTATCAGCATTGCAGACACAGTTCCATCAGGCAAATATCCTAAAATTACTCAGCGAGTCGGGGCTAGTCCTCCGCAATATGCGGATTTTGAGTAGAAGAAAAAGCTTGCTAACGATGGCTAGTAGAGATTCCCCAGCCGTGTAGCAATAGGATAGGGGTTGAACTCGAATCCAACTTACTTTGCTGATAAAAAATAGTGCAATCTTGTAAATCGACCTGATGATTAGTTAATTGAGAGTTCAAAACCACAACCTCATTTACCATAACTTGGCAAATTATTGCTACTGTTATATAACAGTAGCAAGTCCATAGGGTTGACGAAACTTTCTCAAGGCTGATATAGGTGTGGCTTATATAAAATCGAATTCGGAATTAATAAACTTAAATTAGTAGCACTTTCAAGAGAAAGAATCTGTTGCTTAATGAAAGAAGAATTGGTATTACTGATCACGGGGAACCCGCCGTATCATCTTCTGCAATTCCACAGCCTAACTATCTGGCAAATACACAACCTCGCCCGACATTTATTTAAGAACCTTCTGTTATAGCTCCTAGTGCCAAAAGTGACGATCGCACAGATTCCGTTAAACCAATAACTCCTGTAATATTCATGCCTTCATAAGGTCTAGGAGTTCTGAGAATTTTCAGACATTCACCTGTTTCGACATTCCATAAGCGGATGGTCTGGTCTTCACTGCTGCTAGCAAGAATTGGACTTTTAACCGGAGAATGGATAAATGCGATCGCAAAAATCCATCGTGTGTGTCCAATCAATACTCTCAAGCACTTCCCAGTTTTCATATCCCAAATTCTCACGGTTTGGTCGGTTCCTCCGCTTGCTAGCAGACAACCATCAGGACTGGCAGCACTGATCACAGCATCAGTATGTCCTTCCAAGGTTTTTAGACATTGGCAAGTCTTGAAATCCCAAATTTTGATGGTTGCATCTTGACTGCTACTGTGCAAGGTTTGCCCATCTGGACTAAATTTAGCTGACCACACACCGTTTGTGTGCCCACGAAAAATTTTCAAGCATTCCCCTGTAGCAACATCCCAAGCTCGAATTAGGGAATCTGCACAACAACTAATTAGCATCTTGCCATCAGGACTATAAACAAGTGATGAGACAATATTAGTGTGATTACATAACACACCGAGGCATTTTCCAGTATTGACATCCCAAATCCGTACCTGCTTGTCGCTACCACTACTGGCTAAAGTTTGTCCATTGGGACTGTAGGTAACTGAAAGTAGCCAGTTTCTATGACCTCGTAAGACTTGTAGACATTCTCCTGTCTCTATGTCCCAAATTCTCACTGTTTCATCTGCACCGCCACTGGCAATGGTATTACCTTGGGGATGAAAAGCTACGGTTCGTACCCAATTAGTATGACCAGTAAAGGTTTTGATACACTTACCAGTATTAATATCCCATAATTTAACTGTTTGGTCTTCACCACTGGCTAAGACTTGGCTGCGGTCATTTTCATCAATTGGAGAGGTCGCTAATGCCCACACACCGCTACCATGTCCGCGAAAAGTTCGGAAACACTGTCCTGTATGAATATTCCAGAACTTAACAGTTTGGTTGTCATCACTGGCAATCAAGGTTTTTCCATCTGGAGTGAATGTCAGCGATCGCACTGTGTGGGTGTGCGCTGACAAAGTTTTCACACATTCTCCAGTGTGAATGTCCCACAAGCGAATTGTTGTATCAGCACTGCCACTTGCTAGCGTTTGACCATCAGCACTACAAGCTACACACCAGACATGGCCTGTATGACCGTGGAGAGTTTGCAACTGCATTGCTTCTAAATCCCAAATCCTCACAGTGCCATCAGCGCTACCACTTACCAGTATTTTATCATCGGCATTAAATGCTACAGACCATACAATCCCCGTGTGTGCTTGCAGTGTTTTCTGGCACTCACCTGTATTGAGATGCCAAAGTTTGATAGTATGGTCGGCGCTACCACTTGCTAAAATTTTACCATCTTTACTCAAAGCGATCGCCCAGATCCAATCTGTGTGTCCTTCAAGACTTTTCAGACATTCCCCTGTCTGAATATCCCATAATTTAACTGTTTGATCCATACCACCACTGGCAAGGACTGAATAGTTTTCTTGCCGAGCCTGGGCTACAGACCAAACAAAGCCTGTGTGCATCCTGAATACTTGTAGGCATCGACCTGTGAGATCCCATTGTTTAACAGTTTGGTCATCACTGCCACTAAATAAGGTTTGTCCATCGGCACTAAATACAATAGAACGCACCCAACCTGTGTGTGCTTCCCAGGTTAAGCATTGCTGTCCATCTGTTGTTTGCCATAGGGAAATTTGACCAAGGGTATCCCCGATTGCCAGAAGATTGCCATTTGGACTAACTGCTAGTGTAAAGGTATAGCTGAGATTTGCTGTAAAAGTAGATTTCGTTAAATCTGAGTAGGCGAAATTGGTTTGGTGTAAATTCACACCTTTTAAATCAGCTTGCCAAATCGTCAAACTAGAAAAGTTGCGATCGCTTAAATCTACTTGCAGCTGATGAAGTAAATTAATCGTGTTTCCGCCCACATAACCAGCATCTATTGGTTTTTTGCCACGAAGTGATGCCAGAGTTGTCATCAGTTGAGCTTCAATCCGATTTGCCGTTCCGAACAAAGAAAGCAACTTTTTAATTACAGGGTTGAGAATTAAGTAAATTTGAATTTCTTTGATATAGTCTTTCGCCGTCGCTTTTATCAGTGCATGAGTTTTGAAAAGAGAAATATTTTGAGTTTCAATTTCAACACAAACCTGTTGAATCAAACGACTAGTAATGTACTCCATCAATACAGGCTGTAATGTGAATAAACCACTACCTTTCTCAATCAAGCTTCGCCTTTCTAAAGCTGACAATGCTTCTAGGAATTGAGAAGATGTAACCAATGATAATAAATCAACTTGTATTTCTGAAAAATTTACAGGTTCGCGGTTGATTGCCAACCAATACATGACTGATTTCTCTAAAGCTGATAAACGTTGAAACTGTTGTTCGAGCAAATCTTGAATATCGCCGAAGACAACAGTGCCTTGAGCAAGAAAATTAGAAATATTACTATCAAATAAATCCCGGATGGTCGTAGCTACAATCTTCAATGCCAGGGGATTACCTCCATAGGATTGAATTAGAGTTTGCCATTCATTAACCGAGCCAATAAAGCTACCTTTGCAGCTAAAAATTGCTTGTCCATCAGCGATTGATAAACCAGATAATTGCATAGTTCTAACAGGCAACTTTTCGCCCTCAAGTACCGCCACCTCTTTAGGCTTTTCTCGACTCGTCAGCACCAAACAACTTTGATGGCGAAACTCACCAATTCGCTTAAAAAGCTCACCATATCCTTCGTAACCAGAGCGATATTGACCTGTTCGACCCTCATTGCTAGTTAAGATTGTCTCTGCATTATCGAGAATTAGCAGACAGCGATGTTTTTGGAGATAGTTAAGCAGTCGAGAAATGCGATCACTGACAGATTCGGGTAAATCTCCCTGCTGTTGGTGAGAGAGAACTTGAATCAAGCTAGTGAGTAACGCTTCAATGGTAGGGGCGTTATAGAGCGATCGCCAAATAACATACTCAAATCCCTGAAGTTTCTCACTCAACTTCACAGATAAAGAAGTTTTACCAATTCCCCCAATCCCCAATAGTGCCACTAATCGACAACGGTCTTGATTAATCCACTGCTCTAAGGTGGCAATTTCCTGGAAACGTCCGTAAAAAATCGAAACGTCGAGCGCTTCACCCCAGTCTTGATAAGTTTTTATATGATTATCAGGCTTGATTTCTCCAGTATTCTTCTGACGATAACACCATCTTCTCAAAGACGAATGGAGGTTATCTTTAGTAACTTTCTCACCCATCGCCTTGGAGAGCATTTTCCAGAGTCGAAAGCCAACAATTTTGATGTAGTCGGCATCATAACCAAACTTTTCAGCAATCTCTGGATACGTTTTCTGTTCCCATGACTGTCGAAAAATAATCTCTTGCAAGTCATTTAGAGATGTTTTTCCCAGAATTATTTCAACAATGGCTAAGGCTTCTTCGACAGTCATTTACCCAGAGGTTGCTTACTAAAGTTAACTCCAACTTGTAACTTTGAATAACTATTAGTTACTGCAAAGATTTAGCAACTTTTTTAAGATGCTATCAGTTGTTGATTCAGGGCGAACAACAACTTTAAATTATCAACAAAATCCTTGAAATTATTCTAAACTATGACTACTACCTTACAAAGACGCTCTAGCGCCAGCGTCTGGGAGCGCTTATGTGAGTGGATCACCAGCACTGATAATCGTCTATACATCGGTTGGTTCGGTGTCCTGATGATTCCCACCCTGCTAACAGCTACCACTTGCTTCATCATCGCCTTTATTGCTGCACCCCCCGTAGATATTGATGGTATCCGCGAGCCTGTTGCTGGTTCTTTGATTTATGGCAACAATATTATCTCTGGTGCGGTTGTTCCTTCTTCAAATGCGATCGGCTTACACTTCTACCCCATTTGGGAAGCGGCTTCTTTAGATGAGTGGCTTTACAACGGTGGGCCCTACCAGCTAGTAATCTTCCACTTCTTAATTGGTTGCGCTTGCTACATGGGACGGCAATGGGAGTTGAGCTACCGCTTGGGAATGCGTCCCTGGATCTGTGTAGCTTATAGCGCTCCCCTGGCTTCTGCGACTGCTGTCTTCTTAATTTACCCCATTGGTCAAGGCTCTTTCTCTGATGGTATGCCTTTGGGTATTTCTGGAACCTTCAACTTTATGTTGGTGTTCCAAGCTGAACACAATATCCTGATGCATCCATTCCATCAGTTAGGTGTTATTGGTGTGTTTGGTGGTGCTTTAATTTCTGCGATGCACGGTTCTTTGGTGACTTCTACCTTAGTTCGTGAAACTAGCGAAACCGAATCTGCAAACTACGGTTATAAGTTCGGTCAAGAACAAGAAACCTACAATATCGTTGCGGCTCATGGCTATCTGGGACGGCTATTTTGGCAATATGTCAGCTTCCAAAATTCTCGATGGCTGCACTTTGTCTTAGCAGCTTTACCTGTGATTGGTATCTGGTTTACTGCTTTGGGTATCAGCACGATGGCATTTAACTTGAACGGATTCAACTTCAACCAGTCTGTCATCGACTCCCAAGGACGCGTAATTAACACTTGGGCAGATGTGATTAACCGTGCCAATTTGGGTATGGAAGTAATGCATGAGCGTAATGCTCACAACTTCCCTCTAGATTTGGCTGCGGGTGAAGCAGCACCAGTAGCTTTCAATGCTCCTGTTATCAACGGCTAAGGTTTAACTGTCATTTTTTATAAGTGCTTACCCCGGCTTACTTTGTTGAAGCCGGGTTTTTTAACGTCTCCCTATCTGGGAAAGAGACTTTGAAATTTGAAATTATCTCCCCTTCTCCATCAGTGATATCAACTGGCATTTGACGCACTCTACAACACTACCGTTGCGCTGGAACTATGGGAGATTAATGTTTTGGGCAGCAGTCAGGGAAAGATTTACCTATCAAACGCTGATGTCTCAGATGGGTATTCTATTTGCAACGTACTCAACTTTAAGGTCGCAAAAGAATAACAAAAGTCGGCTCAAACAAATCGTTGATTGGGCTGGTGTTGATTTTGAGGGAGCGATCGCCTATGACGAGTGCCACAGTATGGGCAATGCAATGCAATGGCTATTGAGGGTAAACTTGGTATGATGAAAGCATCCCAGCAAGGCATTGTTGGGCTGCGGTTGCAAAACGCATTACCGCAGGCACGGATTGTCTACGTGTCAGCCACCGGAGCAACGAAGGTTTCTAACCTATCTTATGCAAATCGTTTGGGACTTTGGCAGACTGGCGACTTCCCATTTAGCTCCCGTGAAGACTTTGTGGAATCCATTGAAGTTGGGGGCATTGCGGCAATGGAAGTTGTTGCTAGGGATTTGAAGGCGCTAGGTCTGTATCTGGCGCATCACTCCTAACTTTAAAAACCATCGTCGATCTGAAAAATTTATAAACTCTGTAGCCCTTAAATTCTTTTACAAAAAGAAAATTATTGGTTAAATCAGAGCAAAGCAATCAAAAACCTTGGTAGATTAAAAATTTCTAATTTGGATTGCGGAGTTATATGATATTACTCAATAATAGTAGTGCAAAGTCATCCTGTTAGTGAAATAATTGAGTTTAATAAACTTACTTGCAGCTAGAGTCCTAAAATTATATTAGTAACAAAACTGAAAGACATACCATGAATCTAAATGATTTAATCGTAGAATTGAATAGTTTAACCCTTGAACAGAAAAAAATATTTTTAGATTCAATTAAAATTTTTAAAGATATGGAGTCTTCTGAAAAAAAATATTCAGAAGAATCTTGGAAGATTATTGATGAGAATACAACATCGATAACAATGAATTTAAACTTAGATAGTGAAGCAAAAATTCAGGATGATTTTGAGGCTTTTGTATCTGAACTATTCTCTAGCTCTAGAATGACTACCATAAGCTGCATTTTAAATTGTGTAAAAAATAGTAGTGGTAAAAATTTAATTGAGTGTATAAGTGGTTGTAAAAAAACTCCTATTGGGATTTAAAGAGAAGTGGGTTAAGAAATCAAGTGTTCATACCCAAAAAATTTTATATTTTTATTTAGTTTCTTAATATATCAAATTTGAAGTAGTTTTAATTTTTTGGTATGTCTTTGTTGTCATATATAGGTAGAGTTTTGTTTAAAATTAACTATTTATAGCCAGTTTTACATAAGTAAATTACACTGATTATAAGGATAAACAACCATCTAATTCTGAAAGTATAGTTTATTTATTACAAATTTGATATTTTTTAAAAATAAATCCATTGAGAATTTGCGGTAAAGTAAGTCAAAATCATATAGTTTGGTACTTAATTTTATAAAAACAGTATAATTTGAGAATAATATTAAGCTGAACAGAGAGTCAACACAATTATTTCTTTACCTTATTATGCCTTTAGACTTCTCTTATCAAAATCTCAGAGGCCGTTCTTTTAAAAATCATAACCTTATAGGTGCAAATTTTAATTATGCAGATATTCGTGGAGCAAATTTTAGCTATGCTAATTTGAAAGAAGCAAAATTCATTGGTGTAAAAGCCGGATTGCAAAAACATTGGGCAATAATTAGTTTATTTTTAATTACATTATTATCAGCAGTAATCTCAGCATTATTTTCACTAACTTGTACTGCTGTTCTATTAGGCTTTTTTGCAGATTCCAATTACAGTATAGAGACAAAATTCCTTTTTAGTATAGTTTGTATAATTGAGTTCACAGTTTTTTTTATTGTCACGGCTCGTAAGGGATTATTAGCAGGTTTACAAATCATAACTGGAACTGGAGTTGTTTTCATAGCCATCATCAGCGTCTTCTTCAATGGAGCTTTCGCCTTTGCTAGTGTTGCAATCCTTATAATTGCCATTACTATTACTCTGCCTATTGCTATTGCTATTACTATAACTATTGCTGAATTTTTGGGTTTAATTTTCACCGTTATCATTAACATTATTGTTGTGGGCGGATCTGCCATTTTAATCTTCGTACTGAGCAAAATTAGTATCTTCACATTAGCCAAGCTGGGAGTTGTGCTAGGATGTGAAACTTTTGTACTGTTTAGTATTTGCATTGGTTGGCGTACTATAACTGAAGATAAAAAAGACTCTTGGGTTCGCTCATTTGCTATTGCTTTTGCTACTACATTTGGGACAAGCTTTTATGGGTCAAATTTAACTAACGTTGAGTTCTCTTGTGCCATACTTAAAAATACAGATTTTAGAAACACTATTCTTACTCAAACCTGCTGGCACAACGCAAAGCAACTCAACTGTGTTCGTCCTGGTAACACTTATCTTCAACATCTAGAACTAAGACAATTGTTAGTACGAGGCGAGGGGCAAAACAATAATTTTGACCGAAAGGATTTGCGGGGAGTCAACTTACAAGGGGCGAATTTGGTAGATTCTAGCTTCATCGGTACAGACTTGAGCCACGCTAACCTGCAAAACGCAGATTTATCCAGAGCAAAACTAGTACAAACCCAACTTGATGGCACAGACTTTACAGGTGCAACTCTTACCGGGGCATATATTGAAGACTGGAATATCACCACTGATACTAACAGGACTTACGCAACTGGCACAGCGTGATCGCTATTTTATAGTATTTATGTACTATATAAAGTGGCTGACCCAT
>NZ_JAVRBY020000110.1:0-13047 GCF_034531035.1 Nostoc sp. DedQUE02 | reverse complement strand
CCATCGATCGTATCTTTGCCACCATCACCCCCAGAGAGTGTATCATTACCATTGCCCCCTAAAATATTGTCATTGTAGGTTGTACCTGAGATATTTAATCGTTCGATATCCTTGTAGCTGACTCGATATTTGCCCGCCGTAATTGCTCCAATGTTAGTAGTCGGATTGAATGTCGTTGTGATACCC
Organism: Nostoc sp. DedQUE02; assembly: GCF_034531035.1. Lineage (NCBI taxonomy): Bacteria > Bacillati > Cyanobacteriota > Cyanophyceae > Nostocales > Nostocaceae > Nostoc > Nostoc sp. DedQUE02. The sequence goes on along the minus strand of NZ_JAVRBY020000110.1, from coordinate 12,861 downwards.
CCTGTACCTAACGTGTAATCGACGAACAACAAATCGTCACCCTTACCTCCATCTACCGTTTGAGTCACTAAATCAGAGGGGGCAGTAGCTGGGAATGTGGGGCTTAGATAGAAGGAATCATTGCCATCGCCCCCAGAGAAGAAGTTATTGCCTGTTGAATGTTCAGCACTCAAAGTATCGTCACCAGCACCACCGTTGAGAGTGTTCTTGCCTGAAGAGGACAAATAACCAGAGCTATCGCCGTAAATAGATAAATAGGCATCAATGGAGAGAAAATCATTGCCATCATCCCCAGAGAGTAGGTTATTGCCTGTTGAATACTGAGCCCTCAAAGTATCGTTACCAGCGCCACCGTTGAGGGTGTTATTGCCTGAAGAGCTAAAATTAGGCTCCCCTTTATAAGTAGAGATGCCAGAGGTAGAGAGAGAATCATTGCCATCGCCCCCAAAAAGTAAGTTATTGCCGGATGGAGACTGAGCATTCAAAGTATCGTTACCAGCGCCACCGTTGAGGGTGTTATTGCTTGAGGAGGGGTAATAAATGTAAGGACTAACGCTGCTATAAACGTTAGAGGCGTAAAGAAAATCATTGCCATCGCCCCCAAAAAGTAAGTTATTGCCAGATGTTGCCCCAGCATTCAACGTATCGTCACCAGCGCCACCGTTGAGGGTGTTATTGCCTGTTGAAAATTCAACATTCAAGTAATCGTTGCCAGTACCACCAACGAGGGATTCATTGCCCCCAACAAGGGATTCATTGCCTACGCCACCAACGAGAGTATCATTCCCCGCACCACCAATGAGAGTATCATTCCCCGCACCACCTCTTAAAAGGTCGTTCCCACTCAAGCCGTCAATGATGTCATTGCCACCCTGACCATTTATGACATCATTTGAGTCGTCTAAACCTACAATATTGTTAGAGAGGTCATTGAGAAAGGTTACTGTGTTTTTGATACCTATAGTAGTATCAGTGGAGTTGGCATCAAGGACATTAAAACTGTCTGTGATACTAGTCTGGCCATTAAATATGATATTGCCGATCGCTGGTGTTGCTCCAGAAGCTTTCAGGTTCTCCAAATTTTCTAATTTGAAGTTTTTCAGAATGACTTTGGGACCTAAAAACCTTGTTGCAGTATAAGTATCCCCTTGAAAGCTGATTTCCAGATTGTTGCCATTCTGGGTCATTAGCAAATTTTGGGCAGTGAGACCTTCGCCCTCGAATTTGATGGTATCCACTTCGGCAATAACTGCTGCTGTCGGGTTTGTCCCTTTACCTACGCCACCAAAATCGGTGATGATATTAATATTCTGGTTGTAGTTGCCGTAGTACTCATAAACAAATTTATCCTTACCACCTCCACCAGTTAAGGTGTCGTTACCACCTCCACCAGTTAAGGTGTCGTTGCCTGCAAGACCATTAATCGTGTCCGCTTCACTACTACCATATATGGTATCGTTACCGTTGGTTCCAATGATATTTGCCATAACTTTTACCTACCTCAATCGATTTTTTTAGGAATTTCAGTTTTGAAGGAAACTGTTAGTAGGACTTAAACAAAAAGTAGCCAGGAAAGAGCCTAAAAGCTATATGTGGATGTATATTTTCCTTGCCCTGCATGGGTTTCAAGCATGTTTCTGCTCCAAAAATGTTTAAGTCGCGTTAGGCTGTTTTCAAGCACAAACGCCCCCAAAATTGGTGTTTTCGGCATACTTTTCTCCGTCACCTTTGGGAAATATTACTATTTCTCGAAAATTCAGCCATAAAAGAATGGCTTGTAATAGCACTAATTTTGATTTCTCTGACTATTTAAGTTTTAAGCATTGTACAAATTCATCACGGTCTGTATTCAAAATTCCGAATAATCAGTCATTACAGGCTAAATAAATTATCTTTGTCCCTTATAAACCAGTGAACAAGCATCAAAAATCCAGCCTTCATATTTACAGCTAATTGTAATCAAACTTGCCACTAGGATTTTTGTGGTAGGTTTGATCGAAAGCTGTTGTAGTTTTTTGCCAGTGCCTAAATCCTACTAGAAGAGAAAATAGTCAATAGTTAACTCTGGCTTGGTAAATATACTTTTATGACCCTCCTTGTGGGCAATTATGCGTAAACGCCTAATTTGAGAATACAGAACATCTCAATAACCTAACACTAACCATATACTACCGTATTTACTTAGATGTCTTTGCTTCCAGACACATCTTTGCATATTCTTTACATTATTAACTGATAAATTTACGTAAAGATATTTTACTAAACGGGCAGCATCGCAGTTAGAACCTGGGGAGAATTCGATTTGGAAACCGGATTTTAATAAGGGGCAGTTATTATCTGCTGTGTTGTTATTGGAAAATCTGAATCTGTTGCAGTTTCTTACACCAGATGTTCAGTTACGGGGAAGTGATGAGAAGATGGTGGAGTTTAAAGCCCTGGCTGTTCATCACAGGCACGTTATCAAAAATTACCTGAATGTCAGGCATCTCGTAGAGAAGGGCGCAGTCGAGGTGAGTCAGAATGGGCTAAACCTTAATCAATCCATTACAGCTAACACGGCTTTCGGCAATAACTTATCTTTAAACCAAACAATTCTCGCGGGGACATCATTTAATTTTACTCCCGCCTTTTCTAAATTAAGTCGCTCAGAAATTGCTAAAATTAAGTCATCACGTCCAGCCCGCCGCACCTGAGAAAACTTTTTCTGTAAATATTCTGGTCGCCAATAACCAACAATTTCTAATAAGAAGGTGCGTCCATCAGAATGCACCAAACGAAAATCGGGAATCATCACACTACCAGGAATCGGTATCAAATCAACTTCTCGTTCTAATGCCCAACCACTTTTCAACGCATCCCATTTATCAGCAAAGGATGCTTCTAGCATACTATCGTAGGGCTTACCTGGTGGATAGTGGGATACTAAACCACATTCGGAATTGAGAGTGAAACGTCCAGTTTTCCAACTATTTGTATAAGCATCGCGGCTTTGGAGAATCGACGAAAGACTCCATTTAGTAACGTGAAGTAAAGCCGGAATAAGTTTAGCGATCGCTAACCCATATCGCGTACTAGGATTAAACAAACTCGTCGGCCCATCAATAGTAATTGTAAACCCGTGGTCAGCATCACCTTCAATATAAGCCATCAATTGAAACAACTTTAAATAGCGAAATAATAGCTTATATTCACCCGGAACATTGCGATGGGCATTTAACACCAATTGACTGGCTTTATAAAACACACCCTGCACCTGAGATAAGTTATATCGATTTAACAAATCTGGCGCTGTTGGTGCATCAAACACTGTCAAAATTTTATTTTCAGATAAATCAGCATAGAGTCCATTACGAACCTGTTCTAATAAAACTTCCCGTTCAAGTTCTTGAGTTAATTCATCAGCAATTTTACTCAGAGTAACTTGTGTTGATTCCCGACTAGAAACCGACTTTGCAGCTAACGAAAACACCCGTTCTCTTAACATTTGTGGTTCCAAAGGACTAACTACCTCAAAAGTGCAAAAGCTGCTTTTGAGAATATAAGCTAACCCCCGCTTCACCCGATAATCTGTAGAATCTCCTTCAAAATCAGTCAGTTGTCGCTCAAGCATACCTTGAGTTTTCCCCACTGCTGATTGAAAATAATTAATTAACTCAATCGCCAACTCCGAAGTTTTTTGATCAATCTTCAGTCTCTTCGGAATGATCTCCTCTCCGTTTTGGCGATGCATCAGTAAATCTGTCGGTAACATCTGCTGAATTTTGGATTTTAGATACTTCGACTACTTCAACTTCGGCTCCATCGAGCGAAGTCGAGATGCTCGGTACAAGTTCGCTCAGTACAAGTTTTGGATTTTGGACTGAATAATTAATTTCTAACTGTTCCGCAGCCTTCAAACTCCGTTCCTTCCCACTCCCATACACAACCTGTAACTTCCCTTTCTTTTCTTTTTCTCCCCCTGCTTCTCTTACCTCCCCTGCTCCCCCTGCTCTCTTCTCCCCTCTCCGCCTAGCCGAAGTCCCCTCCTCACTCGTGTCCTCCGCCACCACCTCATACAAAATCGCCTGCTTATTCTCAATATTCCCCTTCCGCAAAACCCTACCCAATCGCTGAGTATACTCCCTAGCCGAACCCGTTCCCGATAAAATAATTGCAACAGTTGCCGCCGGCACATCAACCCCTTCATTCAACACATGAGAAGCCACCAAAGTATTATATTTACCCTCTCGAAACTTGGTTAATATTTCATGCCGTTCTTTCACAGGAGTTTGATGAGTAATTGCCGGAATTAGCAACTCTTGAGAAATGCGATAAACCGTCGTATTATCAGCAGTAAAAATCAAAATTCTTGCCGGATAATGTTCTGCCAATAAATCAATCAAAATTCGCAACTTTCCATCAGTACCCAAAGCGATATCTTTTGCTTCTCGATGCGCTAACATCGCCCTTCTTCCAGATTGCGATCGCGCACTCATTTGCACAAACATTTGCCAACCTTGCAGACTCCCCAAAGAAATCCGGGATTGCTTTAAAAAATCATTGCGAGTTTGAATTAGTTGATTGTATCTTTCCCGCTCAAGTTGCGATAACTTAACCTTAATTTGGACAATTTCATGTTCTGCTAACGCCTTTCCCGCCAAATCTTCAGCGCGTTTGCGATATACTTCTTCTCCAATGAGGATATTTAACTCAGCGTGTTTACCATCAGTGCGTTCTGGTGTCGCGGAGAGTCCCAGGCGATAAGGTGCGATCGCATATTCAGCAATTACTCGATTAAAATCTGTCGGTAAATGATGACATTCGTCAAAAACAATTAATGCATATTGATTTCCCAACGTCTCAGCGTGAATTGCGGCACTATCATAAGTTGCAACTAAAATTGCCGTTCTATCCCGCGAACCACCTCCCAGCAATCCCACCTCAGCATCAGGGAAAGCCGCTACCAAATGTGCATACCACTGATGCATCAAATCCAAAGTTGGCACTACAATCAGCGTCGTGCGTGGCGTTGACTGCATCGCCATTTGTGCTAAATAAGTCTTTCCCGCCGCCGTGGGAAGCACAACAACCCCTTGTCTACCCGCCAGTTTCCAAGCCGCTAGCGCTTCAGTCTGATGGGGATAGGGTTCCATTTCCAGACTGGGAACCAAATCTACAGGATAAAATTGCTTGGCCTCATCGATAAAATTCACATCTTCCGCTTGTAGTGCTTCCACTAGCGATCGATATCGAATTGCTGGAATGCGGAATTTTTCAACTCTATCATCCCATGTTGCATAATCCATCCAACCTTTGCCGCGTGGTGGTGGATGCAAAATTAATGTGCCACGATCAAAATTTAATGTAGGGGTACGAGCCATTTTGGGGACTGGGGATTAGGGATTGGGGATTGGGAATTGGAAATTGGGAAAACTCTTCTTTAGTTCTCAGTACTTAGTATCTGCTACCCAGTACCCAGTCCCCAATACCCACTCCCTTGATTACTAATAACGCAAAAAGGGCATGATTCATCCAACTAACTCCGACAAAACCCAACTAGATGCGCTCATTAGTCACGGAATGTCTGATCGGCAAACCAACAATAACCTTGCCGAATCTTACAAAGAACAACGACAAAGCTTTCTGCTGAAACGGCTGCAATTGCAGGCGCAGATTATGCTAATCGCTGGCTTAACTTTGATCGTTTTTTTTCTTTGGGCAAATTCACAATTAGAAGGCAAAATATACGCTTTTAAAATTGGTATTGTAGTAGAAGTATTTACTCTTATTTGTTGGGTTTTATGTAAAACTCCTATCGGTCGCCGCCATCCTGACTTAATTTTTTTGAGTTTGTGCTGGTCTGTAACTTGTGTTGTCCAAATTGATATCGCTTTGCTGTTCAATAATCTAGAACCAAGAAGTAATATTTGGACTCTGATGTTTCTCACCCAAGCTACAATTATTCCAGTGCAATGGTGGATGCATTTAATATCTCAATTAGGAACAATAATTTGCTATTTAAGTTTATATATTTTATATAACCCCATATTGAAAAATCCATCAGCTTTTTATGTTGAACAAGGATTATATTTCTTTTGGACTTGCATAATTTGTGTGTTTTCTGTCTATTTATACGAACGCTTGCGAAAAAAAGAATTTTACGCCCGTAAGGCAATGGAACTAGCGCAGCAAAAATCAGAAAGGCTGTTACTAAATATTTTGCCAGAGATGATTGCAGAACAATTAAAACAACAGCCTACAACAATTGCTGATAGTTTTCTAGAAGTTACGGTACTATTTGCCGATATTGTTGGTTTTACAGAGCTTTCAACTCGGACATCTCCTGCGGAATTAGTCGAGTTATTAAATACAATATTCTGTTTATTCGACCAATTAGCAGAACGTCATGGAGTAGAAAAAATCAAGACCATTGGTGATGCATATATGGCTGTTTCTGGGTTGCAAAATCAGTCTAACAATCATGCTCCAGCTATAGCTAATATGGCATTGGATATGCAAAATGCTATAGCTAAGTTTAATGCAGAAAATAACCAGTTATTTCGTATCCGTATTGGCATTAGTACAGGGCCAGTAGTGGCGGGGGTGATTGGGCTGAAAAAATTTGCCTACGACCTCTGGGGAGATACAGTAAATACTGCCAGTAGGATGGAATCACATGGTATAGCAGGTAGTATCCAAGTTTGTGAAGCAACTTATCAGCTTTTGAAGGATAAATACTTATTGGAGAAACGAGGTTTTATTCAGGTTAAAGGCAAAGGGGAAATGATGACTTATATCCTCAAAGAAATTAATTTTAAAAATTAACATTTCTGTACTTTTTGACGGATATCATAAAACAAAAAGTATATAATTGGAACGACAATTATCAATTATTTAACCTTTGTTAAAACTAAGTTTTACTACTTTAGATAGATTCACAGCAAGTAATTGCTTAGATGTGTATTTTTCCGATGCATAATAAATGTTGAGCGATGTCTACGGTGAGCTGTGACGCTCGCAGACTTGCTATCGGCGTCGCATTCTCTAGCTGATTTTGGGAATAATCCTTTAGCTAGCTGCATAAAAGGAGAAGCCACATTGAAAGGAATACGTTCCCTTCTAGTGCCCTATGCTGTGGCATTATTGGCTGTTGGTAGCGCACTGCTACTAACACTATTGCTACAGCCACTACTAAAACCAACTATTTTCCTGCTGTTTTTTGCTGCCGTGGCGGTTAGTGCCTGGTATGGCGGCATGAAAGCAGGGTTACTGGCTACTGCTTTGTCTACTTTAGCCGTCAGCTATTTTTTTGTAGAGCCAGCGTTTTCGCTCGCCGTTACGGATCTAGACACCATAGTGCGGTTAGGCTTGTTTATCTTCGTAACAATACTTATTAGCTTGCTCAACTCAGAGTTACGCACTGCGAAGCAAAATCTTCAAATGAGTTTGCAAAAGATAGAGGTGAGCGAGGCAAAATTTAGAAGGTTGGTAGAGTCCAACATTATTGGGGTAATTGTAGCTAATATGGACGGGGCGATGCCTACGGCGGGTTACGCCATCGCAGAGGCTAACGATTCTTTTTTAACAATGGTAGGTTATTCGCAGGAAGATTTGCTAGCAGGGAAAGTGCGCTGGTGCGACATGATACCACCAGAATATATGGAAGCTAACAAAAGTGCGATCGCAGAACTCAAAACCAAAGGCGTGTGTCAGCCTTTTGAGAACGAATACATCCGCAAAGATCGCAGCCGTGTTCCCATCCTATTAGGTTGCGCCTTGTTAGAAAATAATCGAGAGGATGTTATCTGTTTTGTAGTTGATTTAAGCAAACGCAAACAAATAGAACTTGCCCTTTGCAAAAGCGAAGAACGCTATCGCGCTTTTTTAGAGCAGAGTTCAGAAGGTATTTGGTGTATGGAATTGGAAGTACCAATTTCGCCAGATTGTCCAGAAGATGAACAAATTAAGCATTTTTACCAGTATGGTTACTTAGCAGAATGCAACAATGTTGTGGCGCAGATGTATGGCTATTTTCGTGCCGAAGAAATTATCAGCGCCAAACTAGGAGACTTTCTTGTTTCCTCCGATCCACATAATATTGCATACCTGCGTCATTTTATCCGTTCTAACTACCGACTCATCGATGCAGAGTCTCATGAAATAGATAAACAAGGTAATTCCAAATATTTTTTGAATAATCTGGTGGGAATTGTCGAAAATGGTCTTTTAGTCAGAGCGTGGGGAACTCAACGCGACATCACAGCAAGCAAACAAGCGGAAGCAGCACTGCGTCAACGAGAAGATCAATTGCGCCTGATTACAAATGCAGTGCCCGTCCAGATTTCTTATGTTGATATTCAGCAGCGTTATCGCTTTAATAACAAAGGATATGAAAACTGGTTTGGGCTTCCTGCTTCTGAAATTTCTGGTAAACATATTAGAGAAATTTTGGGAGAATCTGTTTATCAGTCGATTCTTCCTTATGTAGAAGCGGTACTTTCAGGAGAGCAAGTAACTTATGAAACCCAATTACCCGATAAAGATGGCACAAACCATTACATAAATGTCACTTACATTCCCCAGTTTAGTCAGCAGGGAAAAGTTGAAGGATTTGTTGCCCTAATTACAGATATTACACTTCACAAGTTAGCAGAAGCAGCTCTCAAACAAAGTGAGAAACGGTTAAAGATGCTCACCGAAAAAGTTCGTATGATTCCTTGGGAGGTAAATGCCACTACCGGGAATTTTACCTACGTAGGGCCACAAACTTTTGAGATTTTGGGCTATCAATTGTCAGACTGGTACACCGATGATTTCTGGGCAAAACACATGCACCCAGAAGATCGGGAGTGGGCTATTGAGTATTGCCTAGAATCTTCTCTATTACTGAATAATTACGAATTTGAATATAGAATGTTGGCTGCTGATGGCAGAGTCGTGTGGTTGTATGACATTGTGAATGTGGTGCGGGATGAGAATGGGCCGCAGCTACTACATGGATTCATGATTGACATTAGCGATCGCAAGCAAGCAGAACAAGAACGCGAACAACTGCTTGAGCGTGAACAAGCAGCACGCGCTGATGCAGAAACCGCAAACCGTATGAAGGATGAGTTTCTCGCCACACTCTCCCACGAACTACGTACACCCCTAAATGCTATACTAGGGTGGACGCAGCTACTTAGAAGTCGCAAGTTTGATGAGGCTACTACTGGTCGGGCACTAGAGACCATTGAGCGTAACGGTAGATCCCTGGCACAACTGATTGAAGATGTTCTAGATGTGTCACGGATTATTAGAGGCACACTGCATCTAAGTATGGCTCAGGTTGAACTTGTACCACTTGTAGAGGCGGCAATTGATAGTGTGTACCCAGCAGCCCAGGCCAAAGAGATTAGTATCAAGTGTAAGTTCAACCCGGAAGTAGGGGTAGTTGTGGGTGATGCCAGCCGCTTGCAACAGGTTGTGTGGAATTTGCTCTCCAACGCCGTCAAGTTTACACCCAAGGGCGGAAGAGTTGATGTGCAATTGAAACGCATTGAATCTTATGTGCAAATTGGGGTGAGTGATACAGGAGTCGGAATTCCTGCTGAATTCCTGCCCCATGTATTTGAACGCTTTCGTCAAGCTGACAGTTCCACCACGCGATCGCATGGAGGACTAGGATTAGGGCTAGCGATCGTCCGCCACTTGGTAGAATTACACGGTGGCATAGTCTCGGTCGAAAGTCCAGGAATTGGACAGGGGGCGACATTCGTTGTCAGTCTGCCAATGAAAGCTATTTAGCAGGCAGGGCGTTATGGACACGCCGAAATAACAAATGCGTAGGCGTAGCCAGTCGTAGGCATCGCCGAATCTAGTCCCCAGCGATGCACTGAGTTTCGACTACGCTCAACTACCGCACAGTCGAAGTGTCCCCAGTTCCCTACTTACCTAACAAATTGCGGCATAATTTCGGCTGCGGTGAATATTCCATAGATGCCGCGTTGGTGCAATTGTCTACCAGCTTTGAGATAGCCGAAAGCAGGGCCGCAGACATTTGCTGCCATGCTGGTTTCATCTCCGAGAGTAAAGGTATGGGTAGAAATTTTTCCTTCAAAGGTACGTCCTGTTACCTTCACATTGGTGCTGAGTGGCTTTTTGGGATTGCGAGTATCGACTACACCACCAACTGTAACGCGATCGCGCCCTACTATCCCGGCTACTTCTAACATCACATCATCAGCGTGTTCCATATTTTTCAAGGTCAGCACGCCATTAGTTTTATCTAGTAGTGCTTCTACTTCGGCGTCAGTCATCGCCCTAGCAGCTTCTACTGTGTAACCAGGCATGTGGCCAATGTCTTCCCGAACAGTGGCGCGGTAAGCTTCCCAGTTAGCAATTCCCACCCCAAAGGTAATTTCAACTTGATGAATTTCGGCGTAACTTTGGGCGGCTAAAGCTGCTGCTGCTGTTAATAGTCCAGGGGTAGCACCGCATCCTGTCATGTAAGTAATCCCGGCGGCTTCCAGTTCATCTTTCATCGCTAGGAGTTGTTCTACAGCAGTGGTGCGTTTAATTGCATCTACTAATACCCCACGCCAACCAGATTTGATAAATTCCTTGGCGACATTGGGAATAAAATCATTTGGCAGGTTGGGTAAAGCCAAAAAATACCCATCTACTTCAGCTATTTCGATTAAATCCTGAATACTTTGATTTGTTAATGTACCAATTGGCTCTAAATAACCTACCGAACCTTGGGATTGATAGGTTGCAACAGATTTTTCAGTATTTAAACCTTCAGCAGCATAAGCGTAACCTTTTTGATCTGCTGCTGCGACTAAAATCATTTCTCGTTTGCCAGCAACTACCTTGGCGGCTGCTTGTCCGAGTCCACCGAAACCCAGTACTCCTACACGTATCGCTGGCGAAATATTTAGAGAATTTTTGATTTGTTCAGAATTCATAGTCAATTCGTTAAGTAGAATCCAAAGCCTTGAATATTCGGCATCTCAGCTTCCGGCTGGTAACTGGCGGCTGATGGCTGATAACTCAAAGCTATAGAGATTAATTATGATTCATTATCCTGGGTTCTTTGGCTGGATATTGCAGATATTTATCTACTAGCGATCGCTTTTGAGTTTTTTGAATGGGAATATACCAGATTTAAACCAATGGCCGCAAGTGGCAACCGAGAGGAAGGCATAAGAATACTGGCTCAACTTGATGCTTTGACAGAATAGAGTTTCTCGCGCAATGATGCAAACACTCATGGGAGCGATCGCTTAAAGTGGTATGAAGTTGTTAGCATTCTGAGCATTATGAAACGTCTTTACACTATGTTTAATATTTTTACAATAACTTCATTATCTGCTTTTATATTTGCTAACACTATTACTTTATTGCTAGTGCAGACGGTCACAGCTAAACCAGTACAGACAAAAAAGCCAGTCAATCAAGCAATACCATTCAACTCAAGAGTACGAATATATCCTGCAAATAATAGCTTACCAGCAAGTCGTTTGATGACAATTGAAAGTGTTATCAAAAAGTCTACCAAGATGCGAATTACAGAAGCAAAACTTACAACATACGAGGAATTTGCAGCCAAAAACGGGGAGTACAAATCATCGATTTCTAACAATCGAATGGTATGGATAGTGACTGGTTTTGTCCAAGGTGAGTTTAGAATGGCTAAAGGTAGAAGTGTGTGTACTGATAACGCTAAACTTGTGGAATTAAGGGATGCAGAAACTGGCGATTCTTTTGGTAGAAGTGTTCACTGTCCGCCAAACAACCAGATAAATTTTATGCCGTAAAGTTGACTTAGAATCAAAACAACTTCTCTTCAAGAGATTAACTTTCAAATTAGACTGATGCATAGGCGTAGAGCATTGTAGACATCACTTCATTAGACATCTTCCAAAAATATATTTTTGCACTCTTAGGGTAAAGGGTAAAGGTTAAAGGGAAAGGATTTTGAGTTTCTTTACCCTTTTCCCCTTCACCTTTACCCCGAATTTTGCAAAATGTCTATTATCTATAGTGATAATAAGTTTGCCTAGCAGTAATTTGAACGCTCATAAATTTCTAATGGTAAATTGTCTGGGTCTTTAAAGAAAGTATATTTTTTACCTGTAATTTCATCAACTCTGATATTTTCTACTTCTAAACCTTTTGATTTTAAATAAAAAACAGTTTCCTCTACATCATCAACTTGAAAAGCAAGATGTCTTAAACCACAAGACTCTGGTTTATTAGGTCGTTCTGGGGGATTTGGGAAAGAGAATAGTTCGATTTGAGTATTTTCTGTAACTTTTAAATCTAATTTATAAGAATTTCTGGCGGCGCGAAAAGTCTCTTGAATAATCGAAAATCCTAAAGTTTCGACATAAAATTGTTTGGAGCGATCATAGTCAGAACAAATAATCGCTACATGATGAATACCAGTGGTTTTCATTGGATTTTGCTTTTTTTAATACAATTTATCAAAAGAGTATACGCAGATGAGAACCCAACCACATTACACCCTCTTAAGTCGAGGTTAAGCTTTAATGTTTTTGATTGATCTTACCTTTCTTTTCATGAACAAGCCAATAGTGCCAAGAAGAAGTGTGCTATATAAAGTACTAGGTTCAGGTACTTGTCGATAAGAAACTATACCGGAATCGGAAGTTTCTGAGGAGACAAAAAATAATGTTCGAAAAAGATAGGTCTACTTTTGTCAATAAGACCTATCTATTGATAATATTACCTAAATTTTACCAAACACATCTTAAAAGTCAACTAAGTACTGCCGAATATATCTTGTTGCAAATTTGGTTCGCAGTGCTGCAATCGATTAAAAAAGTAAGTTTAGAAGCTTTGGCCAATGCTTTACCAATTCCGATTGAATTTGAA
>NZ_JAVRBY020000109.1:0-13548 GCF_034531035.1 Nostoc sp. DedQUE02 | reverse complement strand
ATCCCCCCTAGCCCCCCTTAAAAAGGGGGGAACCGGAATCAAAGTCCCCCTTTTTAAGGGGGATTTAGGGGGATCTAAAACGTTTTGCTACCAACAAAAGGACTTTTCAAATATCGTTTTATAGAACCCATTTGATATCTATACAGGAGGGCAATCGAATTTGGCTGAACTACGAGCTAAGTTACAAATTTTATAGATTGATCGTCAGGATTTTTTTCTTGCTTTTTTTGTCGCTCAATACGACTGTATTGTAGGGTAATGTATCCGTTCCCAGCGGAATTGGCAACTTAAAACTGGGGCTTTTATGATCGAGTTCGCCTAAATCAATGCTTTTCTTTATATCGCCATCTGTTGCAAGATTTGCGGTAAGTTCGCCTTTATAATCTTCAATTAAAAAGTCTCTAAAGAAAACGACTTCCCCACCCTCAGGATCTATACCAAGGATGACCGTACCGCTGAAAGTTGCGCCTTTTCGTTCTTCATTAACCGTTGCCACTGTGATTTCCGAGGGGTCTTGACCGGACTTATCTGCCATAAACTTTTTTCTCTTGCGAATTCTCAACAATTGAAAATGATTTTACAAGAGCGCTATGGGCGATCGCAAAACTCTCAGGACGTATTTCTGCATCGGTCTTGCAAATGTATAGCCAAGTTATTTCTGGTTATACGCCTAATTGGAAGATTGAGTAGGGATGATTCGGGGCCCAAAGCGATCGCGTTAGCGAAGCGAGGCGTTAGCCTAGCGTTGCTGCAAAGCAGATCGCATCGCAGAAACCTGATAGAGGGGAGACGTTGAGAAGTTTCCGGATAACTTGATCTGACCTTGCCTCGGCAGTAGAGTGCCCTTATCTGTGAACTGACAGGTTTATGGAGTCCAAGGATATATAATGAAAAACGCTATAAATTCAACTTTGCTAACACTTCAGCTAAATCTTTATCCGCCCATTCCCTGTCTTGTCTTGCTACCGCCAAATCTGCCAAAATATCCGCGATCGCCCGATGCACAACTTTATCGCTAACATCCACAAACTGCGACGGACTAAGATTATAATCCGCTTCTCTCAATTCTTCTAACTTAACAACTTTACTCAGCTTCTCTCGCGTTTCCCAATTGCGATAAACCTCACAAACGGCCTTAATCCCTTCCTTTGTCAAAATATTCTTCGGATCGCCCTTAACAAAATAATCAGCAGCATTAATCAGCAAAAACTCACCTTTACGATTCAGAGGTTTCAGGCGATTTAACAAAATTACCACCCCTGGCGCAGTCGTGTTATAAAACAGGTTTTCAGGTAGCAAAATCACCCCTTCAACTCTGTCTTTTTCCACAAATTCCTTGCGGATGTCTCTTTCTTGATTTTTGTTCTGACTCCCGGAACCACGAGACACTGCACCTGTATCCAAAACAACCGCCGCTCGTCCGTTATCTTTCAGCGATGCCCAAATATGCTGCACCCATCCCCAATCTGCTGAAGATTTGGAGGCAATTCCGTCTTTGAACCGTTCAAAAGAATCTTCTTCGTAAGCATCTGCGCCGTAGTTGTCCTGATTCCACATCGGATTAGCAACCACATAATCAAAACGCATCACCTTCTTGTCAACCGTAAATTTAGGTTGCCGGAATGTATCGCCAATCGCAATTTGAGTATCAGTAAAATCCTGCAAAAACATATTCATTTTGGCGATGGCGAAAGTTGTCCAGTTCAACTCTTGCCCAAATAACCGAGGTGCTTTACTCTCTTCCCCTGGATGCTTGCGGTTGAACACCAGACGCGGCTTAGTCAACAACCTACCTGATCCACAAGTGGGATCGTAAATCTTCGTGTAGGGTTCGGGGTCAATAATTTCCGCAATCAACCAACCTACCTCTGATGGTGTGAGAAACTCCCCCGCACTTTGCCCCTGTCCTTCGGCAAACTTTCGCAGCAAATACTCATAAGCTTCCCCCAAAACATCCGCATTGGTATTCTTTAACCCCAACCGATGCCGACTGATGACTTCAATCAAGTCCTTTAAACGGTCATCATCCAAAACGCGCTGATTGCTTTGCTTCTCGTTATAATCCTTTAGCGTCAGCGTTCCCGATAACCCAGGATTGCGCTTTGCCACTTCCCGCATCGCCGTTGTCACAAACTCCCCTAAGCTATCTTTAGGATGAAAGCGAATCGCCTCCCAACGGTATTGGTGCGGGACATAGTAACGCACAATCGGCTGACGATTGTTTTTAATTGCATCTTGATGATCTGCTTCAATGAAAGCACGCGCTAAGTCTCCACCCCCAAACTTCTCGGCGCACTTTTCATACTCATCATCAAAGACATCAGACAGCCGTTTGTAGAAAATTAGCGGCAGAATAAAATCTTTGAATTTTGGTGCATCCGTCGCACCGCGTATCTTACAAGCAGCATCCCACAGCCATTGTTCCATTGCCGGAATATCCAAGCGATCGCCAGCTTGCGCTAACTGTAGAAGTGGTAAATCAAGAGAACCGTTTTCCTCTGCTTGCTTTTTGCTGTTTTTCCTTGTTCCACGCGGCACTATACTTACTCCTGCAACAATACGGTTCAGTTAAGGAAATTTATCTGTTAAGGCAGGCAGGGGGAGCAGGGGATGCAGGGGAAGCAGGGGGAGAAAAAAGCTTAACTGAACTGTATTGACTCCTGCAATGCTTTTATCTTATGAAAGAGAATCCCTATTTTCCCAGTTTCTTGGCTAATTGTTGATAAATGATATCTAATACCATTTTGCAATTATATGTAGTATTTCTCCCCCTGCCTCCCCTGCTTCCCCTGCTCAAGAACAGCCTGTCAAAACTAATATTTTTGAACGCAACTTGGTATCAGCTATCAAATTCCATGACTTTTACCAATTACCCAATTACGCCGGAAAAATCGGGCTAAAGCTGATTCTTCTAAGGATAGATAAATTGGTCGTCCGTGGGGACAGGTGCGGGGGTTGCGAGTGCGTTGCCAATTATCTAAAAGTGCCTGCATTTCTTGTTGATTCATCGGTGTACCATTACGAATAGCAGTGCGACAGGCGACGGCTACTTGGGCTGTTTGTAAATCGCCTCCCCAACTAAGTTCTAAAATTGCTTCTGCACAGTCGTCTCGTTGTTGCAAAGGTGCGGGGATATTACGAACTGCCCAAAGTTGTTCGCCAAAGGGTTCTATTTCTAAACCGATGCGTTGTAGTTGTGATACTTGCGCTGGCGATAATTGATAAAGAATGATTGGCGGTTCGACGGGGACAAGTTGCCAATTATCAGACAATTGCTCATACAAAACTCGCTCGTGGGCAATGTGCTGTTCCACTAACCACATCCCACCTGAATGTTCCGCCACAATATAGGTGTTACTAACTTGGGCGACAGCTTTTAAAGAATTAGGAGAGACGTGATTAATCGCGTCTGTAAAAGGTTTGGGATTTTGAGGATTGAAATTATAACCGCCTTTCGCTTCTGCGGCTTTGAGTAACTTACTAACTCGTGTTGTGTGGATAGCTTCTTTGAGATTGCTAGAAGAAATGCTGAGTGCTTGGTTAATTGCTTGGGTAATTTGCTCTTGCCAATAAATGATTTCGTTGAGGTAAATTTCTGTTTTTGCGGGATTGCGATTCCAGTTAATTTGGTCGGGGGAAATGGCAAGATGTAAAAAACAAATTGGATAGCGATCGCGCGGTAATGTTCTGTGAAATGCTGATAATATCGTTTGCTCTAGTTCCGGTGTCTTAACCATCCGTCCGTTAATCGCTACACGTACCCAATCTGGACGATGACGATGACAGCGATCAGGTAATCCTACCACTAAATTTAGTGCACAGTGCTGAGTACTGTTAGCGGTAGCGGGGCGTTCAGCCCGTACTGAATTCAGTATTCTGAATTCTGAATTCTGAGTTCTGTCTTCTGAGTTTAATGGGTTGGGTATTTCGAGTTTCACTTCTTGCAAGTCACCTTGTCGCACTTGCGGTAAAATCTGCGGTAGTAGTTGCCCAGTTGTCGCAGCTGGACAGATGGTAAACCATTGACGATCATTTTGCCAAATCTGCCAAGTGACGTGAGGATGACATAAAGCGATTTGGTAAATTGTGGCTTGCACAGCTTTCATTTGCTGTGCTGTTGTCGGTAATCCCTGACGACGAGATGAGCAATTACCGAAAAGATGAGAAACTGTAACCACTGTACCAGGTGCGATCGCAGTTGCTTCAACTTGTACAACTTTCCCGCCATTGCCATAAATTATCCGCCATCCTATTTTTCCGCCCAGAGGACGACTCAAAATTTCTAAATCTGCCAGAGTCGTCAAACTGTGCAGTGCTTCACCACGAAACCCTAAACTGTTAATTTTCCACAAATCGGCACTAGAGCGAATTTTACTAGTGCTGTGGGCTGTGGCTGCTTGTTGCAAATCATCTAGGTTCATTCCATAACCATTATCTGCCACACGAATTCGCCATTGCTGCGGCCATAGATAAACCACAATTCGCGTTGCACCTGCGTCTAGGGAATTTTCTACCAATTCCCGCACCACAGAAGCTAAAGAGTCGATTACCTCACCAGCGGTAATGAGATATACGACTTCTGTTGGTAGAGCTTGAATAGTAGATGCCATAAATTATAGTTTATAGCTTCTGGGGGCACGCGCCATATACGACTTATAGCAAAAATGCTTTCTCAGCAAAAAAACAACCACAAATAAACACTGATAAATTATCTGTGTGCATCTGTGGTTTCATTTCTAAAACATTAATTATTGCAAGATATCTATTGTGCATTACAACTTTTTCTATGGCATTAGAAAAAATTAGTAATTGCAACATTAATTAACATTAAATCACCTGACTTTATGAATATCTCTAGGCGATTCGTTAATTAGTATCTCTCATGGACAAAATTTTCGATGGTTCAGGTTTGAGTAAACCGTTCAACAAAGATGCAGGACGTTGACTGTAAGGCCAAGCAAAAGCATGGCGGAAAGCTGCATCTTGACAAGCTTGAAGTTGTGCAAAACTGATAATGTTGTAAGTTAAGAGATTCTCATACTCAAATGGTAGACGCACATTGTGCAATCCAGCATTATCAGTACAGATAGCAATATCGACCCCAGCATCAAAACAACGGTCAAAAACTAATTTGAGTTGACGGATATCTTGCAAAGTACCAGTTTTTAGGTAAGTTGTGGGGCAAACCTCTAAACACTGTCCGCGTTTAGCCACATCATTAAGTAACTCTGGATATAGTAAGGGAATTTGGATGCCGTGACCGATTCGCATGAGATAGGGTAAAAGTTCTGGGTAACAACCTGCGGTGGTTTCATAGAGATGTCCCGTGGTGTTAACGCCCAGCGATCGCGCATAATCATATAAGCTAATCCATTCTTCTAAGCGATCGGCATAATAGCTATCACCCCCTGCTACATCTACCGCACAGACATACTGTTTATTTTGCGCCGCCAAATCAACAATCGCCTTGTTCACCTCATAAGGTAGGCGCGTATGCATACAGAGAATTTGGCTAGTAACAATCGGATATTCTGGCTGGTTGCTAGCAAGTCCTACTACTCGCACAATTTCTGCCATCTTGTCAATTCTTTCGGATTGACTCAGATGCTCAGGTGTCCGCAAATAAGGAGTGTAGCGCAGTTCCAGATAAGCCAAATTTTCAAATATGTAAGCACCCCGCACCAAGCGATAGATAAAGTAAGGCAAAGTCTCCACAGTTTGCACACTTTCTACCAGGGTGTGTAATTCTAGATACTCATCTAGGGTGTTACGTGGGCGGGTATAAAAATCTTCAAATTCTGAATAGTCAGCAAAGCGGGAAATTAACTCCGCAGAATGTCGCTCGAAATATCGCCATAAAACTCGTGGTACGACCGAGCCGCCTAGATGTCTATGTAATTCAGCGTATAAAGCCATAGTGGTATTTTTAGGTAAAAATTTCAATGATTCTAACAAAAACATCGAAAGAAAAATTTGTCTTCAAAAAAATTTAGCTCTAACTTCTTTGGAGTAGAGGTTTCCCCAATACTTGTCGGTTAAGGGGAAAGAAAAAACCTTTAACCTTTACCCTTTAACCTTTTCCCCAAACTCAATGCCGAGTTAAAAATGCTTTACCCGAGCAGTATTGGAGGTTTCCCTACATCTGAATTTCAACAAATACTCCAACCGAGAAACGGCGCAAACGATTTGGTGGCTTGGAATTAGATAGGCTTGAGAGCAACAGATAAATTTCTGCCTCCTACCTGGTTGTTGAATTTCGACTACACGGCAGTTGAGCGTAGTCGAAACACTGCCTCTTACCTGCTGCACTAGTATTTGCAGCATGAATAAACTTGACATTACCAAGATTAAATTGATAGCATTAATATCTTTAATTTTTGTGCTACACTAAAATAACATTGCTATTGTTAAGCGACTGAGATATAGCAATATATTTTTCCTTTAACAAAGCAAATTCCTGGCAAGGTTGGTATTAATTGAAAATTCAAGCGTTGGAAGTCAAGGCTGGCGATCGCATTATTGCTTACTGCAACAATAAAATGCAAACCTGCAAGGTAAAACGCATTTTAGATCCAGGTCAAGCTAATATCACACTATCAGTATTCACCTCTGAGAATTATCGTGGTTGCTCAGTTTCATCTATAGTCCGCTTCCAAAGCAACGCTTTAGTTGATTTGGTAAGTTAAAAATCAAGTAAATATTCAATCTCTAAAATATTTCTAGCTATTGTCCAGCCTCAAACTGGACAAAATTTTTTTAAAGGTGCGATGTCTACGCACATACAAATCAGTTAATTATGGCTGAATAATTTTCGCAACCTCACACTAGCTAGTGGCTTGTCCCATTAAATATAATGAGTTTGTAGTAAGCACTTCAGTGCTTAAAAATTCAGGACTAAAGTCCTTACTACAAACTTATTCACCTCTGATAACTAATAGAACAGACCACTAGTATAGGGAACAGTAATTGATAAAATTCGGAGAGAAAAATCTAATTTATAGCTTCTGTTAGTTCTTTTTCACATCACGAGCCATATTGAGGTAGTAGTCGTCAAGTTTGGCATTAGAACGACGGCGGATAGTGGCAGGAATTTTAGTAGTGTTATCCCGATTCGTTTCAATTTCCTGTTTAGCTGAAGCTTGCTTTATCCCTTGTACGTCATCAGCTTCCAAGAAATAACCAGACTCAGAGAATCCGAAAAGCTTGGCAAAAAAACCAAATATATTTCCGAAAAAATTAGAAATACTTTGGAATAAAACACCAAACAAGCCTTCAAAACGAAGGAACAAGTTCCGAATAAGTTGAGTTAGACGAAGCATAATAGCACCTTCAATGATTGCCTATTACCATTGTGACGCAATTCGGATTCGGGAATTGCTGATATGACAAAAATCTACCAGTAGGTAGGTATAGCTCAACTAGGAATTACGTTTGATATGGTGATATGGTAATTAGCGATCGCTCAGTCCGATAAATTCCCACAACCCCTACTTTTCCTGAACCAGCAAAACCGACTTCACAGGACGCTTGATAAAATTTCCCTTCAAATCAACCTTCCCGTAAAAGGTTTTGCCCTTGTAATAAAGCGAAGAGGAACTTCCGCCATCCAGATTCATCGCTTGTTCAGCACCAAGAGTTTTCATCAAATCAGCTAATGCTGGCAAAGATATTCCATTCGCGGGAACCGAGGGTTTTTGAGCCACCATAGCTAAAATAACGCTGCCATCACGGGTGATACCTACAGCAGTTCTGGCATTGGGTTGGTTGCTGCCAAGGGCATCTCGTTTATTACCATTATCTACAAAGCCCTCTTTTTCTAAAGTGAGTTCCGGTAATAGGCGTGGGCCAGCACCTATAGCATCAACTAACTGACAACCTGCTGGTGGTGACTGACTGTGTAGAGCAATGGAATAGCGGCTAGTTTGCCCACATAAGTAGCGGCGGAATTCTGAGCGATTGAATATTTGACCCAAATAAGATTTTAAGTTGGGATTGTTCACCAGCCGCTCGTTTTCCTTGGGATCGGCTATCAACTTTCCTTGTCGGACAACATAAGATGTAGTTTTTTGGTTGGCTGGATCAAAAAAGCCTGCATTCAAAATAGCTACGGCTTGATACTTTTGGGCAAATTCTTCTACAGTGGCTACCTTCTGTGATAGCGCAGGAGTCACCAAAAATTTGCTATTAGCTGGAATCAGCACGATGTGAGCGATGCTTTGGGGCAAAGTGCGATCGAAGTAACGGATATTTTTTGGTGGTGAAGCCGCAATAGTAGGTATTGAAGGTGTTGAAAAACGCAGATTAAACCACAACACCATTGCAAAACTAATTAATACCAAAGCTAGTAGTTTGATTTTTCTCACATTTAAACTCATTTGCGGTTAGCTCAAAAAAGTTGATTTAATAATACTTTGACAATATCTGTAAAAGATTAGCACAAAAATACCTTCACAGTTTTGCGCGTTGGTTACTACATAATGAACCGCAAAAAATCAAAGTTTTAAAAACTGGATTAAGCATAAAAATAATTGACGTTGATACCAATTCACTAAAATAATGAGACAGATACAAATCCCGAAAGCCTTACTAATTCTGACTTTCTTAATTTTGAATTTTGAATTTTGAATTTTGAATTGGTATGACTCTGTGATATTTCTGTTTCTGGGTGATCGCTAATTTTTGACTGATGGTAAAAATGCTCTCAAAAACCCTACTCAATGGAAACCACTTGTTAGAATTAAGAGGCAAGCGTTGCAAAACACCTTGTCCCTCATAGAGATTGAAACGCTTGAAAATTACTAAATCCCTATTGGGGATTGAAATTAAGACCATGTTAGGAAACACAAACCTAAAAAATATCTCCAAAAAATTCGCTATAGCCAGAAATTCTGCTTCTTTGAAAGAAAATGAAGCCATGAGAGCTATTACATATAGCATGGATTTACTATTACCTGGTTTGTATATATGGCTACTTGGTTTTAGTATTCGGATTGGCAAAAGCGTGCCAGATGATCTTCCCTATAAATATCCAGGTAAAATTCACAGTAACACTGGAATTGCTTTAGTATTACCAGGATATAGAATTTTTACGACTTACCAGGGTAGCTATGACCCTAAACAAACATCAAATACAAGGACTAACAGCTTTTAATTGTGCGGTTTTCGACTCAAATACTTTTGAAACTTTAATGACTCAGGCAGGGATTTAATCTCAGGTAGCGCACCTGCACAGTCTAATAGAATAAAAGTATGGTGGATTCATAACGAATACCCAAGAGTCGAGTTCGTATATAGTCCAGATAAGAGAATAGTGATAACGGCATATCATGTTAACTGAATATTTTTTATTTCTATTAACGAATTTCTAACGTGTATAGAAATTCGTTAATATTATTTTTGTAGTCTGTGAGATTTTCACCACCATAATAAATTAACCATCTTTTATAACTGATTCCAATTGTTGAGACAGCGAATGTGTGTCTTTAGATGTAGAGGCAGGCAAGTAGACTGTAAATTGAGTACCTCTACCCACCTGACTATAAACATTGACAAAACCACCGTGATTCTTAATAATACCCAACGCCGTAGAAAGTCCTAAACCTGTACCTTTGCCTACCTCTTTGGTGGTGAAAAATGGTTCAAAAATCCGTTGCTGGACTTCCAAAGACATCCCCATACCAGTATCCGTCACCATGATCGCAATATAAGAACCAACTTTCGCATCAATATTTATTTGGGCGGAATGTTCGCCAATCACCAGATTTTCCGCCGCAATCCTGAGAATACCGCCATCGGGCATAGCGTCGCGGGCGTTGATTACCAAGTTTATCAACACCTGATGTAATTGAGTTGTGTCTCCACGAACGTACCAGAGATTTTTAGGGATATCTATCTGACAAATAATAGATTCGGGGAATGTTTGAGTAATAATTTGCTCAATTTCTGCCATCAGAGGCTGAATTTCTACAATTGTCCGCTTATCTTCAATACCGCGTGCAAAAGATAACACTTGTTTAAGCAAATTAGCGCCGCGTTTGACATTATTTTCTAAAGTTTGCAGTATTTGCTGACTCTGCGAATCGGGCAATTTCTTTTGCAACAGTTGAACTGACATTAAAATTGGCGATAATATATTGTTGAGGTCATGGGCGATACCGCCAGCTAGCGTACCGATACTCTCCAAACGTTGCGATCGCAAAAGTTGAGCTTCTAATTGTTTTTGTTGCGTAATTTCGGTGTTCACACTCAAAATAGATTTGGGTTGTCCATTCTCATCTCGGATCAATGTCCACCGACTTTCAACGATAATTACTTTGCCTTCCCTTGTCAGTTGATGCAACTCACCCCGCCACTCACCCGTATCCATCACCTGCAAGTAAGCATCTTCTAGCTGTGGGGAAATGTCTTTATACAAAAGTTGCAAAACATTTTTACCCACAACTTCCTCAGCTTTCCAGCCATATAGACGTTCAGCACCTTGATTCCAAAACAAGATTTGGTTGTGGATATTTCGCACCAGAATCGCGTCAGTTGATACATCCAGCAGCGCTGCTTGTTCACGGATTTTCTCTTGTGCCTGTTTTTGCTGGGTTATATCTCGCATCAGTGCCAAATGCATGAATGTCCCATCAAATTCGTTACGCAGGGGTACGGCATGAGTTTCCATGTAGCGACGAGTGCCTTTAAATCCCACAATTTCAAACTCTAGAGTTTCCTTATTACCTTGGCAGACACTTTTATGCAAATCGGCAAAGGCTGCTTTATACTCTGGCACAATTACGCAATCAATTGGTTTACCAATTAAGACATCGGCACTTTCCACTTCCATGATTGCCAACCCATCTGCATTAATTTCTAAAAGAGTGCCATCCCTGGCAATTAACTGGATGCATTCTGGTTCTGCATCTATCATCGCCCGTAAACGGTTTTCGCTTTGGCGTAAAGCCAGTTCCGTCTGCTGAAGTTGCCTGATATAACGCCACAACAAATCATACAGCAGCGCCACCAACACCAAATCCACAATCGCAGCGATAAAAAATGTCACTATCGCCTTTTGGGAACTAGCTTGTGACTGCTGCATTCCCTGCTGTAATAAATTTTGCTCTACCTTTAAAGTGTCGTCAATCAACTGTTGAATCTCTTTGCGGGTTTGCTTGTTTTTATCAAATAATATTCGCTGCCGAACTGCTTCTAATCCCTGATTTTGTCTGAGGTAAATTTCTTGTTGCAGAATGTTGAGCCTGTTGGTAATTTTCGGCTTCAGCAAAGACATCCACTGCTGTTTTTGATGGTTATTGGCAGTTAAATTGTTGAGAATCTGAATATTGCTATTAGTTTGTTGAGCAGCTACAAGATAGGTTTGTAAATCATCTGCATCTGCTGTAATTAGGTAATTAAGTTGTGCAGTTTCAGTATCTTTAAGTGTAGACTGGATACTTTCAAGTTGGGTAATAACTTTATATGAGTCTGTCACCCATTGCTGGTTGTGAATCAGCTTTACAGTGTTGCCATAAGAGACTACAGCATTTGTAAATACAACTGCCAATGCTAGGACAAATATCGCTTTCAGCTTTTGGACTCGATACCATTTTTTGATCGTGCGATCGCCCTTTATGCCGCAGATGCCTTTCATCAGTTAATATGAATTATTAAAAACAAATACTGAGAATATTTTAAGGATTTTGATAACACGGGTAGCCAAATACAATCTCTTAAAGTTGTAAATATCTGGATTTTTTGGGATGATGATTGATACATAATAGTTACAAATAAATCCGCTAGTTTTTAATATAAATTCATTTTTACAGTAATGTGGACAATGCAGTTTAGATGGGATATAGCCATTTTCAATCCGGTGAGCTACAGGTATGCAAGGCAATAATACCAAAAATGACTAATGACCAAACCACCACGTTGCATTGTTTGCAAGACAACTTTTTTACAAGGTCATAGTTTTTACACTGGACTCTGTGTTACGTGTGGAAATCTTAACTTCAGCAAGCGTCAACAAACTGCTGATTTACGGGGTAAAATTGCCATTGTCACTGGAGCCAGGGTAAATATTGGTCATGGGGTAGCATTGAGATTATTGCGAAATGGTGCAACTGTGATAACAACAAGCCGTTTTCCTCATGATGCGGCAAAAAGGTACGCAACAGAGCCAGATTTTCTAGAATGGCAACATCGTTTGCAAATTTACGGACTCGATTTGCGCCATCTCCACAGTGTTGAGCAATTTACCCAACACATTTGCAAGTTTTATCCGCGACTCGACATTATTATCAATAATGCAGCACAAACAGTGCGTCGTCCGCCTGCGTTTTATCGTCATTTAATTGAGTTTGAATCACTACCTTTCCGGGAACTACCGCCAGAAATACAGGTGTTAGTCAGCCATAATCATACGGTAAACGCTGAGAATCCTGCACTAAGTACTACAGAAGAAAAAGCCAGATTTACCGAAAATTCTGCTTTCCTCTCCCAAATTCCTTTGATTCCCGAAGACAGCGTAGATAATTCGGCTTTTTTCCCTTTAGGAGGGTATACCGATGATAGACAACAACTTGACTTGCGTCCCTTTAATAGCTGGCTGATGAAGGATGATGAAGTCAGTATTTTAGAATTATTGGAAGTGCATATAATTAATGCGATCGCTCCATTCGTCATTAACAGTAGACTCAAGCAATTAATGAGCAACTCCAAAGAAACTAATAAATACATTATTAATGTTTCTTCAATGGAAGGGCGATTTAACGATGTTGACAAACCCTGGCGACATCCCCACACCAATATGGCAAAGGCTGCTCTCAATCAAATGACCCGTACCTGTGCCAAAGAATACGCCAAGCATCGTATTTTTATGAATGCAGTAGACCCTGGATGGATTAGCTTCCAACACCCCTATCATCAAGCAAAATCTATGCAAGAACGTGGCGTTTGTCCTCCCTTTGATATCAATGATGCGGCTGCACGCATTTGTGACCCAATTTATCTAGGAATTAACCAAGGTAAAACACCTTTTGCTAGATTATTTAAAGACTATACAGAAATAGACTGGTAATTTCTGGCAGTGTAGCTTAATGGTAAAGCGTCCGCCGTTCAACGCGAAAGACAGCCGTTCGATTCGGTTCGCTGCCCCAGCAACGTAGTTCAAACAGTAGAATTCCTTGGAGTACACCAGGAGATACGAGTGCAATTCTCGTCGTTGCTAATCAAAACTCTCAAATCTCAAATTACGTGAGTTCGACAAGCCCTTTTTTGACCTCTCCCCCAACCCCTCTTGGACACCCAGAGGCGAGCCAAAACCCTAAATTCTCGTTGTTCCTCCCTTTGCCCGCTACAGTGTACACACATCTCTAAAAATCCTACCCACCCAATATTTCTGTTCAAGTAAAAGTCTCACACTGAGCAAATATCCCGCCCAGAACTAAAGTTCCGGGCTGATAAGCCAAAGTCCTCTAAAAGAAGACTAAACAAGAACAGGACTTACGCAACTGTCACAAGCAATGGCGCGGTGTAGCCGCGCCGCGCGCCAAGCAACTACACGAT
>NZ_JAVRBY020000108.1:0-13924 GCF_034531035.1 Nostoc sp. DedQUE02 | reverse complement strand
ATGGGTCAGCCACTTTATATAGTACATAAATACTATAAAATAGCGATCACGCTGTGCCAGTTGCGTAAGTCCTGTATGGAAAGGCCGAGTTGAGGAAGCTAAAGCCTTATTTACTGGTTGCAAGGGTAAACAAGCACAAAATTTTTGTCATTATCTCGATAAACATGGCGATGCCTTCGGCGGGCTACGCCTACGCATCATCAATTACGAATATCATCAAGCTGAACAAATTTGTTCGATTGGTTCTGGTTCCGTTGAATCTGCCGTTAAGCAGGTTGACCGTCGAACTAAGATTTCCGGAGCGCAGTGGAAGCGGGAAAATGTGCCTCAAGTCCTTGCCCATCGTTGTGCTTACCTAAATGGATTATTGTCTGTTTGAGCCACTTTAAAAAGTGAGATGCTCCCAGAGGCAATAGGATTTCAGAAGATTAAGCTATACCGAATCTTGTTCAAAATCAAATATGAGTCCTATAGAAAAATGAACTAGGATTAGGGAGATGAGGAAGTAGAAAGAAAATAATTACTGATTACTAACTATTGACCAATCCCCAGCGATGCACTGAGTTTCGACACAACGACTCCCTTCTCTACGAGAGGCTGCGCCAACGGCTCCGCTCAGAGCAAGTCGTTGTGAGTCGAGATTCAACTATCGCGCAGTCGAAGTGTCCCCAGTCTCCAGTCCCCAGTTCAACGCAAACAACGAATCGCCTCTAATAAACCTCTAGCTTTATTCAGCGTCTCTTCGTATTCTTTCTCTGGCTCAGAATCAGCGACCAAACCTGCACCAGCTTGTACGCTAACTGTATTATCATGCACTACCATTGTGCGAATTGCGATCGCAGTATTTAATTGTCCTTCAAAATCGTAATATCCATATACACCGGAATAAACACCCCGACGGCTAGACTCTAACTCGTGAATAATTTCCATCGCCCTAATCTTGGGTGCGCCGCTTACCGTACCTGCGGGGAAGGAAGCTTTTAGTAAATCCCATGCTGTTTTACCCAGTGCTAATTTACCCACAACATTGCTAACAATGTGCATCACATGGGAGTAGCGCTCAACTACCATTAATTCATCAACTTTGACGCTACCACTTTGACAAACACGCCCCAAATCATTCCGCCCTAAATCCACAAGCATCACGTGTTCGGCAACTTCCTTGGGATCTTCGAGTAAATCTTGAGCGAAGGCTGCATCTTCCTGGGTGGTTTTACCTCGTGGCCGTGTTCCGGCAATTGGCCGTACCGTTGCTATTACTCCACCATCAGAATCGCTTTCGGCTTTCACCATCACTTCAGGACTGGAACCAATGATTTGCCAATTTTGGAAGTTAAAGTAAGCCATGTAAGGCGAAGGATTTATCTGACGTAGGGAGCGATAAAGGGCAAAAGGGTCGCCTGTGTATGTTGTTGATAGTCGCTGGGAAATTACTACTTGAAAAATATCGCCTGCTTTAATGTAATCTTTGGCCTTGTCAACGCTGGCACAAAAATCAGGGCGGGTAAAATTACTCTTATACTCCTCTGCACCTCTGCTCTCCCGGTTACTGAGCGCAGTCGAAGTATGCTCCTCTGCTCTCCTGCTCCCTGGCGGATTCCATTCCAATCGAGTTTTTTCCGGCGATAAGGGTAGAGATAGCTTTTCGAGCATTTGAGTGACGCGATCGCACGCTTGTTGATATGCTGCTTTTAAATCTACTTTCTCTTCACGTAAATCAGCATAAGCGATCGCCCAAATTTTCCGCTTCACCTGGTCAAAAATCAATAAGTGGTCTACCTGCATCCACAATCCATCAGGGATATTTCGCTCATCTTGTGGATAAATTGGTACACGCGGCTCAATCCAGTTAATTAATTCATACCCCCAAAACCCAAACAAACCGCCAATTCCTGGCGGTAGCTGTGGTAATTTCACTGGGTGATAAGGTGCTAAACATTCGGCTAAAGCTGCAAAAGGGTCGCCTGCAAAAACGACCTGCGAACCATCGCGGTTTTTCTGAATCGTGCGATCGCCCCTTGCTTCCAAAACCCACACTGGATCGCAACCCACTAAACTATAGCGTCCTAGTTTTTCCCCACCTTCGATCGATTCCAACAAAAAGCTATAGGGCTGACCTGCACAGACTTTATACCAAGCAGATACAGGCGTATCGAGGTCTGCCACCCATTCTTGATATACCGGGACGAAGTTGCCTTGTTGCGCTAGGGTAGAAAACTGGGAGAAATCCGGAAAAATCATTATTTTTCAAAAGTAATTGGTAATTGATAATGGGTAATGGGTTTTTACTTACCAATTACCCATTACTAATTACCCATTAGCTATTAACAGCTAGTTACGGAGCGTCGTAGGTAGTAACACCGCTAAACTTAACTTTAGAGGGGCTGGTGTTTTGTCCGATCCGACGGTCTACATAACGCACTTTGTCACGACCTTCAGTTACCTTTTCAGGGAAGGTACCATCAGCTGGGTGAAGTAAAGTGGTTTCTCCGTTGGGTAAAATCCGGTAAACTTTGTAATCTGTAATTTTGAGTTTCCGGAGTTGCTGACCGCCCAAAAAGATGCCATATTCTTTACGAGCTATATACAGCAGGTTTTCACCTTTCCGCATAGTAGCTGCACCACCTGTAGGCAATTCAAAAACTTGCTCTTTCGGGCTAGTCCAAGTAATAGCGTACTTTTCTTCCGCTTCTGCTTTTTTTAGCAAGCCACCAGTGCTGCCAGCAAATAGCGGGGTTTGTCCAGAGAGTGTTTCTGCCATAAGTCATTCTCTCAATGTTTTTAGGGAATCGTAACACCGCAACCAGGATCATGTTGCGATCGCGTTATAGACTGTAACAGTTTTTAGTCATTTGTCCTTTGCCATTTGTGAATAACCAATACCCCATGCCCAATTCCTATTTACTCTTGACTTTTGTCCGCTTTTCCTCTTTGCTACTCTGAACAATCGGGATGGTGAAGTGAAACTGACTACCCTGGTCTTTGCCGGTTGACTCTGCCCAAATTTCCCCACCCCAGCCATTAACAATTTGACGGCAAATTGCTAAACCGAGTCCAGTTCCGCCAGTGGTGCGGCGCAGCGCTCCCTCTTCTTGATAAAAGCGGTCAAAAACTATTTCTAAACGATTCGGTTCAATGCCGCGTCCAGTGTCAGCTACAGTCACCTCGACCATTTGACGGCTGTTGTAAATCGCTTTAATCGTGATTTCTCCTTGGGGTGGCGTAAATTTAAACGCATTGTCCATAAGTTTTGCCAGCACTTCTACTAGCCAATCACCGTCAGCTTTTACCAGAGGTAGGTTTTCGGCAATTTGAGTTTTGATTTGGGGCGGCTTTTCCGTTGAGGAACGTGTGCGATTTCGGCTAAGTGCTAAATCCACACACTCTTGTAAGCTGAGTGATTCTGGATGCCATTCCACCCGACCACTTTCCAAGTTAGAAAGTGTGAGGAAATCTTGTACCAGTTTTCGCATCCGCTCTGAGTCGGAAAGAGCGGTGTTGAGCATGATTTGCTGCAACTCTAAGGGCATATCCGGCTCACTAGCGAGACTTTCTAGGCACACTTGAATTGTAGATAGGGGAGTACGCAGTTCGTGCCCGGTGATGGCTATAAGGTTGCTGCGGGTGCGGTCTAGGGCTTCTAGCTGCTGATTAAGTTCTTCTAGGTTAGCGTAAGCTTCCGCTTGGATGAGAGCTGCTCCTACTTGGGTGGCGATCGCTTCTACCAAATCCAATTCTCCTGGTTGGCACTCGTGCGGTGGCATTCGGCAGTAATGTAACTCTACAATGCCCAATAATCGCCCCTGATAGAAAACTGGTTCCATCAGCCAAGAACGAATGGCAAACTTTTTGGCAAGTGTGGAAAGTCCTGGCGATTTGGTAACACGGGGATCACTTAGCGTATCGCTCACACAAACACCTTCGGCTCGTTCCACGATGTCCCGAAATAGGGAATTTTTCTGTAACTCCCAGGTTTGTCCACAAACAGATAAAATACCGGGAGTCAAAAACTCGTGTTCAATTATGGCTTGGCTATCTGTGGCTTGAGCGCGGTAAATTAAACAGCGACAAGCTTCTAGGTGTTGCCCTAATTCTTGTGCCGCCACCTGGAGAACTTCGTGAGGATCGAGCGATCGCCGAATTGCAGTACTAATTGAGTTGACTAATCGTTCTTTTCGTGCTTGGGCGGCAATAGAACGGTAGGCTTTGTGCAATTTGTACTGGCTAGCTTGCAAATAAGTTACTAAGCGCTGCACAAAGGGATCTGTATCAATGTCACAGGCATACTCATTTATTTGTTCGGCTCCAGAGAGGTTTCGCGGCTCCCCGATGCCAAATCTCTGACGTGCCTGTTGAATTTTACTTGCCAGTTCTGGTCTATAAACCAAAACCCTATCTAACAGCAATTCGGCGGCTTTCAGGCTAACTCCCCTTTCCGATGTCCAAATTCCCTCAAATCTTCGCGCTGTGTCTATATCCAGGTTAGGGCTTAGTTCCGGCAGCTGCTTGTTTTTGGCAAGAGAACCAAGGTTTTCTCGACAAACCAGACAAGTAGCGTAATTGTCAGCAATCACTACCAAATGCCACTCCTGACTTAAGCCATCCGTTGGCTCAAAAGCCACTTTTTCGTAGTGTTCCGAACTGTTAGCGAAATCCGTTTCTGGAGCTGCTAATACGTATATTTGGTTACTGCGTAAAGCAAGTCGCAGGTAGCGATGAGCTTCTTGGCGGTAGAATCGCTCTCGCTGGAAACTAGCAATTACAAGGGGTTGAGCTAAAGTCGCAGCCAAAACTTGATCTTCCATCGCGTGGGAGAGCGCCGTTAGTGAAGCTTTAAAATATAGCTGGGGCCGCAAGTAGGGTAGGGACTTTAGCAGATCACTCAGCACAAAAGTCGAAATGCTCATGAATTATTGTTAAACGCTCAACCTCGATCAGATCCACGTCACAGCTGCATTGTACAAATTCCAATGGACTCTCAAGTTAAATCGATAGTTGCGATATGTAAAGAACGCTAAAAAGCGCTTTTCGCCAAAGCAGGCGCAACACTTCGTTACCAACTAGGAGGAATGCATACAACTTGATTTGTTGATTGACAACCTACTACGCTCAATATACATTCTCGATCAACTTATGCTTTTAGTTGCACAAGTAAAATCTTTGAGAAGTAAGTATTAAGATGCTAGTTACTGTATGATTTTAACTATTGTGTCCAGTACTAACCACGGTTGATTTATTGCCTAGCCCCCACTTAGCCTAGCCCGTCGTAGACATTGCCTACTTTACTGACGTTGATTGAATAAAATTTGTTACCCAAAAATTATTCTTGCGACATTCACATAATTTAATCTCACGATTAGTGATTAAATTTAATAGATTAATTAATTATCATAAATTAGTCTAATGAAATACCAAAGATATTTTAAGACAAAATCCTAGACTGAGACGGGAAGTAGGGAGTGTGGAAGACCAAGATTTCTGCGCCCTGGCTTTGGATGGAGAAGGCAAGCCAGTGGACAGTATTACCTCAAATCCTGGTCATTGTCTGCATTTGGGACTTTTCACAAATGAAAAAGCTCATAGTGTAGCAGAACGGTTGCGGGCACCAGATATGTTTAATGGTTGGGGAATTCGGACTCTAAGTAGTTTGTCACCTGCTTACAATCCAATGGGTTATCACATTAGTTCGGTTTGGCCCCATGATAACGCTCTGATTGCAATGGGATTGCGATCGCTGGGTCTTATCGATCAAGCCTTAGAAATATTCCAAGGTTTATTCGACATGACTCAGCAGCAACTTTTTTGCGGCTACGAACGGAACGGTGATAATGCTCCAGTGCAGTATCCAGTGATTTGGAATTCGAGCGTTCTGGGACTAAGACTGCTTGTCGCGTTGCTAAAAAACGCGGCAATCTGCGGGTAGTTATCGAAGCATAAAAAGAGTTGGGAGTGGATAATTCACTACTCCCTATTTGATGATTGGTGCGATCGCGCGCACTGCTATCCATTCCAACAATCCAGTGTTAGTCTACTTCATCGCCAGTGTGTAGAGTTCTCAAAAGCTGCTCTGTCAGCTCGATCAATTCAGATACAGAATTTTGCGTAAGTTGTGTAGTTTTGAAGCCATGAGCAATAGAATTACGTAATGGGAGTGCATTCATTAGTAATTGATACTCAGATTTTGAAATTACACCTTCAGTTGCTAATTGCTTTACTAAGTAGTGTGGATCAAATCTTTCTAAACTTAGCTCTTCCTTTTGGGCAATAAGTCTCAAAGTTGCTTCTACCAAAGACCAAGAATATAAGATGGCTGATTCTGGATGTTGCGTTGTAAGTTGCCTTGCTACTTGCAACTGTGATTCTATTTCATGTTCTTGAAGAGAAGTCTCTGCTTTGGGAAAATACGTTGTATCCTCCGGGTTGGTCATTACTAATTCAAATCTCCAACCAGGATGTTTTTCTACTGCTTGAGCTAAATTACCTAAATATTGATTAGAAGAAGAGTTAAGTGAAGAGCGTGACTTGACTTCAATAACTACATTTTCTTCTCCCCGACGTACTATCATGTCAGGGCGATAGTGATTAAGGAAGTCAGGCAAGTCTTCTGGATTTGGATGAAAAAAAACTTCGTAACCCTTATCACGATACTCCTCTGCTAGTTTCAGCAATCGCTCTCTTTCTAAGTTTGCAGTTGGAGTTTCCATCAAGAGCCGAGAATAACACAATGTTAATTTTCTAGCCTAGCGATGCGATCGCCTCAAATTCAAAAATGCTAATAAATTTCTACTCAAAAAAATTAAGGATGTAAAAACAACAACCATTTACACCCAAATTGCTAACAGACGCGATTAATCGCGTCTCTACATTATGCTTCTTCTGAATTATCTCTTTTATGTCCTGGGGATGCTTCGTAAAGTGCATCAAGATGTTGACGCGCATCTTCAACGTTAATCGAACGCATTACCAAAAGTGGTTCTTTAATTAAGTTTCCAGCGTTATCTAATAACTCTGGATGGGGTACAAACTGTTTTTTTGATGAATAATAACCAGAGTTACGTTGGTTATTCATTGGCGAGGAATTCGTTGGGTAAGTTCGCTCCCGATCGAAACTGAACATAATCAGGTTACGGATTAAGTTGCCAACAGCTATAAATGCAAGGATTGTAAAAGCAAGAATGTAAAGCAGATGTAACATTGGATTTTCCTCCGAACAGCAATTTTTAAAACTTTATTTTGTAACGCTTTGTTTCGCCGATACTGTACTCACAGCTAAGACGAGTATTCTACGCACTTTTCAGGCGCTTACATTTATATGGAGCTATTTGTCAACCGTTATTTCACTTACGGTAGCATAGGATACATTGTTTTGCTAATCCAGTTAATGTTAAGAAATTGTTAAGAGTTTTTTACTATCTTTTTAACGATTGATTTACCATCTTGCGTTGACGCTTCCTGGGTAAGTCTTGAGACATCGCTAAGTTGTCTGCCGAAATTTAGCCCTTAGACTTCACGTCCTTGACGAAAGCGCATTGCGACATTCCAGCATTCTGTTACTAATTCATGCCAAGGCATTAACGTTGCCATATCAATTCCGACTTGTTTATCAGTTGCATTAAATAGCATCTTCGCCGTATTTAGTTCATCCTGTGCTTGCTTAACCCGCAAGAGCAAGTCAGATTGCTCTTGGTCACTCATAAATGAGAGTTCCTCAGTTTCGAGTAAATGGCGCGATCGCGTAAACCAATGCTGAAAATCTTCCAGCAACGGATCTAAAACCGTTTTCAACAACTCAGTCCCTGGTAAATTTGAGTCTGACATAAATGAGAGCGATATTTCAAACTTGCTTACTAATATTAACGTTATTTACGTTTCTTAATACTTTTTAGATTTCTCTCATAATTTGTTGATGTAAAATTTTGTAACAAAGAGCACAAAATTTATTATATAGTCTTGATATCTGGTTTGTACAGTGCCTTTGGACAGGCATCTATAGGCATATATGACAGCGAGTTGCAATTCATAAAAGAATTTAGCGATGTTTACGATGGGCTACGCCTATGCGGGCAATCCTGAAATTGACACTCAGGTAACAAATCAAAAATTTATCTTTATCCCCGATCACAAATTAAGTCAGTAGTTGGAAGATAAAGCTTAACTGGCAAAAATCAAAGTAGTTATAGTTGAATAAGCCTACAGATTCAGATAAATCACCTTTTGTAATCACCTCGCCAACGGTTCAGCAGCCAATGTCGTCAAATTCATCAAATCAGTCACAACAGTCAGAACAAGTTGAAAAAATTTATTTACCGCGTACCAGCGAATCGGAGAACTTAAAAAAGATTCGCCACACTGCTTCCCATGTTATGGCAATGGCGGTACAAAAGCTGTTTCCCAAGGCGCAAGTTACAATCGGCCCTTGGATAGAAAACGGTTTTTACTACGACTTCGACAGTCCAGAACCATTTAGCGAAAACGATCTTAAAGCCATCAAGAAAGAGATGGTGAAGATTATCAATCGTAAATTACCAGTAATTCGGGAAGAAGTCAGCCGCGAAGAAGCCGAACGCCGGATTCAGGAAATTAAAGAACCTTACAAGCTAGAAATTCTGGGAGATATCAAAAACGAACCAATCACCATTTACCACCTGGGGAATGAATGGTGGGATTTGTGTGCGGGGCCCCATCTGGAAAATATCAGCGAATTAAATCCGAAAGCAATTGAACTAGAAAGCGTTGCCGGCGCTTATTGGCGTGGGGATGAAACTAAAGCCCAATTACAACGCATCTACGCCACCGCCTGGGAAAGTCCAGAACAACTCGCTGAATACAAACGCCGCAAAGAAGAAGCGTTGCGGCGAGATCATCGCAAACTTGGTAAAGAACTGGGTTTATTTATATTTTCCGATCTAGTAGGGCCGGGTTTACCTTTGTGGACACCTAAAGGCACTTTGTTGCGGAGTACTTTAGAAGACTTCCTCAAACAAGAACAGGTAAAACGGGGTTACTTATCTGTAGTAACACCTCACATTGCCAGAGTAGATTTATTTAAAACTTCTGGACATTGGCAGAAATATAAAGAAGATATGTTCCCTTTAATGGCAGACGATCAAGAAGCTGCTGCACAGGAACAGGGCTTCGTGATGAAGCCGATGAATTGTCCTTTCCATATCCAAATATATAAGAGTGAGTTACGCTCTTATCGGGAATTACCGATGCGACTGGCGGAATTTGGAACTGTTTACCGCTACGAACAATCAGGCGAATTAGGCGGTTTAACACGAGTGCGCGGTTTTACTGTAGATGATTCTCACCTATTTGTTACCCCAGAACAACTCGATAGCGAATTCCTCAGCGTGGTGGATTTGATTTTGTCGGTGTTCAATAAGCTGCAACTGAAGAACTTTAAAGCTAGACTCAGTTTCCGCGATCCTGCTAGTGATAAATACATTGGTGACGATGAAGTTTGGGACAAAGCTGAAGGTGCAATTCGCCGTGCAGTTGAAACCTTAGGGATGGAACACTTTGAAGGGATTGGAGAAGCGGCTTTTTATGGGCCTAAACTCGACTTTATCTTTAGTGATGCCCTAGATCGGGAATGGCAATTAGGAACTGTACAAGTAGATTACAATTTGCCAGAACGCTTTGAGTTGGAATATGTCGCCGAAGATGGTGTTCGCAAACGCCCTGTGATGATTCACCGCGCGCCTTTTGGTTCACTGGAACGGCTGATTGGGATTTTAATTGAAGAATATGCGGGTGATTTTCCTTTATGGTTAGCGCCAGTGCAAGCTAGATTACTGCCAGTGGGTGATACACAATTAGACTTTGCTAAAGATGTGGTGGCGAAGATGCGTGCATTGGGCATCCGTGCAGAAGTTGATACCAGTGGCGATCGCTTGGGTAAACAAATTCGCAATGCAGAGAAAGAAAAAATACCCGTGATGGCTGTGGTGGGAGCTAAGGAAGTGGAAACTAACACCTTAAGTATCCGTACCCGCGCCTCTGGAGAATTGGGAGTTATCCCTGTCGATGAGGTGGTAGATAAGATGAAGGATGCGATCGCAAAGTTTGAGAATTTCTAAAATCTAACCGCAGACGCACACTAATTATAATTGGTGTGCGTTTTTTTCGTGGATTGGAGCATTAGCTAGCTGGTAGGTTTTGGTAAGGGTGCGATCGCGTTCTACTTACAAGTTGAAACCCTAATTTTGCAGTAAATTTTAAACTTTCTGCATAAAGTAGAATTTTACAAAGAAAGCAGGGGGCTGGGGAGTCAGGGAATCAAAGTTATGAGGTGAATTCACAAATATTAAAAACTCGTTAACGGAGTTTAGAGGTGGATTCATCCAGTTCAAATACTCATTTTAATTTTAACTTTTCACGGCATTTAGAATGTCAAAAAGTATCACAGACAACAAAACTTTTCTCCTCCACCGCACTTAAGAAAACTTTCTGATTTATTCAACACTGATAGCATAGATTTAAAGACTTGTGGAATCTGCTCTTCGTAAACAGACTGGACTTGCATAAATTAATGTCAATAATTTTTGACTAACATTATGAACCGCTTTACCTCTATTTTGCTGGCCGGCTTGATAGCATCTGCATCAGCTTTGGCTATTTCTCCAAAAGCTGATGCTAATACACCAGCGTATGATGTTGCTGAGTTAGATAACTACAGCTATCAACGCAACGATGATGGTAACTACGAACGTCATAGTCGTCACTACAGAAATGGTGATTATGACCGCCAGAACGACCTTCGCAACATTCGTGATGATAACTATCGCTATGAACGCGATCATAATCGCCGTTATCACCGGGACAATAACCGTCGCTATGACCGCGATAATAATCGCCGCTATGACCGGGACAATAATCGCCGTTATGACCGGGATAATAACCGTCGCTATGAGCGCGACAATAACCTTCGCAACATTCGTGATCATAACTATCGCTATGAGCGCGATCGCGACTGGGGTCGTGGTTAATCCCTATGCCTATTTATTAAGCTCAGTTCATATCATGTCCGCCTGATTGCTTATTAAACCCGAAGAACCCCACCTCGCCAAAGCTATGCTTTGTCTCCCCGCTTGCGGGGCTACGGTGTACACACAAGTCTGATAACCTAGCCCCACAACGTTTTGATCCCCCCAACCCCCCGATAAATTGGGGGGCAAAAAGCTCTCAAAGTCCCCCTTAAAAAGGGGGATTTAGGGGGATCAAACCACATTTTGCACTTGGCATAGAGATGTGTGTACACCGTAAGTTTGCGGGGAGGGCGATTAAGGGGTGGGGTTCTTTTCTTATGCTTAATTTGGCGGACATGATATAACGGAGTTCAAAGACTCATTAATGAAGTTCAGAGGCTCATTAATGAAGTTCAGAGGCTCATTAATGAAGTTCAGAGGCTCATTAATGAAGTTCAGAGGCTCATTAATGAAGCTAAAAGACTCATTAATGAAGTTCAGAGGCTCATTAATGAAGCTAAAAGACTCATTAATGAAGTTCAGAGGCTCATTAATGGAGCTAAAAGACTCATTAATGAAGTTCAGAGGCTCATTTTAATTAAATCAAAAATTTATCTTTACACTATAGGACTCATATTTGATTTTTGAAAAAGCTCAGTACAACTAGGAAGCTTTATTTCCCGTTGCCTATTGCCTATTACCTATTCCCTGTCTACGCAAATAAGTATAGCTACGCCAAGCTGCGCGAAGAGAAATCAAAGCGGATTCCTATATAAGTCTCTTTTTTAATTACGAATTACGTTAGCATCGCGGCGTGTAGCCCATTACCAATTACGAATTAATATCACGCTCTTGGCCGTAACAATTGCACAAAGGTATCACTCACAGTATGGTCTTTGGTATCGGCGGCGTATTGAACTAATTTTTCCTTCAGTTCTTTAGCAGCATCTAAAGGTAGTAGTGTTGCTAGCAAAAAGTAGACACCACGAAAGCGGGGGTCGTCCATGTGGTCAAGGAGACGGTTTTTAGCTTCCTCACTCTCGCCGAGAAAGTTCTGCACCAAAAAGAAATCCATAATCTTGTCGTGGCGGAAATACCATTCTCTCTTAGCTTCGCCTTTTTCGTCTTGCCACTGACGGCTGACAACCATTTTATATTTATCATCTTCCAAAGACTGTAATACTTGGTAAAATTCATCCGCAGGTAACGCCTGTTTATCATTCAGCCGCATTTGATAGACAGCATCGGAGAATTTTTTCAGGGGAAATTCCTGGTTCCACTCTTGCAAGTACTCTGCTGCCATCAAATTATATTGATGTTGTTGCAAGTGAAATAAATCGGGGTATTCGCCTTGGGATAACATCAGGGCTACCACAGTTAAATCCATTGGATTAGAGAGAACTTTCTCAATCGCGCTTAATTCCTGGGGTGATTGCTGATTAGTGAGGGCTTTGGTTAAAAAACTAGCAGTGGCTTGCTCATAATTAGTACCTTGAACTTTGGCATTTTTGGGCAGTCGTGGCTGACGGGAAATCAGAAATTGCTGAATTTGTGGTTGTTCAAGGGGAAGCAATTTATATATTTTGGCTGTTGAGGGTGGTGTCCACTCTAGGGGTTGGGTGGTCATGATGATGTTACCCCGAAAATAGCTTTCAGCAAACTGACAGATTTTTGCCCTAGTGTCGGCGGTAACTTCATTGAGTCCGTCAATGCAAATATCTAATGCGCCACTGTAAATTAAATTCTTGAGAAAATCAGCATCTTGTGCTTGTCCGTGCAGCTTCGCTTGAATTGCCTCAATTACCCCTTTGTCACACTTGTGGGCAGGTAAATAAACCACAAGCCGCCCAGAAGTTTTTACCAAATAGCGCAGATACATTGACTTACCCAAGCCAGAGTCACCTTCTAAGATGACTTGTCCTTTGATGTTAGGTAGCACTTGGGTAATTGGTACGGGTTCGTCTACACCGGGAACTTTCACTTTAGAATTTGGGAAGTAAGCTTCGGGGTTAAAATTATCTAACCCGGCATCGGCTAGTAGGGAAGGCTTGAAGGGTTCAAATAACTTTTCGCGGAAAAAGGGAACCCAGGTGAGAATTAAGCCGACGTAGCCGATACCGAGAATACGCCTCACCCAAGGATTCCAGAAGAAGATGGCTTGAACTTGGGGAAACTTGGGGTAAGCAAAGATGAGGACAAGCCAAAAGGCAGCATGAATCAAAATAGTAGTTCTGGCGTTGAACAACCACTGCCAAGTTTTGAGGTTAACTATGACTGATTGCAGTGAATCAGCTTCGTTGTAGCCAGCGTCTTTGAGGTTTTTGTGGTGAGTTTCTAAAATAACAATATCTTGCGGTTCCCAATGGACTTTTCTGGCAACTACAGCTATTTGCTTGGCTAAGTCTTCTCTTAACCGTGGTAAACCTTGACTCGGTTCCCAGACTTGGGCAAAGATTTTGAGAGTTTTATCACCGCGATCGTGGCTTAATGAAGTAGGAATTGTTTTAGTGTCAGGAAAACCCAGCCATGTGAGCAATGTTTTGACTTCATCAGTACCGCCACCAAGAAAATATGTCAAAAATCGCCACTGTGCAAATTCTGATTGACCTGCGTAATAGATGCTATCTAGAATTACAACAATATTATTCAGGTTGAATTGTTCTATTCTTCCCAATGCCTCTGCTGCACCTCTACGAACATCATTGTCAACGGTTTTATCCTTGAGGATGTCAGCGATGTCTTTGACGTAGGGTTTACCAGCCTCTCCGAGATTTCCCAATGCCTCTGCTGCACCTCTACGAACATCATTGTCAACGGTTTTATCCTTGAGGATGTCAGCGATGTCTTTGACGTAGGGTTTGGCAGCCTCCCCCAGATTTCCCAATGCCTCTGCTGCACCTCAACGAACATCTTTGTCAACGGTTTTATCCTTGAGGATGTCAGCGATGTCTTTG
>NZ_JAVRBY020000107.1:0-13993 GCF_034531035.1 Nostoc sp. DedQUE02 | reverse complement strand
TGGCTCAATCCTATTCCCAGCAATGGATACACGCCCTCAGTAAATATTCCACTTCTACATAAAAGTGGAACATTTACGATTTTTTTAAAGCCGCATACAACAGATTCATCACCTCATTCAATCTGTTTGTATGACAAAAATTGCAGACTTGACTTTCCAGCAACTTGAAACAGAGTCGGGTTTAACTGATTTATTCGTAATTCATGCAACTTATGGACTAATGCTAAGATTATCAGCTCTCACTCCTACCTCAGTAAATTCTAAATCCGCGGCTGGAGTAGTACAAGCTTTGTATCAACTTAGAGAACTTGCAGCTAAGGCGCAAATAACAGTAAATCTCAATCAAACTATTGGTGAACGATTGGCGGCATTCCCCACCGCATCGACTGGCA
Organism: Nostoc sp. DedQUE02; assembly: GCF_034531035.1. Lineage (NCBI taxonomy): Bacteria > Bacillati > Cyanobacteriota > Cyanophyceae > Nostocales > Nostocaceae > Nostoc > Nostoc sp. DedQUE02. The sequence goes on along the minus strand of NZ_JAVRBY020000107.1, from coordinate 13,601 downwards.
CAGCTGTTAATGGGTATGTAATGAGTAGCGGCCAAATCATTACGAAAACACCATTATCAGCAACAGGCATTATAGGAGTTAATAACTAATGTCAAATCCCGGCATCTTTAGAAATATAAACATTATCAAAGAGCTTAATGCCTCAACTAGCACCGCAATGATAGAACTCTATCAGCCTGGTACGCTTAATAGTTTGGATATTGTCAATAATGCCAAATACTCCGGTTTCGTCACTTCATTACGTCTTACAATTGACATAATTTCAATTGATGAACTTGAAGTAGTAGAAAATGACATTCTTGCAGATGATGCAACTATTGCAGCAAACGCTAAGACTACTTTTAACAATAATCCTAAGAAGTGCCTAAGTTTTTTTATAGGCAACAGCAACACCCCACCAATTAAAGTAGCTGATATTTTTGTTTTCAATCAACGCCCTTTTTATTACCTTAGTTTGCTACCCTATTTTACGTCTGCATCAACCTTTGATGTTGCCCCTGATAGCATCATTGCAGTGCAACAAAGAGACGTTGGTTATGGATTATTGCAAGATGAAGACCGCGTTTTAATACTTGGATCGGTCATAGAAGAAAGTCCTACTTATGACCAATCAGTATTAACTATTGAGTAATATGAAAATATCAAATCTTAAAAGCTTTAATCCAACCATTAATGACGTTTTTCCAATAATAGACATTGATGGCGGTATAGGTGGAAGACCAATATTGAGAAAAGCAACTTTACAAAGTATTATATCGCTTGTGGGTAATACTTTTGATCCTACCTCTATCAACAATTCTATTGAATCTTTACTTACAGTAAATAATTCTCAAGAGACGGCTATATCAAGCTTGCAAACAACTGTTAGTAATAACAACGCTAACATTACTTCATTACAAAATTCTCTTGGCTCGATATCAAGCTTGCAAACAACTGTTAGTAATAACAGCGCTAACATTACTTCATTACAAAATTCTCTTGCTTTAACAATCACTATACCTTCTACGATAAAAACAACAGCCCAATCTAGCGATTATTTTATAGGAATAGATAGCACTGCTTTACTTTATAAAATTAGTAAAGCTGATTTATTAGCAGGTTTATCATCAGGTGGTTCCTCTTCTGGTAGTGGCGTTCAACCTACAACGCTACTTTTAATTCATGGAGACGGCAGCAATAACGGAACGTCTATTATTGATAGTTCCGCTTTCAATAGAACTGCTACTAAAGGTGGCAGTCCAGTAACATCAACTACTCAAAAAAAGTTTGGAACATCAAGTTTATATTTTGATGGTGCCAGCTATATAACTTTCCCATCTTCAACTGATTTCGATTTAAAACGAAATAATTTTGCAGCACAGTGTTGGATTTATCCAACATCTGTATCAGGCAGTCGAGTAATTCTGGATAGATATAGTAGTACTATTCCATTTAGCTGGCAATTTGCTATTAGCAGTGCTAAATTAAATTTTTATATCCGAAGTTCTGACGCTAGTAGTTCTTTTATAAATCTTTTGGCTGATACAACGCTATTAATTAATACCTGGTATTACGTTGGTGTGCGATGCATCAATGGTATTCTTTCTCTATGGGTTAATGGTGAACTTGATGCTACTACATTAGGAAGCGCCAATTTATCAAATTCTTTGCCTATTACTATAGGCAAACAAGGCAATATAAACGGCAATTATTATCAAGGGTATATTGATGAATTAAGATTTATCAAGCTTGGTGAAACTGATTTATCCACAATACCAACTGCGGCTTTTACATGATAATGGCACAAGTAAGTTACGCTGATCCAACTACTACTAGAACGCCGCTACACTTTGATGTGATGCCCCCTATACAACAGGCATCACCAATTGTAGCGCCCATGCCAACAAGGCAACCATTTAACGTACAACAAGATGCACCAGGACAGCTAGCAAGACCAATTAATTATCATGCTCAACCACAGAATATCCCCAATATTCAACAGCAAATAAAGAATGATGCTACAAGCTGGAAGACCATTGAAGTAGTTCCAAATAATACAGCTAGACCGAGAGTTGCTACTACTCAATCAGTAATAGCAGGGACTAGCGTGGTTAGTGGAAATAATTTTGCTCAAGAGCAAGCGTTTGAGCAATTAGCTTATCTTGGTGGATGGGCACTTTCCGGCTTTTGGGATGGTGCTATTGAAGGTAAAAATTATCCTAATGAAAACCTAAGATATAAACGAGATTTTGCAGAAGATGGGGCTTATGCATTAGGTTATAGAGTCGGAGATGAAATTAGAAATTTAGGCTTGCAAGGTAAAGGTAATTTAGAGGAGTTATGGAAAAATAGACCACAATTTGAAATTCCTACTATTAAAATACCTAAATTTACAAAGCCTGAATTCCCTGATTTTAGTATTCCACAAATCCCAGAGTTCAAGCTACCTCCAAAACTACGAGAAAAAGATATTCCTCGTACCAATCCACCATTAATTCCAGAAAGCGAATGGCGACGTATTAGGGAATGGATAGAAGAAGGAGAAAACTGTGAAATTTTATTTACTGTTTTTCAGTCTACTTATTTTAAGAATGGCTCAGTTGTGGGACGAGAACCAGGCGTTGCGCCCGGATTGTCAGCCCCTGACATGATTGATGGAACTGGCGAACAAATACGTTTAGCTGATGGAATATATTTTATTCCAGATGTTAGCTTGCTGAGTGGCGGTGGAATAAATGCCGGAGGTAAGTATGGCGCTGATACTGTAAGGCTAAGACGAGCTGCATTTTTAATAATTCCTAGTACAGCCAAAAACAATTTAAGTGTATTTGAGGCTTTTCTTGCAAATGGGACTGTTAGTAACTATCCAGCTTACACTAACTTGAGATTATCTCCTTTTACAATTACTTGCGAATTTGGATATTGTCAAACACGACCTCAAGAAAAACCAGATCCCTTTCCACCACCAGCACCACCAAAGGATTGTGATTGTATGGGATGTTGTCCCGATATTGATTACCGAAAAATTCAAAAAATCATTGAAGAAGAGCTTCAAAAATTAACTCCAGTTGCCTCACTCCCTGAGAGATATCAAATCTCACCAGAAGGACATGTACCACAACTCATTTGTTTATTTGTTGAAAAACGCGCAAATGGAACGCTTGGAAAGGATTATTATCCCATAACGATTCCACATCCAACAATCACTACAGCACCAACTACAGCGCCCTTAAATGGCTATAAAAAGGGAAGTTGGGAAGGCATCTTAACTCTTAAAGATAATACTAAAGTCTTTGTAAATGCCTTCTCAGCAGCAGAGGCAGAACAAATGATTAACCAAATAAAAGCTAAAGTCAACCCTAAATATACTGAAGAAAGTTTTTATAAAATAGGTCAACGTAAGGGACAACCTCTAAAAGAAATTAATGTCAAACTTGTTCGCTGTGACTATTACGCAGAAGGAACAAAATCGAATAAACCTGACTGGATAAAATTCTTTAAATAAGCCTTGCTCCGTAAGACATTGATAAAAGCGGAGGCTTAAGGGGCTTAGTCATAAAACATTAGTAAATTAGGCTAAATTTAATCAAGCATTTCAAACTTGAATTTATGCCAAAAGTACCCCATGTCATTACAATTGATAATGATAAATACGTTGCGATTCTTCCTGACATTTATGGCGATATTTCGTCTGTTGTAGGCATTGCAAAAGCACCCAGTCCAGATAATACAGTGTACAAGGGTAAACTCACTATAAATAGAGCCGTTGCAGAAGGCGATTTAGTGCGAATTAATTGCCGGCTTGAAAATAAAAAAGTTCGCACTGTGCTTTGTGTATCAAGCAAACTTTCATCAGCGATGGGCGGATTGCTACCAAAGAAAGTTGCAGGGCAGGATGTTAAATCAACAAGTATTCCACGTCGGATGAATTTAGGATAAAAAGAAAATGGCACTCCCTGTTTTGCATAAAGTCACCTTTGGAGCAACGACTGATTTCTATTACGTCAAAACTTCCGATGCTTATGAAGGGCTAAAGGATCAAACTGGATTTGAAAAAGTTGCTGATCCATTAGGTACGGAAGAAGTTATTCCAATTAAAGAATTAATCCGAACTGGCACAGTCTGGCGGATTGGAATCCGCTACAAAGATTCAAACGGCAAGATGAAAACTAGCAGATTGCTTGTGGCTAGAGGAAAGCTTGCTGGACTTTTTGGCGACGTAGCCGCATCTAAGCTAGAAGACAAAGACTACAAGATTGCTGGCGTAACCAAAGGCAAAATTGAACGAATTTCTGGCATTAGAAAAGCTACTTTCCATTAATATGTGCATTAACCCAGCTAATCGCTGGGTTAATTAATTCTATGAAAATTGACATTAATAATGCTTTTACTGTTGTTTCTCTGGTCTTTATGTTGATTGCAGGTATTTACCGATTAGCACAAATAGAATCTAATATTAATGCCAAAATTAACAAAACCGAAACAACTGTATTGTCGGCAGTTGATCAACTTAAGGATAATTTTATTGATCGCTTGTATACCGTTGAGCGAAAATTAGATGTGCATTTAACTGAATACACTGAAAAGAAACTTTTTGTTGAGTATCGTCTTAACGGTATTGAAAGCATGGTCAAACACAAATTTGACAGGCTAGCTAACTGGGTCAAGCAGATCGCCGGCTTTTTGAACAAACAATCTAACTTTCAGATCCGTGATGACAAGTTTTAGCTTCTGGGGATTCAGTCTAGTAAGTTAAAGCGAACTTTTCCAAAACCCCCAAAGTTTGTCACGGTTATATAACTGGAGATTCGCTATAGTTAACAGTTAACAGGCAACGGCTAAAAGGAGTTAAAGAGATGGAAACTAAGCCAACTGACCCATCGCTAGCACTCATGGAAATTCCCCCAGGCTATCTCAACATTATGGGTTACGTTGATCAGTCAGAAGTTAATGGCCCTGGTTGTCGTGCAGTCGTCTGGGTACAAGGTTGTCTTCGTGAATGTCCTGGCTGCTTTAATACTAACTCCTGGTCATTTGAGGCGAACCAATTAATTGCTGTTGATACCCTTGCCGAGAACATTCTCAGCAATCCCCGCAATCAGGGTGTAACATTCTCTGGTGGAGAACCGTTTTGGCAAGCAACTGCACTCGCATCTTTAGCTCAAAAAGTAAAAGCTGCTGGGTTAAATGTAATGTCTTTTACTGGATTTACTCTTAAACAGCTACAGTCTCAATCCGCGCCGCCAGGTTCCCAAGCATTGTTAGAACAACTCGATATTTTGATTGATGGGCCTTTTGTACAATCTCTGGCAATTAATTCTCCCAACTCTCCAGTTTCTTCTAGCAATCAACGAGTTCGTGTGTTAAACCCAGCTTTCCAAGACCAGATTACTTGGGCTAGCGATCAGATAGAAATCCACATTCTCAAGGATGGTGGCCGCATTGTTACTGGCTATCAAGGTGGACTGGAATTGACTTAATTTGATGGTCAACAAGAAAGTAGCGGGTTAAAATCGCTGATGAAGAGTGATGCTGACACTTTGGCAGAGCGTTTTTGATTTTACTCCTGGATTCTGACTTCTTCAATAAACGAACCACTTATACCAATTCTGTATGAAGATGCGCCAAACTAAATAAGAAACGAACCGCAAAGGGCGCAAAGAACGCAAAGAAAGAAGCCAAGAGAATTTAGCGCAGCCTCACAAAGAAATAGTATTAGCATATTAAGTACACCTTGTCTATGAGACGCTTTGCAAACGCACAGCGTCTCGTAGAAAAGGGAGAAGGAACAATTCTTAAGTGCAACTTTATAATAGGAATCCGCTTTGATTTCTGTATCCCTCACGGGAGGGTAGCCATACTTATTTGCGTAGACAGGGAATAGGGAATAGGCACTCTTGCAAGGGGAAAGAAGGCTTCCTAGTTCTACTGAGCTTTTTCACGTAATCAAATATGAGTCCTATAGAGAATTGAGATTAGAAAATAAGGACTTTAGTTTTTACTAAGAACTTGCTTACCTATCAATTTAAACTTGATACTAGTAGCTATTTTTTAAAAGGATGCAAATTCGGGTTGCCGGGTGCTTTTACAAAAAACCTTATGATTCAAACTAGTGGTGTAATTATTTGTCTTGGCTACATTTTAGGGTTGCTGTTTACAGTAGTTCCTTGGGGAGGTGTGTGGATTTTGCTTCTGGGGATAGCGGGAGCAATTTTTTTTAGAAGACGAACGATGCTACGGCAATTTGCTCAGAAAACAGAAAATTCTGGAAGCAAAAATAAGGCAGTACCTAACACTTGGCATACTCCCCAGCCTCGAATATGGCTAATTGCTGGCTTGGTGGGGTTATTGGCAACTCTGTATTTTCAATGGCGAGTGCCGCAACCAGGTGCAAAAGATATTAGTCAGTTCGTCCCGACAGGAAATAGCAGTAATCAAGAACAACTTGTGATTGTTCGCGGCAAAGTAGCGAGTAATCCCCGCTTGACTCGCAGTCAGCGAGGACAATTTTGGCTGGAAACGACTCAGTTAGATGAGGTCAAAAATGATAAAGGTTCAGCAGGTGTTCCACAAGGGGTAACAGGCAAATTGTATGTGACAGTGCCTATACTTCAAGTCACTGGTTTATACCCTAGTCAAGAAATTGCTGTGACTGGGATTTTGTATAAACCAAAAGCGGCTTCCAATCCTGGTGGTTTCGACTTTCAAAAGTTTCTCAAGCAAGAAGGAACATTTGCTGGTTTGATTGGACGACAAATAAATGTTTTCGAGCAGGAACGTAAATGGGGATGGTGGCAAATTCGGGAGCGAATTGTGCGATCGCAAGTTCGTTGGTTGGGTGTCCCGGAAGGGCCTCTTGTGAGTGCAATGGTATTAGGTAGCAAAGCTGTTGATTTACCCTACGATATCCGCGACTTGTTTGTACAAGCCGGATTGGCTCATGCTTTGGCAGCTTCTGGGTTCCAGACTTCTTTGATTTTGAGTGTGATCTTACAGTTAACAAGGGGGGCAAGAAAAGGAACGCAATTTACCCTTGGCTTTTTGGCTTTAATGATTTTTCTCAGTTTAACAGGTTTTCAACCTGCGGTTCTCAGAGCCGTAATTATGGGTTTTGCAGCATTAGTTGGTTTGCTATTAAAAAGGAAGGTAAAACAATTTGGATCTTTATTATTAGCAGCAACTCTGTTATTAGTATTTAATCCTCTATGGATTTGGGATTTAGGGTTTCAATTGAGTTTTTTAGCAACGCTGGGATTAGTGGTAACAGTACCCGCATTAGTCAATCGCCTAGCATGGCTACCACCTGCGATCGCTTCTTTGATTGCCGTTCCCCTAGCTGCCACTATTTGGACTTTACCTGTACAACTTTTTGTCTTTGGAGTTGTACCATCTTATAGTTTGTTCCTGAATGTGGTTAGTACTCCATTAATTTCAATCATTAGTATAGGTGGAATCATCAGTGCCTTAGTAGGTTTAATTTGGACTGAGGCAGGAAGCTTTCTGGCTGGAGTATTACATTACCCTACTGATTGGCTAATTAAACTAGTGGAATTTTTTAGTAAGTTACCAGGAAATTCTGTTGCTGTTGGTAGTATATCTAGTTGGCAGCTTCTGGCAATTTATGCACTGATTATATTAGTTTGGCTAGTTCCTTGGTGGCAGAGACGGTGGTGGTTTGGTAGTATGATTGCAATTGGTTTAGTATTCATTCCCCTTTGGCATTATACAAATACATTATTTAGGATAACGGTATTAGAATCTGGCACAGAACCAATTGTGGTTATTCAAGACCGAGGTACTGTAACTGTAATTAATAGTGGCGATGAAGGTACAGGACGTTTTACAATCATCCCGTTTTTACAACAGCAAGGTGTAAATCAAATTAATTGGGCGATCGCAACTGATTTTCAAGGCAATGAAAGTAATGCCTGGTTTGAATTAATGCAACGTTTACCAGTCAATAATTTTTATGAATATTCACCAAAAACAGATAATTCGATTACAATTCAAGCAATTCAAGAGGAACTACAAAAACATCAAGGGATTTATCAATCTTTGGCAGTTGGTCAAGCTGTAAAAGCTGGTTCGATAGTAGCGCAATTAATCAACGATCAATTACCCATATTACAATTGCAAATTTTGGATCAGAATTGGTTGCTAGTAGGCAATGTTAAGTCTAAAGAGGTACAACAACTAGTGAAAAATGGCAGTTTAACTCGCCCGCAAGTACTTTGGTGCGCCCCTGAGTCATTGAAAGATTTAGTTATTGCTCTGCAACCAGAAGTAGCGATCGCTTCTTCTGCCAACTTTGATCCCAAAACTTTATCTGAACTGAATCAAAGCAAAACTAAGCTATTTTTTACGGGACGAGATGGGGCTATTCAATGGACACCTAATGGCCAGTTCGAGGCGTTTATTGAAGCAACAGAAAATAAATCATCTATTTTATAAACAACTCACAAATTCAGGAAATTAAAACTCGGATCAACTTTTATGACAATCTACTTTTATAGTATTCGTGAAGAATATGGCTGTTTTTCTAACTTTTCGCCTCACGGCTTTGAATTAGATAGATTGTATTGGTCAACTAGCGAACACTACTTTCAAGCACAAAAATTTGTGGGTACACCTCATGTAGAACAAATTCGTCTAGTTAAAACACCCAAAGATGCGGCAAAAATGGGACGTGAAAGAACCCGTCCTTTACGTCAAGATTGGGAACAAGTAAAAGATGACATTATGCGGCAAGCTGTATTATGTAAATTTCAAACTCATAGAGAGATCAGAGATATCTTACTTTCCACAGGCAATGCAGAAATTGTTGAAAACTCGCCCATTGATTTTTACTGGGGTTGCGGAGCCGATGGTAGTGGTAAAAATATGCTAGGAAAAATTTTAATGGAGGTGCGAGAAATCCTGCACCCTACATACAGCACATAAATAATATTGTTGCTGTGAATGCTTGCCCCAGTATCGACTCTTAAAAATCGAAATTGAATGAGATAGAGGCAATTAAAAGCGTGAAATTAAGCAGTACGCCTGTTATGTACTTGGTAAGAGCAACTCCCCTTGTGAGCAGTCTTTCAACTCAGCACTCTTCACGCTGTGGTAAACCAGCCTGATGAAAGATGCATCCTGGTTTTGGGAACACTAGATTTACCACCAGACTTAACCGGAAGGGGTTGATGCCTAAAGGCAATGGAATAATAGATCCAAAAATACAGTTCTTCTGCAATTACCCACAAAATACCTAAAACCAGTGAAGCGTAATACAATTACCCATGAATTTGACTCTGGTTCACAAGCAGAAATAATACCTCTGCAAGAAAGTGATGACAATTTATCCGAAGCCTCCAAATTACTACGGCAAGGAATTAAACAGCAGCAAGCTGGGGAATTAATAACGGCTATGAAGTCTTTACAACAATCCTTGGGGCTGTTTCAGACAGTTGGAGATTTGCAAAAACAGGCGCAGGTACTTTCTTTTTTAGGATTGGTAACTTACAGCGCTGGAGACTACAAAAGTGCTATCTCTTACTCTCAACAGTGTCTGTCTTTGCTCAATAACACCTCAGATTTAGCTTTGCAAATGCAAGCATTTTCCCATTTAGGTAATGCATATCGTCACCTGAATGATCATAAAAAGGCAATTGAGTTTCTAGAAAAATGTTTAAAAATAACGCAGCAACTGCAAGATAAACGGAGTCAAGTAGCAGCACTAAATAATTTGGGATTAGTGTATAAATCTTTAAGTAATTTTACACAGGCAATTGAGTATCAGCAGCAAAGCTTAGAGATTGTGCGAGAACTCAAAGATAACTGGGGTGAAGAACAAGTACTCAAGAATTTGGGTAATGCTTGGTATGCTTTGAACAATTACTCAAAAGCGATCGCCTATTATGAGCAGTGTGTAGTAATAGCACGCTCCTTAAAACATGTTCGCAGTGCTTCTCAGGTACTAAAGAATCTGGGTCATGCTTGTTATACCTTAGGTGATTATGCCAAAGCCATTCAGTATAATGAAGAGCGGTTGCAATTAGCTAAAGAAATTCAAGACCAGCGCAGCCAGGAACAGTCTTTAGGTAGTTTGGTAATTGCTTGTGAAGCTTTGGGTGACTATAACAAAGCAATTACATATTATGAAGAACGTTTGCTCTTAGCTAGGAATATTAAAGATCGGCGCAGTGAAGAACAAACTCTTGCTCGTCTGAAAGCTGTTTACGAAGCCTTGGGTGATTATGCCAAAGCTATGCAATATCAGCAGGGAACATCTTCAAATAGTTAAAAAGGTAAGGCTAGAAAACAATTCAAAATTACTCGCACAGATCAATTCCCCTGATTATTTTTTGTTGTCGGAGATATACAAGAACTTCTAATGTATCTACTTGGGGAAATTCTGCGTAAAAATTACTCACACTCCAGAAGGGTTCGGGTGTTTCCAAAACAATTGTGCGATCGCCCCACTGTTCTAACCAGGGTAGCAATTTTTGTGGCGCTACTGGAGTACAGAGCCAAACAGCTGCTGGAGAAAGCGCTTTCATGGCAGTTGCCGCTACCGCTATTGTCATACCTGTAGCAATGCCATCATCAACTAAGATGAGTGTGGCATCTTGTGCATTCACCTGCGGACAAACAGAAATTAATTGAGCCTCAAGAGACTTAGCAAGGTTTATCGCTTTATTTAAAGCCGCTTCCCGCCACCGCCCATCATTTCTCAGGCGAAGTAGTTTTTGATCACTCCAAAGGACATTTCCAGAAGTCGTGACTGCACCAATTGCTAACTCTGGGTTTTCTGGATGGCTAATCTTTTTGGCCACAACAATTGTTAACGGACAATCCAAAAGACGTGCTATTGGTGCTGCAACTGGTACACCCCCTCTTGGCAAAGCATAAACAATTGGTACAGGCTTTACCCCAGAATCAATAGTTTGCTGAGTCAAAACATCATGAATCACTCGCGCCAATAACTCACCCGCATGGGTGCGATCAGCAAAAAGTGGGGTATGTGACATGGTTCCCCCAGCATCTTAGGACGGCACTGCTTTTATGATGACTGAATTTTGTCCCAAATTAACTGATACAATATTTGTATAAATAATAAGTATTCAGCATTTAGCAAAAGCCTATTTATTGTGATAAATCTCCAGCCAGAGGGGTATTTAACTCAGATATAACAGCTGGCGCTGATGCCAAAATCCTAATTTTCATGAGCAGCGAAACCCAACTCAGCCTCTTCGACGACTCCACCTTTAACCAACGAGAACTGATTCCTACAGACGCGAAAATTCCGATCGCTCCCGAAACTTATCCCAGTATGACGGAGTTGACACAGCATTGCGATCGCTGTCACCGTTGTGCATTAGGAGACACTCGTACTCATGCTGTTGTCGGACGTGGTAATCTCAAAGCACCAATTATGGTTATAGGGGAAGCGCCAGGTCAAAATGAAGATGAAACGGGTTTACCATTTGTAGGCAGATCAGGGCAGTTGCTGGAGAAAATTTTGGCATCTGTGAATCTGACTACTGAGCATGATGTATATATCGCCAATATCAACAAATGTCGCCCACCAGATAATAGAGTTCCCACTCCTGTAGAAGTGGCAGCTTGCCTACCTTACCTTCTAGAACAAATTCGCCTAGTTGACCCCAAAATTATTTTGTTAACAGGTGCAACTGCTGTCAAAGGACTCACTGGCGATAAGCGAGGGATTACGAAAATTCGCGGACAGTGGCTGGAGTGGGAAGGGCGTTTATGTATGCCGATTTTTCATCCTTCATACTTACTGCGTAACCCTTCTAAGGAAAGAGGTCAGCCTAAATGGTTGATGTGGCAGGATATCCAGGCAGTACGTGCCAAGTTAGACGAAATCCAAAATGGTATAACTAGTCTGTAATAACTGCAATGAAATTTTCCAATGTCTCTTGCTCCTTGGCGAAGCGCGATCGCTCATGCACTCCATCGCAACCGCAGCCTTGTTTATGCTCGTTACCTGCAACTAGCAACGGTACAGACGAATGGTCGCCCCGCTAATCGTACCCTAGTCTTTCGGGGCTTTCTGGAAGATACTAACCAGCTAAAATTTATCACCGATATTCGCAGCGCTAAAGCCGATCAGATAGAGCAACAGCCTTGGGCAGAAGTTTGCTGGTACTTCCCCAATACACGAGAACAATTCCGCATCACTGGTTGTTTGACCCTGGTAAGCGGTGATGATTCTCACCAGGATTTACAGCCAGCTCGGATCGTAATGTGGCAAGAATTGAGTGATGCGGCGCGTTTACAGTTTGCTTGGCCCCATCCTGGTAAACCCAGAATTCAAGAAATAGGAGCTTTTGAGCCACCAGCACCCGATCCTGTTAAGCCAGTACTTAATTTTTGTCTACTGCTACTTGAGCCGATGCAAGTAGACCATTTAGAATTACGGGGTGAACCACAAAATCGATGGCTTTACTGCCGTAATGATCAGCAAGAGTGGTGTAGCAAAGCGATTAATCCGTGATTTAGTCAAGAGTCAAAAGATTGACTCTTAACCCTTAACATTTAACTAAATGCCAGCACCATCTAGAAATTCCTGGATAGTCTTATCTTTGAGGTTGCACCAGCGAGTATCGTGGGTTAGTTCATCCTCTTTGGTGGCTAAACTACCTACTAAAACAGGAGTTTTTTCTGAAGAATTGGTGCGCCCAAGAGTTTGTATTTGTTCTTCCAACGCTTCAATCCGGTCTACTAAAGCACGAATTACTTGAGCTTCTGAATCTGGTAAGTTATTGTGTTCAAGAGGTGAAACCCGAACTCCAGAACGATACATAATGCGCCCAGGCACACCTACCACAGTACAGTCTGAAGGTACATCTCTTAAAACAACAGAACCAGCACCAATACGGACATTATTGCCAATTTGGATATTACCCAGTACCTTCGCTCCAGCTCCGACTACGACATTTTCACCCACAGTAGGATGGCGCTTGCCGCATTCTTTACCAGTACCCCCAAGGGTGACACCTTGATAAATTAGAGCATAGTCTCCGACGATCGCAGTTTCACCAATTACTACACCCATCCCGTGGTCAATAAACACACTTTGCCCAATTGTTGCACCAGGGTGGATTTCAATTCCAGTCAAAAACCGAGCCAAGTGAGAAATCAGGCGCGGAATAAAGGGAAGACCAACACTATACAGCCAGTGAGCCAGCCTATGGAATAACAGGGCTTGCAAACCAGGGTAACAAAATAAAACTTCCAACCAGTTACGGGCAGCTGGGTCACGTTCAAATATGATACGAAAGTCAGCACGCAGTATAGATAGCACGAGATAGCACCCTCGGAAAGCACAACAAGCTACTCTCCCATATTATCCTCTCAGGTGTTACACATAAAAATTAGGTATGGGGCATAGGGAATTGGGCATGGGGAAAGGGGAATGGGGAAAGGGAATGGGGAAAGGGGAAAGGGTAAGGGGAAAAGGGGAAAGATTAAATTTATTCCTTTTCCCTTTAACCTTTAACCTTTTACCCTGCCCCTCTGCTCCCCTGCCCCTCTGCTCTTTCAAGGGTAGGGAATTAAAAATCAGGCAGTAGAGAGGGTGATTTGAAAGACATTCATTTGTGGAGTCAAGGTTG
>NZ_JAVRBY020000106.1:0-14381 GCF_034531035.1 Nostoc sp. DedQUE02 | reverse complement strand
ACGTTGCAATTGCTAGTCTCTACAAGGATTTTGAAATAACGCAAAATTATTTTTCATACCGCAATCAGCAACGCCGATATTACATCTAACAATCCTGAATCAAATTCATATAAACAAGATCCCCAACTTTTCAAAGAAGTTAGGGATCTGCGGCTTGATTAAGCTTAGAGGTAATTATTGTAAATGCTCAACTCGCTAGCCGATACATAATCACCTTTCCTTTCCAATTTTCTTCTACAAATACTAAATATTCACCATTGGAACGCCGAAAAGCACGGATACCGTAGGGTATATCAATCCAGCCACTTTCGCTGCCAACTTCTGGGCCTGGTTTTAACTGTTGTACTTGCGCTCCCGTCGTGGCATTGTAGACATATACCTCTGCGGTTTTTACTGTCACGGCAAATACATTGTCTCCCGCCACACTGATTGCAGCTGTAGACACTTCGCGCTTGCCGGTGGTGTCGTAGGGAATCACAATTCGCCACTTGGGAGTACGATTTCCTTGACTCCAATTGTCGAAACGAGCAATTTCAGATCCAGCAACTCCAGTATCGTCGCCGGAGGCAGGGTGATCTACTGTGAAGCCTGACAAATACATCGTATCTGTTTGAGGGAAATATTCGATCCGCCGCAAGTCGTTAAATATTTTGGGAGTAGCTTGCTTTTCCATCGAACTATAGCTGTAGATGGGGTTGCCTTTAGGATCTATTCCCTGTAAAGGATAGTGTCGAATGCCATCTTCTGTTCGCAAAGCTTTCCAAACATCTCCTTTGCTGTCTACCCACCAGCCACCAAGATGAGGATAGTCTTTGCTGCGATCATATTCGTTCTTTTCAAATTTGCCATTACCGTTGCGATCGCGCCAGATCCATTCCCCTTGTTCTGGTTGATCCGGTGGCCAATTTCCGGTAAGAAATGGTTTATCTGCGCCATTAGTACCGACAAACATTCCGGCTGGAATGGCAACTTTACCATCTGTGGCTGAATTAAAACGATATATTTGCAGAAAGCTGCTATACATATCTGTGAGGAACAAAAACGGCTTCCCTTGGATGCGGCGAACAAAGGTTCCATCTGGCGATGTATGCAGACGGGGATCTTGAGGATATTTGAAAGGATTTAAAGTGTAGGCTTTGTAAGTCCATTGCTTACCAGCAGCCTTACTGTAATCCATTAGATAGTGTTCTTGTTTGGTGAATACATCTACACCATCAGTTTTCGGATCGGCATCTGCATTATCGACGAAGATCAATCCCAGCGATCGCCACATTAGTTTTCCCGATGGCGAAAATTTCCGCAAATCTGTTCCTGATTTGTTGAAACCATTACTATTTATATAGATATTGCCTGAAGCATCTGTACCGATTCCGGTAAGTCCATAAAGTTTTAAATCTTGAACTTCACCAGGAACTCCTGCATAGATACCGCCTTTAGAACCGAAACTACGCACCTGCACTGGCTGATCTTTGATGTCATAAGTCAACATTTGCTGACGCGGGCCATTTTCTGCTACTAACAGCTTACCTTGATGATTAATCGCGATCGCAGTTGGTTCAACGATATCTGCAATCTGCTGGGGCAATTGCTTTCCACTCTGGGAATAATGGAGAATCTTGGCAGGCTTACCACCATTTTTGCTTTGAATAATCCAGAGATTTTTTTGTGGATCAATAGTTATTGCTCCCGGATTAGCAACGGTAAAACTGCGAAGTTCCTTCATCGTATCAGTATCATAAACACGAATGCGGTTAGCAGCAAAATCACTCACATATAATTCGCTTCCCACAGTTGCTAATCCAGTGACTTCACTTTTGGTACTGGTAATCAACATACTTTTATCCCAGCCACGCCCATTCGGAAATGGCGCAGGTTTTCCCGTCAAGTCATAACGTCTAACGCAATGCCAAGTTGTTCCTTCAGGTGGGTAATCTTCATTTGTTTTGCCTCTCGATCCCTGAGTCATGGCAATGTAAACATATTTACTATTTGCTGTTACAGCTTTGCCACCGCCACGACTCCAGCCGTGAGTATCCCCAAGGGCAGCAATAACTTTACCATCCTTATATATTCCTGCCTCCATTCCTGCCTCATCCCAATGGCTGTTAGTATAAACTGTGCCATCAGGGGCAACATACATTGCCTCAATATTGTTTTGTATCCGCAGATTTCCACTGCCAATCGTGTTACCTATCCACGATGTTTTGTAGGTAAGCGGGGGTGTTTCAGTATTGTTTTGTACTAGCAGATTTTCACTAGCAATAGTATTACTTATCGAGATTTCTTTGTGTGTAAGTGTGGGTTTGTTTTGTATCGGCATTTTAGTGCCAATAGTATTACTTATCGACGAGGTTTTATAAATAAGTGTGCGTGTTCCAGTTGTCGCCCAGTCTGTTGTAATTCCAAGAGTAGTAACAATTACTCCAACAGCCAGACTGAGTAAAAAGTTGAAAGTTTTACTTTTTTGTATATATCTAATCTTAAATATTTTTTTGAGATGCTGGTTGAGTTGGTGACGGAGTTTTATTAACTGCGCCAGTAATTTATTTTTCATATACTTTTTAAGCTTTTAATTATTTATATACAATGGTTTTTTCGGTAATCCGCAAAAAATATAACTATTTTGAAGTGGCTAAGATACAGGCTATATATAGACATGAGATTTAATAGCAAGTTTTATATAATTTTTATAAAACTCACCTGATGGTTTGAATTTTCAGCTAACATATTTTATGTATTAATCTTTACTTGCTATTTAACAAAAATGGTAAATATTAATACAAAACAACTTTAAATATATTACTTTATATCAGTTTTTTTCTTTCCCTCTATAGCATTCAGCTTTATAGATTGGAAGGTATCATATATATCTATGTCGGTGTTGTTTAGTTAAGAAAAATACAGGTTTCATTCCCTGTTGACGTTGACATATAAATAGTTTATAAATTGGTGTTCTATACAAAAAATTTTATTGGTAATGTATATTCGCAAATTTTAATGATTCCGGTTTAGATACATATGTATGAGCGCATAGATGTGCGCCTGTTTTAATATATTTATAGGAGATATATCAGTGGAAAATAAACCAGAAAATTTTGCTTCATCACCTGCATCAATTCTCACCCTTGGATTGGGATGGTTTCCCAAAAATCCCGGAGGATTAGAAAGGTATATTTATGAACTTACTCATAAATTAGCTGCAAATAAAGACCAGGTTGAATTATGCGGAGTCGGTTTACCAGAGGCTGAAACAAATTCGCCGATTAAGTTGACTAATTTAGCGAGTCCCGACAGTGCTATTTGGCAAAGATTATGGTCGATTCGCACTAATTTTCAGAAAACAAGAACCAGCAAACTAGATGCTATTAATTTACACTTTGCATTATACAGTTTCCCTATTTTAGATATTTTACCAAAGGGAGTACCAGTTACTTTTAACTTTCATGGCCCTTGGGCTTCTGAGAGTCAGCAAGAAGTAGTTAATAAAAACCTCAGTCTTTTAATCAAGCATTGGTTAATAGAACAAAACACTTATAATCGCTGCGATCGCTTCATTGTTTTGAGCAAAGCATTTGGCAAAATTCTACATGATAAATATCAAGTACCGTGGAGCAAAATTAATATTATTTCTGGTGGAGTTGATATTAACTGGTTTCAGCCAAATTTATCATCCCAGGAAGCTTGTACAAAGCTAGGCTGGCCAAGTAATCGCCGGATCATATTTACATCACGCCGCTTAGTACATCGAACCGGAGTTGACAAATTATTGCAAGCACTGGCTATAATTAAGCCCAGAATACCAGATGTTTGGTTAGCGATCGCAGGTCGTGGTCACATCCAAGCTGCACTACAACAACAGGCTATAGAATTAGGGCTAGCCGACAACGTTAAATTTTTAGGTTTTCTACCTGATGAGCAATTGCCTATAGCTTATCAAGCTGCTGAATTAACCGTTATGCCTAGTCAATCTTTTGAAGGATTCGGATTAGTAATAATCGAGTCTCTAGCGTGTGGTACTCCCGTTTTATGTACCCCGGTTGGGGGAATGCCAGAAATTGTATCAGGATTTTCACCCGATTTAATTACTACTTCAACAGAAACCTCAGCCATTGCTGAAAAATTAGAACAAGTACTTTTGGGAAATATCCCCATACCTTCACGTTCAGCTTGTCGCCAGTACGCCACCACACATTACGACTGGAATCAAATCGCTCAACAAGTACGGAAAATTTTATTAGCTTAAACAAAAAATTGTCATAGATATTAGGGGTGCTACGTGGGTAAAATTAGCTAAAATAGAGGTTTAATGAGAATTTTTTTTCTAGACCAAAGTGGTAAACCAGGCGGCGCAGAATTATGTTTAATAGATATTGCTAAACCTTATAGCGATAGCGCTTTGGTAGGTTTATTTGCAGATGGTTCATTTAAAGAGATACTACAGCAAAATCATATCCCAGTAGAAGTTCTTGCAACTCAAGCAATCCAAGTTCGCAAAGAAAGCAGTTTAGTGCAAGGATTAAAGAGTTTGGCACAACTTACGCCTTTGATTACTAAAGTAGTTAAAATAGCGCGTGAATACGATTTAATTTATGCCAACACTCAAAAAGCATTAGTTGTCGGAGCATTAGCAAGTTTCTTCAGCCGTCGCCCTCTAGTTTATCATTTACATGATATTCTTTCTAAAGAACATTTTAGCCAAACGAATCTTCGGATTGCTGTTAACTTAGCTAATCGTTTTGCATCATTAGTAATTGCTAATTCCCAAGCTAGTCAAGCAGCCTTTATCCAAGCGGGAGGACGCTCAGACATTATCGAAGTGGTCTATAATGGCTTTGATTCAAAAAAATATCAAACTGATGAGTCTGACATTAATCAATTACAGCAACAGTTAGGATTGCAAGGAAAATTTGTAATCGGACATTTTAGTCGTCTTGCACCTTGGAAAGGACAGCATATTTTAATTGATGCCCTTGCCAAATGTCCGCCAGAGGTGATAGCAATTTTAGTGGGTGATGCCCTATTTGGCGAACAAGATTACGTCCAACAATTACACCAACAAGTTGCTGAACTAGGATTAGAAAACCGCGTCAAATTTTTAGGATTTCGTTCTGATATTCCTCAATTAATGGCAGCTTGTGATTTGGTAGCACATACCTCTATTTCCGCAGAACCTTTTGGTAGAGTGATTGTTGAGGCGATGCTATGTGGAAAACCTGTAGTTGCAGCAAAAGCTGGCGGTGTAATGGAATTAGTAGAACATGGACTTAATGGTTTTCTCGTGACCCCAGGAGAACCCCAGGAACTTGCACAAGTAATTATCACCTGTCTTCAGGAGACGGAAATAACTGCAACTATAGCCAATAATGCCCGGACTACTGCTAGTCGGCGTTTTGATGTTGCAATTATTAATCAGCAAATTGCCCAACTGCTGTCTCATATCATGTCCGCTTGATTGCTTATTAAATCCCAAGAACCAATACAGTTCAGTTCAGCAAATTTATTTGTTAAGGCAGGCAGGGGAAGCAGGGGAGGCTTCGGGAGCAGGGGGAGAGAAAAAAGCTTAACTGAACTGTATTGCCCCAAGAACCCCACCCCGCCAAAGCTATGCTTTGTCTCCCCTCCCCGCTTGCGAGGAGGGGATTAAGGGGTGGGGTTCTTTTCTTATGGTTAATTTGGCGGACATGATATCACAGATTAAAACACACCTAACCCCCAGCCCCAACCCTTGTAGCGTTGGGGAGTAAGATTCAAAACCTCTTTCCTTTTAGGAGAGAGGTCAAAGTGTATTGCAGAATAACCCCTGATTCAAGTTTAGGGTTTATGGGTGTGATTATAAACCAACTAATTCACGAGATTCCAAATCAGAAAGTTGTTGAGCGATCGCTAATCTTGCTTCTAACTTAGCTACACTAAACTGGTTACGCAGATATTCCAAATGAGCGATTGCATTTGCTTTATCAAGAGTTAATCGAATTTGGGTGTCTATTGCTTTTTGATATTCCTGATTCACAAGCAGCACTTCAAAGCGACGAGCCTTGCGTTGAGCATCATTTTTCAAATCTATCTCAAAGGCGGCGATACGATCCGCATTGCCTTCAAATCGGTTAATTTGGTGCTGCACTGCCATCAACTGAGAGTCTATTTCATTAGCCCGTTGAGCAGCTTGTGCAATTGCAGCTGGATAATGACTCAGTTG
This sequence comes from Nostoc sp. DedQUE02, assembly GCF_034531035.1. NCBI lineage: Bacteria > Bacillati > Cyanobacteriota > Cyanophyceae > Nostocales > Nostocaceae > Nostoc > Nostoc sp. DedQUE02. The sequence goes on along the minus strand of NZ_JAVRBY020000106.1, from coordinate 8,185 downwards.
CATCATTTAATAATTTTCCTCTCAGGCCAAATCTACTCATGATTCCGTTAGCCGTCAGACTTCAGTCTCCGGCTACACGAAGTCAGCCTGCTTATGCAGGCTTTCTGCTAAACTCTGCACTTTAACTCAAGCCGCTTCCCGCAGTTGTGGTTGTGACGGCACACTCACTTCTGGAAATGAAAGCGAGAGTTGTTCGGCTTGAGGGACTGCGGCTTGCTCCAAAACTTGAACTTCGATATTCACGCTCACTAAATAACTGCCTGTATCAGCACCAACCGCTTCAGCAATTAATTTGGCAATGTCTGGGCGTTTGGCAGTCAACGGGTCACGTAAAATACACCGATCCCATTCATGCTTGGCAGTCGGATTGAGGTTGAGAATGTAATGCTTCATCATCGAACTAACCCTTGAATCCATCTTCCAGAAGGTTTTCACAGAGCCGTTATATATTTGGCTAGGCTTTGTGAATGCTATCTTTATTATAGTATATTTGTACTAAAATAGGCGATATTTGAGTGAGAAAGTAGGAAATATAGACCGTTGCTAGGAGCGTAGAGGTGTGTATCTTAACAATTCAAGTCTGTGGAAAAGCTAACGATTAACTTAACCCCCTTCCCAACGTTCTAATACCGTTTCACCTTAATACCAATTTAATATGAAGTTGCAGGCGGAAAGAACCCCACCCTAACCCTCCCCGCAAGCGAGCTACGGTGTACACACATCTTTGTACAAACCCAAAATCGTTGGAGATCCCCCTAAATCCCCCGATAAATTGGGGGACTTTTAGAGACTTTTGCCCCCCTTTTTAAGGGGGGTTGGGGGGATCAAAAGGCTCTGGGGAAACTCTAGAAGACTTGTGTGTACACCGTAGCGCAAGCGAGGAGGGAACCGGATTTTCCACTTTTTTGCAAGCGGGGAGGGGATTAAGGGGTGGGGTAAAATTCTATGCAGCTTCACAAAGAATTGGTATAAATTTGATACAGATTCTTGCAGGGGAAGCAGAAAAACTGATTTGTATCAAGAATTTCGTGAAATGGTATAAGGGGGAAATTCAAAGTCTCTTCTTAAAGGAAGAGAGAAATAGAAGTGAGCTTTTCCAATGTATATTAGCTATATTTTCGTGCTACATCCCATTAATTTAGGGGCTGTGTTGTAATCTAGGCGCGAATAATCAAAGCGCAATCTTATTTATTCCCTTCTTTTCAAATTTAGTAGCAGGTGTGAATCGCCAATCTCCAATTCCAGAAAATCAGCCCATAGGTAATTTCTAACACCAAGGTATTACAACTAAGCTTACAAAGTAACGCCTAATTTTTATATAAATCGCTATATGGTAGATATCTATATTGTTGACCTATTTGTGATTGGTCTACTTCTACTGATGGTAACGTTAGGGTCAGGTTGGATTGCTCGCTTACCTCTTTCTTTTGCCCTTATCTATCTAGTAGTTGGTATTTTGCTAGGCCCTTACGCCTTTGGGCTGATTCAATTACGTCGAGATGAAGTTTTTAATGCCGAAGTGCTGGAAAGAATCACAGAACTTGTAGTAATTATTTCTGTGTTTAGCTGTGGCTTAAGAATTGTTCGTCCTCTCAGGTTGGGGACTTGGGCTATTACAGCTCGATTGATTGGATTTCTAATGCCAATTTCAATTTTTGCTCTGGCTATTGTGGGTAAATTGTTTTTAGGGATGAGTTGGGGAGAAGCGATTTTATTAGGAGCAATTCTTGCACCTACCGATCCAGTATTAGCATCAGAAGTACAATTGACCGATATAAACGACCAAGATGAGTTGAGATTTGGTTTAACTTCTGAAGGTGGGTTAAATGATGCTTTAGCTTTTCCTTTCGTTTATTTTGGGCTTCATGCATTAGAAAATGACAAATGGGAGAACTGGTTTAAACAGTGGATTGCGGTTGATTTAATTTGGGCGATCGCAGCTGGTATTATTATGGGATTTGTTGTTGCAAAATCTATAGTTTTGATTGACAAAAAAATTCAAAAACGCCGTCGTACCGATGAGTTAATGGAAGATTTTATTGCTATCAGCACAATTCTAATAACTTATTCTTTAACAGAAATGGTAAATGGTTATGGATTTTTGGCAGTATTTGTTGCTGGTTTAGTTGTCCAACGCAGTTACAGAAATCCTGAAAAACCGCTAGCACAGTTGGAATTTGTTGAGCAACTTGAAAAACTACTGGAAGTTGGAACAATTTTACTATTGGGATCAATATTATTATTCAAGCCAATGCTCAACTATGGTATGCAGTCTTTATTAGTGATAGTTTTATTATTTTTCATAATCCGACCTGTAGGAGTTTGGATTAGTACAATAGGCAAACGTCCTGTAGAATCACACCGCCGAACCTTTCATCCAGGAACTAGGTGGTTAATTGGATGGTTTGGTATTCGCGGAGTCGGCTCTTTATATTATCTCGCCTATGCCTTTGGTAATGGTTTAAAAGGTGAAGCTGCTGAACAAATTGCTTGGATAACTTACACTACTATTGTAGCTTCTGTGATTATACATGGCATAAGTGCAACTCCCTTAATGAAGTGGTATGAGCGCAATATTGCTAATAAGATAAAGGCCAATACTCCCGCTACAATAGATGAATTTGAGTAAAAGCAATTTTTATTTTTAGGGTGTGTTAGCCTTTAGCATAACACACCTTAAATTGTTGATATTGCCCTACTCTCAGCACACACAACAATTTAAATTTCTAAACCTGCAATTCTAACCCGGAGAGAGGTTTTGAATCTTTCTTCCCAATACTAGTAGGCAAGGACTTGGAAGTTAGGTCTATATTTTCTATTTTCCTGTCACCTTTTCAATAACTTCTTTTGCTTTTTCACCAAAAGTTTCTGGAGGATTTTGTTGCTGTTCCGCCTTCAAATTCCTTTCGTAAGTTTTCTCTAAAGTATTAAGATTTTTTGAATCCTTTTTTGCTTGCTCATAAGCTTCTTGTCGTTCTTCTTCTTGAATGCCAACACCTGGGTCAAATTCGTTAGCACGATTAATTTTTTCTTCAGAATTTGGTTTATACTCTGGCGGTATTAGCTTTAATTCCTCAAGAGTAGTTGCATAACTAGCTTGTTGAACGAAAATGAAAGAAGCTGACAAGCTAATGAAAACCATTAAACCAATAACCAAAAAGCTTGAACGTAATGCTTGTTTTAAAGTTAATAGAATTTTTTGCACGAAAACTCCTCCTAATTGTTCTGTTATATAGCGCTTCTCGCTTGGGTGCAGTACAGTTTTAACCTCTCTTCTGCTCTTAAGAGGCTTTGAGTTTTACCCCAACGCCAGTAGAGAAGGGGCAAGGCGTTAGGTCTGTATTCCATGCAATTGAAAACCACTATAAGCCTTAATAATGTATAAATATATGCAATATTTCAGGCTCACAGGCATCCTAAATGTTTAGGTACAGTTTTTCCTTCTATCGCAAGGTATATTAATTTTTATCTATAGTAGGGTGTACAGATGTACGCCCCTACCTCTGTATCTGAATATTTCGTGAAATCGGATGAGATATTTCACCGAGTGTGCTTAATACACTTGGATTAAGCTATAACCAACTGTGATTAATTTTAATCCCTCGGTTTTGCATTACCTCTTCAAATAAATTTGTTGGTAGTGCTTCTTCTACAGCAAAAACTCCTGGTTTTTTTAGTTTACCTTCTAGCAATAATTGGGCAATACTACCTGTACCGTAACCAGAAGCCACGGCTGTATTTTCATGCACTACAGTTGAACAATAAATTGCGGTTTCACCATTTTTTTGTCCTGTAACTTCTGAACGAACTGCTACCCCAATTCCACTAAAATTATTAGTCACATCTGTCATCGAATGGCTGACATGAGACAAAAATTCAATCATGTAACGACGCTGCATTAACCACTTGGGGAAAATATGTGCAGCAATCCAAGTTAGATGATTGTAAAAATCGGGAACAGAGCCAAACTTAGTAATTACAGTTTTTACTGATGGGAAAGCGTTAGGCAATGTAAAGGTCTCTGGCATATCAAACCAATAAACTCCCGTGCGTCCATAGGGAGGTGGAAACTCGACTAACTCTCTTTCGCTATAAGGCTTAATTATCTCCCATTTTCCATTTATCCAAGTTTCAAAAGGATACTGCAACCCCAAAAAAGTTGTCCGCATCACTGTAATGCCAGCACCACCAGAACCGGAAACTAAATAACTTAAATGGATCTTTTCTGGTTTATCAAATTGTTCAACACCTTGACGTACCATGCTATTAGAAATACCAGGAAAAATGCCAGTATTAATAATTGCTGTCACCCCAGCAGCAACAGCTTTTTCACTAAAATTGAGGGCTTTGCTGGTATAAGAACGATGGTCGCTGACATCTACATAATTGACGCCTAGATCAATACAGGTTTCGAGAACATTAGTATCTCGATAGTGAAATGGCCCAGCACAGTGGATGACTAAGTTAGAGTTTGCGATCGCATCTTGCAACTTGTCAACTTCTGCCAAGTCCAACACCAAAAACTGCACTTGTCCTCCCGAAGACAAGCTAACAGCCTTGCCAAACTCCGCAGAACGTCCAGTAATCGTAATTTGAGCCTGCGTATGAGTAGCGAGATCCTGAGCAACACTGCTACCAATCCGCCCTCGTCCACCAAGAATTAAAACGCTGTCTGTCATTACTCCAGCATTCGCAACAATAACTTAATTTGACCAGTTTTCCGTCCCCTTTGCCATCGGTTACAAGTATGACTTGCTTCTCAACCAAGGAGGACTTTTTTATTATTGATAGCTAATACAGCAGAATTCAGAATTCAGAAGTAAAACACGCTTTATACCTGGGTAACAGACGCGAACTTGTGTACCTCACTTTCCTTGAAATCTGCTGGAAGTCATTGCGCCTCAATTTGTCTGACTACCGTTAGCGCCGAATAACTCACCCCAGCAGTACCTTCGCCGGGATGGGTGGAATCACCAACTAACCATAAATTCTGGATAGGTGTACGATTGGCGAATCCAAAGGGGCCAAAGGTAGGAATCCTTTGACCTATGCCACCAACTATACCGCGATCGCGGGCTGTGAAATGGGCAAAGGTGCGGGGTGTGGCGGCTTCTTGATGAATAATCGTTTCTGGCTTGAGATAGAAGTATTGGGAAAGACGAGCGATCGCTTCTTGGGTAAACTTTTCTTTTAGTCCTTGATAATCTTCAGTCTGCCACCACTGTGCAGGATCGACAAATGAAGAAGCAATAATTGTCGCTTTCCCTTCCGGTGCGCGGCCGTCTCCAGGATGACTGACGGAAACAAATAGGGAATTATTCTCCCCAATCGGGCCATTGACATCGTACAGAAATTGTAGATGAGGAGGGCATTCAGACGGAATCGCGCTGGCATCTACACCCAAATACACCACAAACGCACCCGATGCTTGGGGTAGTTTTTCCACCCGCTTTTGATATCCAGATGGTACTTGTCCCAATAACTGCACCAAGTTTTGCACGGTGACATTGCTAACTATGTGGTCGGCTGCTTCTGTCCAGACTTCGCCAGTTTTCTGATTTCTAATGACTACAGCATTAGCTTTGCCGTTTTCTACTTTGATTTCTTCTACAGTGTGGCGCATCAACAATTTGCCGCCATCTCTTTCTAAGGATTGTACCAAGCGATCGCTCAACACTTGCATACTTCCCTGGAGATGAAACAATCCTTGGGGCAATTGGGATACACTCAATGCTGTGGCTGCGTAAAGTAATGCTGTCTGTTCTGCATCTACCTGAGAGTATAGCTTCAGTTGCAAATCTAAAAAAGTTCTCAATCGTCGGTCATTTCCCAATCCACATAACCGTAAAGCATCTCCTACCGTAAACAAAGTGAAGGGTACAGTAATTAATGTACTGGGACGCACCGCTTGCGCTAGCTGCCACAAATCCCATAAATTTCGCGGCGGTAGCACTGGGTCGCGTCCTTGAAATTCCCAACTGGCATCAAACAAAGTTGCCATCAACTGCCAAAACGGTTCGCTACCAGGAAATTGTTTTTGTCGTTCCGCTTGCCACTTCTCTTGGTCGCGCCAAACATTAATCGGTGTACTTTCCCCAGGCAAATATACCGCACAAGCAGGATCGCAAGGCGTTGCTGGCGGTAAATCTATGTCCAATTCTGAGAAAATGCGGTGGTGAATTCCCCCTGGTTCCAACCCCGCCACCTGAGTTGCTCCCACATCAAAGGTAAATCCCTGACGTTTAAACGTCGAAGCACAGCCACCTGGTACAAGTGCTTGATCCAAAATTAAGACACTGTAACCTCTATGAGCTAATAATGCTCCAGCAGTTAGTCCACCTATTCCTGCACCAATAACCACTACACGAGATTTACTTTTGTCAACAGAAATGCTGGACATTGATATTTATCTTTATAATTCTTAATATTGCTATTCATAATTTTACAGCGCGATCGAGATTAACGACCAACCAAAAATTGCTGGGTGAGAGGCTTCCTCTCTGTGTTCTCTGTGCCTCTGCGGTTCGTAATCTAACCTAGAGTCTTCTTCGTGGTGCGATCGCAGTGCTTATTTTAAGTCCTAGATAAGATAAAGGAGTAATATCGCTCCTCACACACAATTAGCAATGACTTCAACCCTGCGGAAATTTACTAGTCTCAATGCTCCGACGCTGCACCAGTTGCCCAATGGTTTGACAATCATTGCCGAGCAAATGCCAGTTGAAGCCGTAAACCTCAACTTATGGATTAAAGTTGGCTCTGCTGTCGAACCTGATGCCATTAACGGCATGGCTCACTTTTTAGAACACATGATTTTTAAAGGAACACAACGACTGGCTAGCGGCGAATTTGAACGTCGAATAGAAGAGCGGGGTGCTGTCACCAATGCCGCTACGAGCCAAGATTATACTCATTACTATATAACTACTGCCCCCAAAGATTTTGCCGAGCTTGCGCCACTACAAATAGATGTAGTATCGAATGCGAGTATTCCTGATGATGCTTTTGAACGTGAGCGATTGGTAGTTTTAGAAGAAATTAGACGTTCAGAAGATAATCCCCAACGACGTACATATCGGCGGGCGATGGAGACAGCCTTTGATTATTTACCTTATCGCCGTCCAGTATTGGGGCCAGAATCGGTGATAGCCGGACTTAAACCCCAGCAGATGCGAGATTTTCATGCTAATTGGTATCAACCCCAGTCAATTACGGCTGTGGCTGTGGGCAATTTGCCAGTAGAAGAATTAATTGCAACTGTTGCAGAAGGATTTACAAAAGCTACTTCCCAGCCCATTACAGACGGGATTAATCGCGTCTCTCCCCTGAATCCTGAATCACCATTTACAGAAATTGTCCGTCGAGAATTTATCGATGAAAGTCTGCAACAAGCAAGGCTAGTGATGGTTTGGCGAGTTCCAGGAATAACACAGTTAGATCGCACCTATGGATTGGATGTTTTAGCCGGAATTTTGGGACATGGACGGACATCAAGACTAGTGAGGGATTTACGGGAAGAACGGGGATTGGTTACTTCAATTTCTGTGAGTAACATGAGCAATCAGCTGCAAGGGACATTTTATATTTCAGCTAAATGTGCAGTGGAAAATTTAGCAGTTGTAGAGGATGCGATCGCTCAACACATTAGCAAACTACAAACAGAGTTGATAAGAGAATCAGAAATTGCCCGTATACGGCGGCGAGTCGCTAACAGATTTATATTTGGCAACGAAACACCAAGCGATCGCTCTGGGTTGTATGGTTATTATCAGTCTTTAGTGGGAAATTTAGAACCCGCCTTTAACTACCCGGCGATAATTCAGAGCCAAGATGCCACAGACTTGATGCAAGCAGCCAAAGAGTATCTATCTCCTAGTGCTTATGGTGTAGTTTTTGTCAAGCCTTAAATTAAAAATTGAGAATTGGGAATGGGGCACTTGTACTGAGTTTCGACACTTCGACTCCCTTCTCTACGAGAGGCTGCGCCAACGGCTCCGCTCACGGCAAGCCGCTCAGTGCATCGCTGCGCGGTAATCGAGCGACTTGTACTGAGTTTCGACTACGCTCAACTATCGCGCAGTCGTTGGCGTGGTAACAGAATCTCGACTTCGCTCGATTTCCGCGTAGTCGTTCGCGGAGCGTCTCGTAGAGAAGTGCAGCCTCTCCAAGAGTTGTATTGGGCATT